>SUXO01000009.1 GCA_015060885.1 Bacteroidales bacterium
AGCAAAGTGTTTAGCGCAGGAGGTTTGCAGTTTTGCCGTAGGGGCAGACCGGTGTGTCTGCCCAGATGAAAGCCACGCAATGGTTGGGCGCACACACCGGTGCGCCCCTACATAAGAGAATAGCCGATAATAACACCGAAAAGTTTTGAGCAAGTCCCCTAGAATTTGCAGGTGAGCCAGGATTTATTATTTAATAACCCATTTAGGGTTATGGGCGCGGGTATCTTCGGGGTTGTAATGAAGGCGGGCCGAGTCGGGTATTATCACGCTGTATCTTTTAGTGCTTTTGCCGGCAGGCAGTTCGGTGTCCCTTATCCACGGGTTGGCCTCGCGCAGCTGCAAGTATGTGAGTCCGTGTTTTGCGGCAATAGCCGGCCAGCTCTTTACGGGCCGTTTTACGGTTATTCTTTTCGCAACGGGCAGTGCGGGGTAGAGGTCGTGGTGCTGTATTATGAACCCGAAGTTGACAGGGTCGGTGAAAATGCTCTTTGCTGCAAGCAGGCGAAAAAGGTAGCGCGATGTTTCGGGCACAAGGTGCAGGTTTATGGCTTTACTCTCCTCCTGTTTCTCAATGCGTTTGCTTATGTTGCTTCGCCCGGCATTGTAGCTGGCTGCAACGGTAAGCCAGTCGCCAAAAAGTTCGTACGACTCTTTGAGATAGTCGCAGGCGGCGCGGGTGGCCTTTTCTATGTGATAACGTTCGTCTATGTGGTTGTTTACTTCCAGGCCGTATTGCTGTGCGGTTTTCTCCATAAACTGCCACAGACCGGCTGCCCCCACAGCGGAGCGGGCATAAATGTCGCCGTTGCTCTCAATAATCATAAGGTACTTGAAATCGTCGGGCACCCCGCACTCTTTCAGTATGGGTTCCACTATAGGGAAAAGGCGGTTGGCACGCTTTATTTGCAAAAGGGTGTTTATGTGGGAATAGGTGAAGGCGAGTATTTCGCGGTCGAGCCTTTCGCGGCGGTCCTGGCGTGTGAGTCCAATGGTTTCACCGGCAAAAGTTATCTCGCTTGGCAGTTTGGGCGAAACTGCGCAATAGGGTATCTGTGAGTATGGTACGTTGAATTTGTCGGCAGCGGCATTGCCAAGCAGGGCAAGCAGTGCAACGGCTGCTGTTATTCCTGCCGCAGTGTATAGTATCTTCCTTTTGTTGTTCTTTTGCATTTCCCTCATTTTTTATTCAACACAAAAGTACTCTTTTCTGTTGCAAATATCAAGTCTGTTGGTTGTTTCGCATTGCTTTTTTTTGTTCCTTTGCACTCGCAAAGCGATTGCAGGGGAACGTTGCATTTGTACTTGTGGCAAAGAGCCGCGTCCGGTTTTTAACACTTTCTTATATTATGGCGGAATTTGAATTGATAGCAAAGACTTTCCAGGGCCTGGAAGATGTCTTGGCAAAGGAATTGGTGGGCCTGGGTGCCAATAACGTGCAGATAGGTCGTCGTATGGTCTCTTTTACGGGCGACAAGGCGCTTATGTACAAGGCTAACTTCCATTTGAGAACAGCGGTCCGTATCCTTAAACCCATTCTCCACTTCAAGGCTACCGATGCCGACGAGGTGTATAACGTTATAAAGAGTATCGATTGGAGTGAATATCTCGACGAAAATTCAACCTTCTCGGTCGATTCGGTGGTTTATAGCGACGTGTTCCGCCACTCCAAGTTTGTGGCTTATCGCGTGAAGGATGCCATTGCCGACTACTTTAACGAAAAGAGCGGCCGTCGTCCCTCTGTCCGCTTGAACAATCCCGACTTGATGTTCCACATACACATTGCACACGAGGATTGTACGCTCGCTTTTGACAGTTCGGGCGAGTCCCTGCATCGTCGCGGCTACCGCGTGGAGACAGGCCCTGCGCCCATAAACGAGGTGCTTGCTGCCGGTATGATTATGCTCACGGGCTGGAACGGAGAGTGCGATTTCATTGACCCTATGTGCGGTTCCGGCACCTTGCCCATAGAGGCTGCACTCATTGCACGCAACATTGCTCCCGGTGTTTTCCGCAAGGGATATGCTTTTGAAAAGTGGAGGGATTTCGACAGCGAGCTCTTCCGCTCCATTTATGAGGACGACTCTTTGGAACGCCCCTTTGAACACAAAATATATGGCTACGATGTCGATGGTCGTATGGTTGCCTGTGCCCGCAAGAATGTGAAGTCGGCGATGATGGGCGACATAATAGAGATAAATTGCCGCGACATAAAGGATTTTGAGCAGCCCGAAAAGCGTGCGCTTATGATTGTGAACCCGCCCTATGGCGAGCGTCTTGTGTCGGAAAAACTGTTGCAGGTGTATAAAGACCTGGGCTCGCGCCTTAAACACGCATTCCAGGGCAACGAGGCTTGGGTTATAAGCAGCAATTACGATTGTTTCGACCAGATAGGTTTGAAGGCATCGGCCCGCATCCCTCTTTACAACGGCGACCTCGATTGCGAGTTCCGCAAGTTCGAACTCTTCCAGGGTAAGTTCAAGGGGTTCCGCGAAGAGGGCAACAGCCTGAAAAAGGATTTTGCGCCGCTTAAACGCAAATCGCGCCTCACCGGGCTTGATGGTGAGGTGCGTCCCTCACGTTCCGAGCGCAGAAACGACGAATACGCAGGGCTCGAAAGTGACGAGTCGAAACGCCGTCGCAGGGAATTGGAATCCTATTTCCAAACCCGTTCGGCACAAAAGATAAAGGGAGAACGCGGGGGCAAGGAGCACGATGCAGCCCGTCCCTCACGTGACGGCAAGCGTGAACAGCGTGGCGGGTATGCTCCCCGCAAGAACGGCGAGAAAGGTGGCTACAAGGGTGGCAGCAATGCCCGTGGCACACAGCAACGCCGTGGCGGTTATGGAAAAAATAACAGAACGAATAAATAATAATCACTATGAGAATACTGCTTTTAGGTAGCGGCGGTCGTGAACACGCATTGGCTTGGAAGATTGCCCAGAGTCCGAAACTCGAAAAATTGTTCATTGCTCCCGGAAATGCCGGAACATCGCAAGTGGGCGAGAATGTGAATATTGCTGTATGTGATTTCGATGCAATAGCCGCATTTGTGCTCGAAAACAGTGTGGATATGGTTGTGGTGGGCCCCGAAGATCCGTTGGTGAAGGGCGTGTACGACTATTTCGGCAGTGATGAAAGATTAAGGCACATAGCTGTTATAGGTCCCACCCGTGCAGCAGCCGAGCTCGAAGGCAGCAAAAGCTTTGCAAAGGACTTTATGCAGCGTCACTCAATTCCCACAGCTGCCTACCGTGCTTTCACGGCAGCCGAGAAGGAGGATGCTTACAGGTTTCTCGAAGGGTTGAAAGTTCCCTATGTACTCAAAGCCGACGGCTTGTGCGCCGGCAAAGGTGTGCTTATACTCTCTTCGTTGGAGGAGGCAAAAAAGAGCCTCGACGAGATGTTTGCCGGTATGTTCGGCTCTTCGTCGGCAACGGTGGTGATAGAGGAATTCCTCGATGGAATCGAGTGTTCTGTATTTGTCCTTACCGATGGCAAGGATTATGTGATACTTCCCGAAGCAAAGGATTACAAGCGCATAGGCGAGGGAAATACAGGCCTTAACACCGGCGGTATGGGTTCCATTTCGCCCGTTCCATTCGCAACAGAGGAGTGGATGCAGAAGGTCGAGGATAGAATTATACGCCCCACAGTGAACGGCCTTGTAAGCGACGGCCTGTTGTACAAGGGTTTCATCTTCTTCGGTCTTATAAACGTAGAGGGCGAGCCGATGGTAATTGAGTACAATGTGCGTATGGGTGACCCCGAAACCGAGTCGGTGATGCTTCGTCTTAAAACCGATATCGTGGAGCTCTTTGAAAAGGTTGCCGCAGGTACTCTTGCGGGAGCCACTGTGGAGTTCGACGAGAGAACCGCCGTTTGTGTGATGCTCGTGTCGGGCGGTTATCCCGAAGCCTACGAAAAAGGCTTTGAAATGAGCGGTTTCGAAAACGTTTCCGGCAGCATACTCTTCCACGCCGGAACAACCGAAAAGGATGGCAAGGTGCTCACTGCCGGTGGCCGTGTGATTGCCGCCTGCTCTTATGGCAATAACCGTGCCGAGGCGTTGGAAAAATCGTTCCGTGCTGCCGAGGCTATAAAATTTGATAAAAAGTATTTTAGAGGAGATATAGGTTTTGACTTATAGAAATTCGTTACAAGGTCGTTTCGTTGCTACAGGTTATCCTGCGGCCGGAATGGCCTTTGTGTCGATAATTCTGTGGGCTGCGGCCGCTCTGTTCGCTATCGACGGCTATAATCCATTGCCCGGTATTCTTCCTTTGGGTTTCTGGTCCTCGCGCCTTCTTTCGCTGGTGTTTTATGTGCTTGCAGCCCTTCTGCTTGGGCAACTGTATGTGCTTGAACGCCGTGCGCAATGGTTGCCCTCGCTTTTTATGTGGTTTACAGCTGTCTTTATGTTTGTGCAGCCTTGTTACACGGTGGCCTTGTCGGTTCTGTTACTGCTGCTATCGGTGGCGCAACTGCTTTCGTGTGTGGCCGACAAGGGGCAGGAGCGTGCTGTTTTCGGTGCATTTGCGCTGCTCTCCTTTTCGTCGCTGGTATGCGTGCAGTCGGCCCTTCTGTTGCCTATGTTCTTTGCCTATATGTTCATATCAAGGGTAACGGGGTGGCGCAACTTTATGGCTGCGCTGCTTGGAGTGGCAACGCCGTGGTGGCTTTTGCTTGGCACGGTATATATGTTCCCGTCACTATCGGTGATGTTGCAGCCTTTGAACAGTTCCTGTGAGGCTATTGCCTCTTTCACAGGCTTCTCCTGCCCTCCGGTCTTTTATGCGTGGGTGGCAGTGGAGTTTGTGGTGTGGGCTGTTGCCACATATATATTTGCTTCGTCGTTCTATCCTGCAAAGCCATTGCTGCGCAGGCGGTTCCTCTTCTTCATTCTGCTGAATGTCTATTTGATGTTGCTTACATTTGCAGTTCCGCACAATTTTTTGCTATTTTTGGTGTGGCGTATGCCTGGGTTGGCAATTATGACATCCTACATATTTGCAATGAAAGTGACAAAGTTGTCGAACATATTTTTTATATCACTTAATGCCGTTTGGCTTCTAATAGCGTTTGTTTGCCTATGGATTGGTTGATTCAGTTCTTTTCGGAGTATGGTTATCTGGGTATGGGAATGCTTGCATTCCTGTCGGGTTCGATAGTGCCCATAACAAGCGAGGTTTTGCTGGTTTTCTTTTTAAGCATAGGGCTCAATGCCGTGTTGCTCACGTTGGTGGCTGCTTTCGGCAATACGCTTGGCGGTATAACCTGTTTTCTTGTGGGTATGCTCGCCAACAAGGAGAGGGTGCTTAAAATGTTCAAGATAACACCGAAACGTATGCAGCGTGCCGACAGGATAATCCAGAAGTATGGCTACTGGGCTGCCTCTATATCTTTTGTCCCGGTGCTTGGCGAAACTCTCTTGGTGATGCTCGGCGTTATGCGTGTTTCCTGGTGGAGGGTGATAGCCGTGATGGCTCTTGGCAAGCTTGTGCGATACTCCTTCATAACATTCTCCTATGCAGGTGTTATGCACCTTATGGATTAGTACGATGCCGAGGCTTTGATGCCCTCCTTGCGCAGTTCCTCGACAATGCTGTCTAGTTCCTCCTTCGAGGCTTTCTGCAATCCTTTGACCGGCGTTTCACGGTCTATGGTGTAAATCATACACTCGCGCGGCGCAATCTCCTTAACGGCTTTAATCCAGGGCTCCACATATTCACGTGTGGTGTTGTCTATTGTGTGTCCGTCGATTTCCCCCTTCATAAACATTGTCTGTATGACTATTCTTCCTTCGAAGGCCTTCATTCTTTCCACGATGGCTTTGAGGTCATAATTTGCATTAGGGCGGTCGGTGAGCTTTATGTATTCAATGTTCACAGTGTCGAGTTTAAGAATATTGTTGTCCACAAGTTTGAGGGCTTCGAACACGCTGTCGCGTGTAATGAGCGTGGAATTGCTCAATACACTCACTTTCGCTTGTGGGCAGTATCGGTCGCGAAGGGCGATGGTGTCGGCGATTATCTCCGGGAAGGCCGGGTGTATGGTGGGCTCTCCGTTGCCGGCAAATGTGAGGACATCGGGGGTGTCGCCTGCTGCCTGCATCTCTTTGAGTTTCTCTTCGAGTTTCCGGGCTACCTCTTGGCGTGTGGGCAGTTGCTTGCGTGGGCGGCGTTCGGCATTGAGCCCGCACTCGCAATATATGCAATCGAAGGTGCATACCTTGCCGTCCTCGGGGAGAAGGTTTATTCCAAGCGAAATTCCAAGCCTGCGGCTCTTTACGGGCCCGAAAATGGGTGAAGGGTATATTATTGTCGACATTGTTCCTGTTTTTTTGCTCTTGTTGCAAAAATAAGCATAATTCATAAGTTATTTAAGAAGCTGTTTGAAATTTATTTTGTGATATTTTTAAACAACTTCTTTGGAGGCTCTGTAAAAGAGAACATAAATAGTTGTATATTTGTGCTGTATAATTCTACAAATAGATGAAAATGAAGATAGGTTACGATGGAAAACGTGCTGCGCAGAATTTCACGGGATTGGGCAATTACAGCCGCTATGCAATAGAGGCCCTTGCTGCAAACTACCCTGCCGAAGAGTATCTTGTTTACATACCCAAAGAGGTGGATAACAAGAAGTTCGACACTATTCTGTCGGCTGCTGCGGGGGCTGTCAGGACGGTCCTTCCCACCGGCCGTTGGAACAAGGCTTTCCGCTCATTGTGGCGTGTGTGGGGCGTAACCGGCGATATCTGCCGCGACGGAGTGCAGGTGTACCACGGTTTGAGCAACGAACTGCCGCTGAACATCGGCCGTGCTTCGTCGAAAGTAAAGAGCGTGGTTACGGTTCACGACCTTATCTTCCTGAAATGTCCCGAATGTTACCCGTTTATCGATAGAAAGATATATGACTACAAGTTCCGCCGTGCCTGCGTAAATGCCGACAAGGTTATTGCCGTGAGCGAGTGCACCAAGCGTGATATTGTGGAGAACTATGGCATTGCACCCGAAAAGATTACTGTTATCTATCAGGGGTGCGATGCGCTTTTTGCCGCACCGGTGACCGATGAACAGAAAGACAACATACGCAAGAAATACTCTCTTCCACAAAAGTTCATTGTGTCGGTGGGTACCATAGAACGCCGCAAGAATATACTTTCGGTGGTAAAGGCTCTCTCCAAATTGCCCGACGATGTTCATCTTGTGGCTGTGGGCCGTCGCACAAAATATACAGCGCAGGTCGACGAGTATATCCAAAAGAACGGTTTGCAGGGCAGGGTACACTTCCTTCACGGCGTGCCTTATGCCGACTTGCCTGTCATTTACCGTTGCGCCGATGTCTTTGCCTATATGTCGATATACGAGGGCTTTGGAATTCCTCTGCTCGAAGCTCTTAACTCTCGCGTGCCTGTGGTGGCAGCAACGGGTTCCTGTCTTGAAGAGGCGGGCGGCCCTTACAGCAAGTATGTTGCTCCGTACGATGTCGATGCCATTGCCGCTGCCATAGAGGAGTGCTTTCTCCCCTCTGTGCGTGAACAGATGATTGCGCGTGGTGTTGAATGGGCTGCGAAGTTCACGCCCGAAACTTTTGCGCAGCAGACAATGGAGTGTTACAGGGAACTTGTCGAGGGCAAATAGCTGT
This sequence comes from Bacteroidales bacterium, assembly GCA_015060885.1. Lineage (GTDB taxonomy): Bacteria > Bacteroidota > Bacteroidia > Bacteroidales > Bacteroidaceae > HGM04593. Next base: position 7,648 of record SUXO01000009.1, read on the forward strand.
TCTTATTCTGTCTTTACTGCGGTATCGTGTATGATCGCAAACTCACCACCACAGGTGTAGAGCATTTCACGGGTGTATTTATACTCCTTGTGTGCCAATGAGTTGCTTGTGTCAAAGTGGTTGCTTTCGATGTCGAGCAGTCCGCACACCAGTTCATATACCAGGTCGTTGGTGAAGAATGTCTCCTTGTGTGCTTTCAGGGCTTCGAAACGCTCCTTGTGCTCTTTTATGTAGCTGTCGGTGCAATGTATGCTCATAGGTATGCGCACCATATCGAACCCGTTGAAGTGGGGCGGGCGACGTTTGTCGGGCACGGCAGCGTGGTCGCTGAAATAGAGCATTGCCTGCAAATTCAGTTTCTCGCAACCATATTCATAAACCTTTTTCAGCAGGCTGTCGGTGTAGTGCAGCGAATTCAGGTAGTTGAGCATATTGTCCTGCACGCCGGGCTCTCCCCATTGTGTATGCTCTTTGGGGTAGCGGTTTATGTAGTTGAAGTGGCTGCCCATCAGGTGAAGCACCACAAAATTGTTCTTCGCGGGGTCCACTTCGTCGAGGAACTCAATGAGCGAGCCGTCGTATTGCAGTTTGTTTACCTCCTGTTTTGTCCATTTGGCGGTGTCGCAGGTGTTGGCCACAAGCGTTACCGAAGTATCGGCCACGCCTATGCAGCCCTGGTTGCTGTACCAGTGGGTGGTGTAGCCGGCTTTGCGTGCGATGTCGATAATGGAAACCGACTCGTAGAACTGCTTGCCGTTGTATTGGTTGCGCTCGGTAAGTACCTGTTCCAGCGTGGGTACCGTCTGGTGGTGGCACGAGTAGACATTCGTAAAAACAATGTCGTTCGCGTTCTCCCTGTCACACTTTTTGAGCCACGGTGTGGAGTCGTGCTCCATATCGTAGTAGACACTCATATAGTCGCGTGAGGCCGACTCGCCTATAATCATTATATATGTGTGCGGCTTGTCGCTCTGCGGTTTCGGGAAATTGAGTTCAAGCCCTTTCAGGCGGTTGTCCATCTCCTCGACATAGAGCCGTGTGCGTTGTCCGTACTCTTTCATATCGAGGTATAGCGCAACAAAGCCGGTGCGGCAGAGCAGGCTGCGTTTGCCAATCCACATATAGGCGCACAACCCCGCAATCCACCCCGCTGCAACTATAACGCCGGTGATGTGTGTGCCGTAGTCGGTCACCACTGCAATCTCGGCACCTATACAAAGGAGGGGCAGGGCCACCACTGCAAAGGCTATTGCCAACGTAATGTGCAAGGGAAAAGATTTTATGAACTCAATGATTTCGTTGCGGTCGGTGTCGAGTGTCGCCTGCATTCCGTTCATATCGAAATTGCTGCCGTAAATGAGATAGTGTATCCATTGTATTGTTGCAAGAGCAACGGGAACGAGTGCCGAAAATCCTGTGACAGCACCGGCTATGGCCGAAAACGGATAGGGCAGTGCACCGCTCACGGTTTGCAGTGCAGTGAGCCAGCCGAAAAGGTAGATGCCGAAAACCAGGTCTATGCGGTTGTCGTAATCGGGTGATTGTCTGTGGTTGCTCAGGTGATATATGATTGGATAGCTTGCACCGCAGAAGAGGGCTAATGCGAGGTTAAGCAGAACGCTTGCGCTCAATACCGGTACCTGTGCCACTGCAACGGGGAGTATGGCTATCGATGATGCTATGAGGTAGCGTCGTCTTTGCAGTCCTTTGGCATTGCGTGCCAGTCCTTTGTTGAACTTGTGATACACGGCGAGGCTTGTGGCATACATTGCTGCAAGCAGCATTATGTATGGTATAATGGCTATCTCCTTCATAATATCTCGTTTAAAATTGTGCTTTTTCTCTATTTTCGGCCGAAGTCGGCAGGTATTTCGCCCCAAACTTCGGTTTCCCATTTTATGAGCGGGTTTGTGTAGGTGTTGCCTTGCAACCATTTCTCGGCACGCTCTATATATTGGTAAGCCTCTTCTGCTTCGGGTGTCTGCGGCAGTTTGGTCTTGCAGCGGCGTTGTTTAATCCATAAAAGAGCGTTGCGGCTGTCGCTGTAAATTGGCATATCGCTCCCCTTCTGTTTGAGCAGTGCAAGAGCGTGTACAATGGCAAGGAACTCGCCGATGTTGTTCGTGCCGAAGATGGGGCCGAAGTGAAAAATCTCTTCGCCTGTTGCAAGGTAGACACCCCGGTACTCCATCTGTCCGGGGTTCCCGCTGCAAGCAGCGTCAACCGCAAGCGCGTTCCTGTACACGCTTGCAGGCAGTTCGCCGTTGCTGTTTTTCTTCTTTTTATCGGCACTTTTCCCTATGTACAGGTGGGGCGATGAGTTGTAGGCGCGTTGAGCCTCTTCAAGTGTGTCGAAGGATTTGTACAGTGCCTGCTTCACACCCGTTATTTGCGCTTTACATTCGTTCCACGAGTTGAAAACACCCGTTTCCACGCCGCTCCACACTACATAGTATCTTTTTTTTGCCATTACATTCTTTCGGGCACCTCAATGCCGAGCAGGTTCATAGCTGTCTTTATGACTTTGCCCACATTGCGTGTGAGCAGTATGCGGAATCCCTTCACGGCCTCGTTCTCCTCGCGCAGAATGCTGTAATCGTGGTAGAACTGGTTGTACTCCTTGGCAAGTTCGTAGGCGTAGTTCGCAATGCCCGAAGGCGAATAGTCGCTGCCGGCCTGGCGCACAACCGCGGGGAAGTCATTGAGCAGGCGTATTATTGAGCACTCCTTTTCGCTTATGGTTGCAGGTGCGGCAGCATTGTCGCAGTTGAAGCCGCTCTCGGCCGCCTTGCGCTCAATTGAGCGTGTGCGTGCATAGGTGTACTGTATGAACGGGCCTGTGTTTCCGTTGAAATCGATGGATTCTTTGGGGTTGAAGAGCATGTTCTTGCGTGCATCGACTTTGAGCATAAAGTATTTGAGTGCGCCGAGTCCTATGATGCGATATGTGTCGTCGGCCTCCTCGTCTGTCATTCCGTTGAGCTTGCCGCCGAGTTCCTCCGATGTCTCACGTGCGGTCTTTATCATCTCGTCCATAAGGTCATCGGCATCAACGACGGTTCCTTCGCGGCTCTTCATCTTGCCTTCGGGCAGTTCTACCATTCCGTATGAGAAGTGAACAAGTCCCTTTCCCCAAGAGAATCCCAACTTGTCGAGCAACAGTGAGAGTACCTGGAAATGGTAGTTCTGCTCATTGCCCACAACATACACCATCTTGTCGATGGGGTAATCGCGGAAACGAAGCTGTGCGGTACCTATATCCTGTGTCATATAAACCGATGTGCCGTCGCTGCGGAGCAACAATTTCTCGTCGAGCCCGTCACCGGTGAGGTCGGCCCACACCGACTCGTCGTCACGGCGGTAGAAAATACCCTTTTCGAGCCCTTTAAGCACGGTCTCTTTTCCTTCGAGGTATGTGTCCGACTCATAATATATCTTGTCGAAGCCGACACCCAGGCGTTTGTATGTCTCGTCGAAGCCTTCGTAAACCCAGCCGTTCATTGTGCTCCAAAGCTCGCGTACCTCTTTGTCGCCGGCCTCCCATTTTACAAGCATCTCGCGTGCTTCGGCCATAAGGGGCGATGCAGCCTCGGCCTCCTCCTTGCTCATACCTTTTTCCATAAGCTCGGCGAGTTCGGCCTTGTAGTGTTTGTCAAAGGCCACATAGTAGTCGCCAATGAGGTGGTCGCCCTTCTTGCCGCTGCTTGCGGGGGTTTCGCCGTTGCCCCATTTTTGCCAAGCAAGCATAGACTTGCAGATGTGTATTCCTCGGTCGTTTACAATGTTGGTCTTCACAACTTTGTTGCCGTTTGCTGCAAGAATGTTTGAAAGGGCATATCCCAGCAGGTTGTTGCGTATGTGTCCCAAGTGGAGAGGCTTGTTTGTGTTGGGCGACGAGTATTCCACCATTACAAGCGGTGAGTTCTCGTCGGCCTTTGTGCAGCCCCACTCCTCGCTCTTTTCTATTGCCTGCAACAGTTCAATCCAGTATGTTGTGGATATGCTCAAATTAAGAAAACCTTTTATTACGTTGAATCCCGAAACCAGCGGTTGAAGGGCGGAAATCTTCTCGCCAATCTCCTGTGCGGTCTCTTCGGGGCGTTTTCTTGACATTTGCAGGAAGGGGAACACTACCAACGTGAAGTCGCCCTCGAACTCCTTGCGTGTTTTCTGCAACTGAATTTTCTCGCTTGCAACCTCCTGGCCGTAAAGCTCTTTGATGGCTGCAATGATGCTTTCGTTCAAAATACTCTCAATACTCATCATTCTATCTTTGTTTTTCTTTTTTCCGGAAAATCCTTTGCATAGCAAAGGGTGTTTTTTAATTTGTCGCGAAGATACTAAATTTATACGACTTTATCCTGTTTGCCCTGTCAAAAAGTGCGCTTTCTTGCTCAATTTATGCCCTGTGGCAAAGGACGATGGTTAAAAAAGGGTAAAACTTTCTGTGCAAATGCCGTTTTTGCGGTGTTGCGGCCTTTGCACGGTTTGTTTCTGTCACTTGTTTGTATTATCTTCGCACTGTTTTTTTTGATGTTATAGCAAATGAATAGACTCACAACTGTTGTAAAAAATCTGATGGCGATAAACGTGCTTATGTTCTTCGCCACCATAGTTGCCGCAAAATACGGAATTGACCTGGGCGATTACTTGGGGCTCCACGTCTTCCTTGCCGACGATTTTCACCCCTATCAGCTTGTCACATATATGTTTATGCATGGAGGGTTTACCCACTTGTTCTTCAATATGTTCTCGCTGTATATGTTCGGTTGTCTGCTCGAAACGGTATGGGGCTCAAAGCGTTTCCTTATCTTCTACTTCGTTACCGGTATCGGTGCGGCACTTGTGCAGGAACTTGTGCAGTATATCTATTTTGAAATGTCGTTGGCGCAATATACTCACGTGAATACGGGTGCGGCACTCATTCCAATGGCCGAATATCTTAATCTGTGGCAGACAGTGGGTGCATCGGGTGCTGTATATGGTATTCTGCTGGCCTTTGCTATGATATTTCCCAATGAAAGGATGTTTATAATCCCCATTCCTTTCCCCATAAAGGCAAAGTATTTTGTAATGATTTTCATTGTTTTGGAGCTGCTTTTGGGATTAAGCAACAATGCGGGGGATAATGTTGCCCATTTTGCCCATCTGGGCGGAATGCTGTTCGGCTTCCTGCTGATAATCCTGTGGCGCAAGAGCGGAAAGATTGGAGGGCCTTATGTTTAAGAAAATATACGATGCTTTTTGCCGCGAAAACATTGTCGGCAAGTTTATTTATGCCAATGTTGCAATATACATAATCCTCGCTTTCATCGGGGTTTTTGCCACACTCTTCAATGCCGGTTCTGCGGTTGCCGATGCTGTGCGGTGGGTGGAACTGCCGGCTTCGTTGTGGCAGTTGCTGTGCAGGCCGTGGAGTCTGTTGACCTATATGTTCGTGCACGAACGCCTGATGCATATCCTCTGCAATATGCTGGCTCTTTATGGCTTTGGCCGAATATTCCTTACATTCTTTTCGGTGCGCCATTTTGTGGGTGTATATCTCTTTGGAGGCATAATGGGAGGGCTGTTTTTTGTGTTGGCATTCAATGTGTTCCCTTATTTTTCACAGGTGGTCGACAACGCCTGTCTGGTGGGTGCATCGGCATCGGTGCTTGCAGTGGTGGTGGCTTCGGCTGTCCGCAGGCCCAACTACGCGGTGAACCTTCTGTTTTTCGGCACAATGCGCCTCATGACCATAGCGGTGATAACCGTGGTTATAGCCGTTCTGCTCTTGGCTTCCGACAATGCCGGTGGCAATTTTGCCCATTTGGGCGGTGCTTTTGCCGGTTGGCTCTTTGCCTATATGCTGAACAAGGGAAAGGATGTGACATTATGGATAAACAAAGCAATAGATTTCTTTGTAACCCTTTTCAAGCGCACTCCCAAGCAAAATAAACCTAAATTCACATTCCACAAGGGCGGTCGCGCTGCCGATTATGAGTATAACGCGGCTAAAAAGAAAAACGAAGAGGAGATTGACCGCATTCTCGAAAAAGTGAAGGCAAGCGGCTATTCGTCGTTGAGCGAAGAGGAGAAGAAACGCCTTTTCGACGCTTCCCGTTCATAGCAGCATTTGTTTGAAAATAGTTATTGCACCCCTTCTTGCTTGTCAAGTTGCGGGTGTTTTTCGCTCTTGAACCCTGTTTGTGGCAAAGAAATGTGCCAATTATATAAATAATTAAGAAAAAAGTGCTATATTTGCGCGTTTAAAACACGGACACGAACAAAATAAATCTTAAATAAAAATTTAAATCAAAATGCAGAACAAAGGATTTGTAAAAGTTTTTGCGCTACTGCTTACATTGGTATGCGTGTTCTACCTCTCTTTCTCTTTTGTGACAAGCTACCATATGGGTAAGGCACAGGAGGATCCCAAAGGCGAACAGCACTACCTCGATTCGATGCTGAACGAGAAAGTTTGGCTTGGTGTGTACACCTTGAAGCAGAGCCGTGAAATGGAAATCGGCCTTGGCTTGGACCTTAAAGGCGGTATGAACGTTATTATGGAGGTTTCGGTGCCCGACATCATCAAGGCACTCGCCGACCACAAGAGCGACCCCCTCTTTAACCAGGCTGTTGAGGCTGCAAAGGTGGCATCTATCACCGGTCAGAGCGATTTTATAACACTCTTTGTAGAAGAATACAAGAAGCTGGCTCCCGAAAGCAGCCTTGCCTCTATTTTTGCTACACAGCAGTTGAAGGATAAAATCAACACCCGTTCAACCGATGCCGAAGTTATAAAGGTTATCCGTAGCGAGGTACAGGCTGCGATAGACAACTCGTTCAACGTGTTGCGCACACGTATCGACCGTTTCGGTGTGGTACAGCCCAATATCCAGACATTGGAAGGTTCTATGGGCCGTATAATGATTGAGCTTCCCGGTGTTAAAGAGCCCGAACGTGTACGTAAATTGTTGCAGGGCTCGGCAAATCTCGAATTCTGGGATACCTACAACGCATCGGAGATTATTCCCGCATTTGCAGCATTGGATAGCAAGTTGGCCGCTGTTGCAGCCATCGACGAGACCGCTGCTGCTCCCGCCGAAGAGACTGCTCCTGCCGAGGCTGCTGCTGCAACCGACAGCGATGTAGAGTCGGCTATCGAAAGCGAGGTTGCTACCGAGGATGCAGCTGCCGATGTTGAGACTTTGAGAAAACAGCACCCCTTGCTCTCCCGTTTGCAGCTCGTACAGGGCAATGCGACAGGTAGCGTGGTTGGTTATGCTCATTACAGCGACACAGCAGCCATCAACAAGCTTATGGCATCACCCGAGTTCAAGAGCGTAATGCCCCGTGAACTCCGTCTTTACTGGGGCGTTGAGGCTATTGACCGTGAGACAACCAACCAGATATATGAGCTTTATGCCATCAGATGCGTGCAGCGCAACGGCCGTGCTCCTCTCGAAGGTGACGTGGTTGTCGATGCTGCCGATACATTCGACCAATATGGTCGCCCCTGTGTAACAATGTCTATGAATACCGACGGTGCACGTCGTTGGGCACAGCTCACAAAGGCCAACATCGGCAAGGCTATCGCCATTGTCCTCGACGGCTATGTTTACAGCGCACCTATGGTGAGCAACGAAATTACCGGCGGACGTTCCGAAATTACCGGTAACTTCACCATTGAAACAACAAAAGACCTTGCTAACGTGTTGCGTTCGGGTAAAATGCCCGCGCCCGCGCGTATAGTACAAGAGGATATCGTAGGTCCTTCACTCGGTCAGGAGTCAATCAACCAGGGTATGATGTCGTTCATTGTGGCATTCGTGTTGCTGATGGTTTATATGTGTGCCATCTACGGCCTGATTCCCGGTGCGGTTGCCAACGCAGCCTTGTTGATGAACCTCTTCTTTACCCTCGGTGTTCTTGCATCGTTCCAGGCAGCCCTCACAATGTCGGGTATTGCCGGTATCGTGCTCACTTTGGGTATGGCAGTCGATGCCAACGTGCTTATATATGAGCGTACAAAAGAGGAGTTGCGTGCAGGCAAGAACACACGTTCGGCTTTGTCCGATGGCTACAAGAATGCTTTCTCGGCAATCTTCGACTCGAACTTCACTTCAATAATCACAGGTATCATCCTGTTCTACTTCGGTACAGGCCCCATCCGTGGTTTTGCTACAACTCTCATTATCGGTCTTCTCTGCTCGTTCTTTACAGCAGTGTTCCTTACACGCGTCGTTTACGAGCACTTTATGAACAAGGGCAAGTGGTTGAATCTCACATTCGTTACAAAGTATTCGAGCAAGCTCATGCGCGATACCAGCTACAACTTCCTGGGTTCGGCAAAGAGCTATGGCATTGGTTTTGCAGTTGCATTCGTTGCGATAGTTGCTTCATTCGCCTTCCGTGGTTTGAGCCAGAGCATCGATTTTACCGGTGGCCGTAACTTCGTTGTCCAGTTCGAGCAGCAGGTTGAGCCCGAAACTGTAAGAGCTTTGTTGCGCGAGAAGATAACAGAGGATAACGTTCAGGCTATCGCTCTCGGTACCGATGGCAAGACAATCCGTATCACAACCAACTACCGCATAAACGACGCTTCGGAGACTGTCGATGCCGAAATCGAGAAGTTCCTCTACGACGCATTTATGGAGGGTGGCTTGTTGAGCAAGGAACTGACACTCGATACATTCATCGACTACGATAACCGTACAGGCGGCTCAATCATCAGTTCGCAGAAGGTTGGCCCCAGCATTGCCGAAGATATCAAGGACAGTGCCATCGTGTCTGTGATTTTGGCTCTTGTTGCGATATTTATCTACATCCTTATCCGTTTCCGCAACGTGGCATATAGTATTGGTTCAATCGTGGCTCTTGCGAGCGACGTGTTCCTCATTATCGGTTGCTACTCGTTGTGCTATGGCTGGATGCCTATGTCGCTCGAAATTGACCAAACCTTCATTGGTGCGATACTTACCGCTATCGGTTACTCTATCAACGACAAGGTGGTTATCTTCGACCGTGTACGTGAGTTTGCATACATCTATCCCAAACGTGACAAGTTCAGTTTGTTCAACTCTTCTTTGAACACTACACTTGCCCGTACCATAAATACTTCTGTAAGTACTTTGGTTGTGTTGCTCGCAATCTTCATCCTTGGTGGTGACAGCATTCGCAGCTTCTCGTTTGCAATGATTCTCGGTGTTGTATTCGGCACACTTTCTTCATTGTTCATAGCTGCTCCCATTGCTTACAGCATTATTTCAAAAGGAAAGAAATAACAGATGCCAAAAGCATAACAATAATAGAGCCGCAAGCTAAGCTTGCGGCTCTATTATTATATATAAGGTATAAAATGTGTCAACGTTTGTTGGTGATGCTCTCCTTGAAGTATGTGTGTGCAAAACGGCATTCACAGCATCGGCCGGCCTTGCAGTAACTGTTGTTTAGCTGTATAAGTGCTTGGGAGTCGGCAGCGCAGTTTATGCTCACCCCTTTCTGTGTCCAGCGGCGCACGATACTGTTGCTCTCTGCGCCCAGTTCATAAAGGTAATCCTCGGCTTTGTTGCACAAGACGCTCTCTTGGCGGTGCTTGCCGTAGGAGTAGAGGATTGGCACCACGGTGTTTATAATGAGTACATCAAGTTGCTTGTTGCTTAAATCGCCCGTTCCGTTTGTGGTGGTACTGCTGAATTGTGTGTGGTGCTGCCAGTAGCTGCTTGGTTGCGATTGCAAGATGTCGCGCAACTCCCCGATGCTGTTGCAGGCAGCAATGGCTGTTATGCCTATCTTCTCGTTGTGGAACAGCATTGCTAACCGCGCTATGCGTATGTGTGGTGTGGAATTTCCATATCCCCAGGCTGCGTGCTCCATTTGTTGAAGGTTGAATTTGCTTTTGAGGAACTTGTATTCGCGTACCAGTGTACAATAGTAGTCGCTTCCCATTGCATCGTTCCTGTAATATGCCGGTATGCTATCCTCTTCCAGAAGGCCTGCCTGCCCGTACATTATGGCCTCAATCTGCTCTATGCTGTTGCGGTGTTTTGCAAGTGCCTGAATGTCGAGCAACATCGCCCACTCCTCAAAGGCCTTTCCTTGTATGCCGAACCCATAGCTGCGTGCAAGCAGTTTGAAGAGGGTGTGGTCCCAACGTTTATCGCAGGCTTCGTTTATTCTGCTTATCCTGTCGGCCTTCTCCTCAATGCGTTCAATGAGCAGGCGTGTGAGGTAGTCGTGCAGGCTTATGCTGCTTGCTCTTGCGGCAATCTCTTCACATGAAGGCCTGAAAGCCCCTTTTGCCATCAGTCTGTACTCATTGAATAACTCATTGGCTCTGTCTGTGGGTATAGAGAGCTGAATGTTCTTGTCGCTGCTTGTTGCTGTAATTATAGCTCTGCTGTCACTCTCCTTGCTTATGCTTATTTCAATGCTGCCACACCACGGCTTACCGTCAATTTTTAGTTTGGCACCACTGAAAAGGCCGGGAAACTCCTCGGCTCCGGGGGAGTGTATCTCGGCGCTCTTTCCGTTTGCATCGGTCAATCCCTTCTGTGGCAGCAGTCTGTTTTTCCACAGGAATACAGCAAAATCCTTCATGGCATTTATATGGTTATGCTTTCTTTTCGTCGGGGTAGCTTATGCGTGTGTGGTATATTGCCTTCAAACGCTTCTTGAACACCTCTTTTATGGTGCTTATGTCCTGGAATGTAAGCGGGCACAGGTTTAACTCTCCGTCATTCACACGGCTGTCGATGATGTTGTCAACCATCTTGTCGATGTTGGCGGCGGTGTACTCTTTGATACTGTGCGAAGCAGCTTCCACGCAGTCGGCCATCATAAGTATGCCCTGTTCTATGGTTTGGGGTTTGGGGCCGGGGTATGTGAAGAGGCTTTCGTCAATAGCTTCGTCGGGGTGATTGTTCTTGTATGTGATATAGAAGTATCCGGTTTTTGAGAGCCCGTGATGTGTGCTGATGAACTCTTTTATCTTTTGTGGCAAGTGATGGTGTGCGGCAATGGCAAGTCCGTCGGTAACGTGCTTTATTATTATCGCGGCACTCTCCTGTGGTTCGAGTTTGTTATGCGGGCTTATTCCGCCACTCTGGTTTTCGGTAAAATAGATGGGGTTGAGGCTCTTCCCGATGTCGTGGTAGAGAGCGCCTGTACGTACTTCGAGGCTGTTGGCTCCCACTGCGCGTGCGGCTTCTGCTGCCAGGTTGCCCACCTGCATAGAGTGCTGGAATGTGCCGGGTGCCTCTTGCGACAGTTTCTGCAACAATGAATTGTTGAGGTTCGACAACTCGATGAGCGTGATGTTCGATACAAAACCGAGCAGTTTCTCTATTATGAACATAAGGGGGTAGGCAAACAGCATAAGCACTGCGCTTATCACAAAGTATATGTACATTATAAGGTTCATTTTTGTGATGTCGTTCTCCACTATAAGTTCGTAGCAGAGGAATGTGGCGCAGTATGTGAGCAGAACAATGAATGCGCTGCGGAACATCTGCGAGCGCGACGACAGCTCTTTGAGGCTCAAAATGGCTGCATACCCGGCAAGTATCTGCAACAATACAAACTCGTATGGCGAGTTGAGCATTATGGAGCAGAGCAGTATCTCCACGGTGTATGTTATGAATGCCGTGCGCGGGTTGGTGAAGAGGCACAGCATCATGGGCACAAGCGCGAACGGCAGCATAAATACGTTGCTGAAACGTGCCTGCATCATTGCTCCCACTATAACGGGGAAGATTGTTACCGACAGAATTACAAGTATGAACTTGTTGTTGCTGTTCTTTATATCGGGGTTGTATATGTATATATATGACAACAGAATGGAGAAGGCGATTATCACAAAGATTATCTGCCCGATGAGCATTGTGGTACCCTTGTAGTTGTTGTCCTGCCGCTTGTTCATCTCGAACTGGTACGATTTGAGAATGCGGTATGTTTCGGCATCGACAATGTCGCCACGGCTCACAATCTTCTGCCCGTTTTGTACAATGCCGTTGCTAATGGGCAGGCGGTTTATCTCCTCTTCGAGCAGCTGGGACGATTTTACCGAGTCGAAAGCAAGGTTGGGGGTGATGAAGTCTTCGAGTTTGTAGGCGCGTATGATGTTTTGCGGGAAGGTGTCCGACGTTATGAGCCGCTTGTAGGCTTCGGCAACGGAGTATAGCTCTCTTTTATTGCAGTTTGTCGCGAAGTGATTGCTTATTACGTTTATGTTTTCGGCCTTGCTGCTCTTGATGCGCTCCTTGTCCTTGATGGAAACGATGCCGCTGTTGTACAGTTTAATGAGGCTGTTGTAGTATTTTATGTAGGCCTCCTGCGGAACCTCCTCGCTGGCGTTGCTGTAAAAACGGGCTTTGAGTTGGCGAAGAGAGTTCAAGGCTATTGTCGTGTCCTTTGAAAAGTACATTTCAAAGTTATCGGCAATGCTGTCCTTCTCCTTTTTAAGTTGTGCTTCGCTCTTGTATATGGGGAAATTGAAAGGAGCGATAATCTGTCCATAGTTCCAGGGTGCAGCCTCGCTGTAATTGTAGTTGAATACGTTGTTGCGTGGCATAAAATAGATTACAAGGCCCATACACAACACGGCCATGCCGGCCTGGAATATAAGTTTGAAATGTTTGCTCGGTATCTTCATTGTTCTCTCTCTCTTATGTTGTTATTCCTCGGAATTGTACATATTGAAAACAAATATACGAAAAAATAACAAATATCAAAGTTTAATGTATTGCTTTTAATTATTTGAATGGGTTTGGGGGCCTCGTGGAACGGGTGTCCCTAAAAATGGAGAAATTTATTTTGTTTAAAAGGTAACTTGTAGTAATTTTGCACAATGACAATTTGCATTACTATGCATTTGTGTGAGCAATGTTATGGTTGCCGTTGCTTGTGGTAATGCTATAATAATTAAGAATATGAATGAACGTAAAGTAAGAGTGCGTTTTGCACCCAGCCCCACCGGTCCTTTGCACATCGGTGGCGTGAGAACTGCATTATATAACTATCTTTTTGCCAAACAGAATGGCGGTGACCTCATCTTCCGCATAGAGGATACCGACTCCAACCGTTTTGTGCCCGGTGCCGAGGAGTATATCCTTGAATCGTTCCGCTGGTTGGGAATAAAGTTTGACGAGGGTGTTACATTCGGCGGCGATTGCGGTCCTTACCGCCAGTCGGAGCGTCGTGACATATACAAGAAATATGTTAAAGTGCTGCTCGACAGCGGCAAGGCATATATGGCTTTCGACACTCCCGAAGAGCTCGATGCCAAGCGTGCCGAAATTGAGAACTTCCAGTACGATGCATCTACCCGTATGTCTATGCGCAACTCGCTTGCACTCACGGCCCGGGAAGTCGATGAACTTGTTGCAAGCGGTCACCAGTATGTTGTGCGTTTTAAGGTGGAGCCCGGCGAGAAGGTTGTGGTAAACGACCTTATACGCGGTCTGGTAACAATAGACTCGTCGATACTCGACGACAAAGTGCTCTATAAATCGGCCGACGAACTGCCCACATATCACCTTGCCAATATTGTCGACGACCATTTGATGAATATATCACACGTTATTCGTGGCGAGGAGTGGTTGCCTTCGGCACCATTGCACGTGCTGCTCTATCGCGCGTTCGGCTGGGAGGATACAATGCCGCAGTTCGCTCACCTTTCGTTGTTGTTGAAACCCGAGGGCAACGGCAAGTTGAGCAAGCGCGACGGCGACCGCTTGGGCTTCCCCGTTTTTCCCCTTGAATGGCACGACCCCAAGAGCGGTGCAATCTCTTCGGGCTTCCGCGAAAGCGGTTACGAACCCGAGGCGGTGATAAACTTCCTTGCGTTGCTCGGCTGGAACCCCGGTGACGATGTCGAAATGATGTCGATGAATGACCTCATTGCAAAATTCGACCTCTCGAAGTGCAGCAAGGCCGGCGCACGTTTCGACTACAAGAAGATGATATGGTTCAACCACGAATATATATTGCAGAAGGATGATGCCGATATTGCGGCCGCCTTTATGCCCGTAGTGCAGTCGCACGGCGTAGATGCCGATATGAGCCTGCTCACAAAGATTGTATCTCTTATGAAGGGGCGCGTTAACTTTGTTCACGAATTGTGGGACGCATGCAGTTTCTATTTCATAGCTCCCACCGAGTACGATGAAAAGACTGCCAAAAAACGTTGGAAAGAGGATTCTGCGCAGAAGATGAGTGAGCTTGCCGCATTGTTGGAAGGGCTCGACGACTTCTCTATCGAAAACCAAGACAAAGCGGTTCACGAATGGATAGAGAGCAAGGGGTACGGTATGGGCGAGATTATGAACGCCTTCCGTCTGGCACTTGTGGGAGAGGGCAAAGGCCCGCAGATGTTCGATATATCGGGCTTGATAGGCAAAGAGGAGACATTGGCTCGTTTGCGCAGAGCGATAGCTGTTTTGGGTTAAGAAAAGTTCCGGACTATGTATACAATAGGAATTTATTTATATATGCTTGCCGTTAAACTGGCAGCGCTTTTCGGTCACAAGAAGGCCGAAAGGTTGATAGAGGGGCATCGGGAAATATTCTCATCGCTCGAAAAGGGAATAAAGGAGGGAAACAATTATGTGTGGTTCCATGCCTCGTCATTGGGTGAGTTTGAACAAGGCCGTCCTTTGATTGAGAAGTTCCGTGCGACTCACCCCGAATATCGCGTGGTACTTACCTTCTTTTCGCCCTCGGGCTACCGTTCGGCACGTAACTACCAGCAGGCCGACGTGGTGTGCTATCTGCCATTTGATACACCTGCGAATGTGCGCCGTTTTCTCGATATTGTTAACCCCAAGATGGTCTTCTTTGTGAAGTATGAGTTTTGGCTCAACTATCTTTCGGCGTTGAAGAAGAGAAATATTCCCACATACATCGTGTCGTCTATTTTCCGCAAGGAGCAGGTTTTCTTCCGTTGGTGGGGTGGTTTCTATCGCAAGGCTCTGCACTGTTTCACCCACCTCTTCGTGCAGAACGAAAGTTCGAAGGAACTGTTGGCCTCTATCGGTGTGAAGAATGTGACAGTTGTGGGTGACACCCGTTTCGACCGTGTGGCAAAGATTGCCGAGCAGGCCCATCTGTTGCCTCTCGTGGCTTCGTTTGTCGAAGACGGCAAGAAAATATTCATTGCCGGCAGCTCCTGGGGCCCCGACGAAGATGTATATATCCCCTATTTCAACCGTACTCCCGGCTGGAAACTTATCATTGCCTCGCACGAAGTCAATGAGGAGCGCATAAAACAGATAGAGGAGCAGGTGCGTGGGCTGTGCGTCCGTTATACACAGGCTACCATCGATGAGGTGCGTTCGGCCAAGTGCTTGATTATAGATTGTTTTGGTCTGCTCTCTTCAATTTATCGTTACGGAACGGTTGCTTATGTAGGCGGTGGCTTTGGCGTGGGAATACACAATGTTCTCGAAGCCGCAGTGTATGGAATACCGGTGTTCTTCGGTCCCAATAACTATAAATTCCAGGAGGCACAGCAGTTGAAGGCTTGCGGCGGAGGCATAGAAATATCTTCTCGGGCTGAATTTGAAGAGAAAATAGCGGCAATGGATAAAGATTCTTCGGTAATTGAAAATGCTGGCGATGCTGCCGGCAAGTATGTGTCGCAGAATGCAGGAGCCTCGGCAAGGATATTCGAAGTGCTCGGTCTGTGATTTTGAAATGTTTTTAATAAACATTGTTAATAGTGACAGGTTGATAATATTTTTTATTATCTTCGCAAAGAGGCTTGTAAAAAATAAGGAAAGTATAATAAACAATAACATTAAATTTAAAGATTATGCAGTATTTGACTAATGAGAAATTGACTATCGTCGGTGCCGGCGGTATGATTGGTTCTAACATGGCGCAGTGTGCTTTGATGCTTGGCTTGACACCCAACATCTGTTTGTACGACATCTTTGAGCCCGGTGTGCACGGCGTTGCCGACGAGATGGCGCAGTGCGGTTTCCCCGGTGCAAACATCACTTGGACAACCGACCCCGAAGAGGCTTTCACTGGTGCTAAATATATTGTATCATCGGGTGGTGCTCCCCGTAAGGAGGGTATGACTCGTGAGGACCTGTTGAAAGGCAACTGTCAGATTGCGGCCGAGTTCGGCGATTTCATCAAGAAATATTGCCCCGACGTTAAACACGTCGTTGTAATCTTCAATCCTGCCGACGT
Source organism: Bacteroidales bacterium (assembly GCA_015060885.1). Lineage (GTDB taxonomy): Bacteria > Bacteroidota > Bacteroidia > Bacteroidales > Bacteroidaceae > HGM04593. The sequence continues at coordinate 23,827 of SUXO01000009.1, forward strand.
AACAGCACTTACAGCTCTTATCCATTCAGGTTTGAAACCCAACCAGCTTACATCTTTGGCAGCTCTCGACTCTACACGTTTGCAGCAGGCCCTTGCCAAGGAGTTTGGCGTTGCACAGGACAAGATTACAGGTGCAAAGACATACGGTGGTCATGGTGAGCAGATGGCGGTATTTGCTTCACAGGTTAAGATCGACGGCAAGCCTTTGGCCGAAATGGGCTTGTCAGAGGAGCGTTGGGCTGAAATCAAGCACAATACAATTCAGGGCGGTTCGAATATTATAAAACTTCGTGGCCGCAGTTCATTCCAGAGCCCCTCATATTGCGCTATCAAGATGATTGAGGCCGCAATGGGTGGTGATCCTTACACTTTGCCCGCAGGTTGCTATGTGAACAGCGAGGAACTTGGCTACAAGAACGTAATGATGGCTATGCCTACAACAATCGATGCCGACGGTGTTCACTACGTGGCTCCCACAGGTACAGCCGAGGAGATGGCCGCATTGCAGTCTTCGGTTGAGCACTTGGGTAAGATGCGCGACGAAATCATCTCGCTCGGTATCATTCCCGCAGTAGAGGAGTGGAGTGCTCTTAATCCCAATATCTAATAACAGAACACCCTCAAAAACTATGAAGCAAGGGGCTTTAAACAGCCCTTTGCTTCTTTTTTATGCAAAAATTATCGCAAAAGTTTTGCCAATTAAGAAATTGTACCTACTTTTGCGCCACATTTTGTTCAGTGGATAATAATATAAACTAAAAAAATAAATAGGAAATGATTGTAGTACCTGTTAAAGAGGGCGAGAACATTGAAAGAGCTCTCAAAAAATTCAAAAGAAAATTCGAGAAAACCGGTGTAGTAAAAGAGTTGCGCGCTCGTCAGCAGTTTGACAAGCCTTCTGTAATCAAAAGATTGAAGATGGAGCACGCTATCTACGTACAGAAACTTCGTGCAAACGAGGAATAAAAAACTTCCCGTTTCTTGTTTTTTTAATTTATCTGATATATATTCGTTGCCGTAAGAACCTTCTTGCGGCAACGAATATGTTTATAGACACTTTCATCGGGCACTTGAAGAACGAGAAGAGATACTCGCAGCATACGTTAAGAGCGTATGCAAACGACCTTCGTGCCTTTGAAACTTTTGTCGCAGGTCTTGATGGTGCTCTCTCTATTGCAGAAGCTGATGCCGATATTGTGCGTTTGTGGGTGGCCGGTCTTATGGAGAACGGTGCTGCTCCCAGTTCGGTGTGTAGAAGGTTGAGCGCGCTTCGTTCCTTTTTTGCTTTTTTGCGCCGTGAGGGCGATGCGGAACTCAATCCAGCTCTTGCAGTCCGGGGGCCGAAATGTCGTCGTGTCCTGCCAGCCTTTATAAAGGAGGAGGAGATGGATGAACTCATTGATGAAATCTCTTTTGGAACGGGCTTTGATGCCTGCCGCGACAGAGCTGTCATTCTCTGCTTTTACGAAACAGGTATTCGTCTTTCCGAATTGGTGGGGCTTGATGTCGGCAGCCTCGATTTGCGTTCAATGTGCTTGAAAGTGCTTGGCAAGCGCAATAGGGAGCGTGTCGTGCCTTTTGTGGCCGAGCTTAAAGGCGAGTTTGAATTCTATATGGCCGAGCGCGCAAAGGTAGTGCAGCCCGGCGAGAAGGCTTTGTTTGTGACATCGAAGGGTGAGCGCGTTACCCAGTCGCAGGTATACAGAATTGTAAAGAAACGCCTTGCCCGTGTGTCGACATTGGAGAAGAGGAGTCCTCACGTGCTCCGTCATAGTTTTGCAACGGCAATGCTCAATAACGAGGCGGAACTTCTGGCCGTGAAGGAGCTGTTAGGGCACAAGCGGTTGTCGACAACCGAAATCTATACCCATCTTACTTTTGAAGAACTGAAACGTTTTTATGATAAGGCTCATCCGCGAGCCGGTAGTAACTAATATAAATAAAGGAGGATTTTTTATGGAGACAAGAATTCAGTCCGTGCATTTCGATGCATCAACACAGTTGTTGGAGTTTGTAGAGAAGAAAGTTGCCAAAATCGAAAAGTTCTGCGAAGGAGCAACCTCGCTCGAAGTCACAATGAAGCTCATTAAGCCCGAAACGGCAATGAATAAGGAGGTGGCTTTGCGTCTTTTGTCGAGCCAGGGAGATATGTTTGCATCAAAAATATCCGACACTTTTGAGGATGCTTTATTGGTCGCAATCGATGCCTTGAAGGCTCAAATTGAGAAAAAACGCGAAAAAATGAAGTAAAAACAGAAAAAAACACAGAAAAAGTTTTGTGATTAAAAAAAAACTCGTACATTTGCACTCGCTTTACAACGGTAACAGCGCTGCAAATGTGCAGTTCGCCTCTTTAGCTCAGTTGGCCAGAGCACGTGATTTGTAATCTCGGGGTCGTTGGTTCGAATCCGACAAGAGGCTCGAAGCAAAGCGGTAGCGATAATTTTTGATATTGTCGCAGATGCGTTTTCTTGAAATTGTGACAAAAGGGCAAATTCCAGAGTGGCCAAATGGGGCAGACTGTAAATCTGCTGTCTTTCGACTTCGGTGGTTCGAATCCATCTTTGCCCACAATGTGTTGAAAAAGAGAATGCAAACCAGCCTTGGCGGTTATCGTGTAGATACTGTCTTTGTTTGTTTGCAAATTCTTTATGTAAACGTATTGCGGAAGTAGCTCAGTTGATAGAGCATTAGCCTTCCAAGCTGAGGGTCGCGGGTTTGAGCCCCGTCTTCCGCTCTTTTTCAACGCTGTTATAGCTCAGTGGTAGAGCACTTCCTTGGTAAGGAAGAGGTCCCGAGTTCAAGTCTCGGTAACAGCTCTGGAGAAGAGCTTTCTTGTCTTAATAGGTCAAGAGAAAATGTAAAACAGATTACAAATATTGGTAAATATATTGTTATAATTAAAGCTTAAAACTATGGCAAAAGAAAAATTTGAGCGTTCCAAACCACACGTAAATATTGGAACAATTGGTCACGTTGACCACGGTAAGACTACTTTGACCGCTGCCATCACAACTGTATTGGCTAAGAAAGGTCTTTCAGAGTTGAAGTCATTTGACCAGATCGATAACGCTCCCGAGGAGAAAGAGCGTGGTATTACTATCAATACTGCACACGTTGAGTATCAGACAGAGAACCGTCACTATGCACACGTAGACTGTCCGGGTCACGCCGACTACGTTAAGAACATGGTTACCGGTGCTGCTCAGATGGACGGTGCTATCATCGTTTGTGCTGCTACTGACGGTCCTATGCCTCAGACACGTGAGCACATCCTTCTTGCTCGTCAGGTAAACGTTCCACGTCTTGTTGTGTTCTTGAACAAGTGCGACGTTGTTGATGACGCTGAGATGCTCGAGCTTGTTGAGATGGAGATGCGTGAGCTTCTTTCATTCTATGACTTTGACGGCGACAACACTCCTATCATCCGCGGTTCTGCACTCGGTGCTTTGAACGGTGTTGCTGAGTGGGAGGAGAAGGTAATGGAGCTTATGGATGCTTGTGATACATGGATTCCACTGCCTCCACGTGATATCGATAAGCCTTTCTTGATGCCTGTTGAGGACGTATTCTCAATCACCGGTCGTGGTACTGTTGCTACAGGTCGTATCGAGGCTGGTATCGTTAAGGTAGGTGATGAGGTTGAGATCCTCGGTCTCGGTGAGGACAAGAAGACTGTCGTTACTGGTGTTGAGATGTTCCGCAAGCTCCTCGATCAGGGTGAGGCTGGTGACAACGTCGGTTTGTTGCTCCGCGGTGTTGACAAGAACGAGATCAAGCGTGGTATGGTACTTTGCCACCCAGGTCAGATCAAGCCTTATTCTACTTTCGAGGCTCAGGTTTATATCCTGAAGAAAGAGGAGGGTGGTCGTCACACATCATTCCGTAACAAGTATCGTCCTCAGTTCTACCTCCGTACAATGGACTGTACAGGTGAGATCTCTCTTCCTGCAGACGTTGAGATGGTAATGCCTGGTGACAACTTGAAGATCACTGTAACTTTGATCTATCCTGTTGCTCTTAACGAGGGTCTGACATTCGCTATCCGTGAGGGTGGTCGCACAGTAGGTGCTGGTCAGATTACTAAGGTTATCGAATAATTCGAGCACACAATGAAATAAAAATCCGGCTCCTTCGGGAGCCGGTACTTACGGGAATAGCTCAGTTGGTAGAGCACTGGTCTCCAAAACCAGGTGTCGGGAGTTCGAGCCTCTCTTCCCGTGCCATAAATAAATGATTATGCTGACTAAATTCATAAATTACTGTAAGGAATCTTACAATGAGCTCGTGCATAAGACAACTTGGCCGACAATGAAACAATTGACGAGCCAAGCGTTTCTTGTTCTCTATGCATCATTGATGATCGCTTTTGTAGTCTTTGTAATGGACCAGGCGTTCCAGTTTGTAATGGAAATTGTTTATCCTTAATTAATCAAAGACAGTAATGGCAGAGAACAATAAGAAATGGTATGTTCTGCGCGCTATTAGCGGTAAGGAGGCAAAAGTAAAGGAATATATCGAGGCTGATGTGAAGCTTCGTGGCCTTACCGACAAAGTGTCTCAGGTTCTTATCCCCACAGAAAAGGTAGTGACAGTCCGTAACGGCAAGAGAATCGTGAAGGAGAAGTCTTATCTCCCCGGTTATGTCCTTGTTGAGGCGGAACTTGTAGGTGACATCGCATTCATGCTCCGTCACACTCCTAACGTGTTGGGCTTCCTGGGCGGCATGGAACAGCCGACTCCGATACGCCAGTCTGAAATCAACCGAATCCTCGGTACTGTAGATGAATTGCAGGAGACTCCTGAGGAGACAAGCCTCGAGTTCGCTCTCGGTGAGGTAGTGAAGGTAAACACAGGTCCTTTCACAGGTTTCAATGGTGTAATTGAGGAAATCAACACCGAGAAGAAACGCCTGAAGGTTATGGTTAAGATCTTCGGCCGTTCGACTCCGGTTGATTTAGGTTATATGCAAGTAGATAAAGAGTGATGCGGCTTCCACACATCACTCGAATGTTGTTAATTTTATAGATTTTTTTTACAATGGCAAAAGAAGTTGCTGGACTTATCAAGTTACAGATTAAAGGTGGCGCAGCAAATCCATCACCTCCAGTAGGACCTGCACTTGGTTCTAAGGGAATCAACATCATGGAATTCTGCAAGGCGTTTAATGCCAGAACCCAGGATAAGGCCGGAAAAGTTTTGCCTGTTATCATTACTTACTATGCAGACAAGTCATTCGATTTCGTCGTAAAGACTCCACCTGTAGCAATCCAGTTGCTTGAGGTTGCTAAGATCAAGAGTGGATCTGCTGAGCCTAACCGTAACAAGGTTGCAACAGTAACCTGGGAGCAGGTAGAGGCTATCGCGAAAGAGAAGATGCCTGACTTGAACTGCTTTACTGTAGAGGCTGCCATGAAGATGGTTGCCGGTACAGCTAGAAGTATGGGTATCAGTGTAAGTGGAACTTTTCCCGCAAACAATTAAAAATTTAGACTAGAATGGGTAAACTGACAAAAAATCAAAAGTTAGCAGCCGCTAAAATTGACACAGCTAAATCCTATCCATTGACAGAGGCTGTTGAGTTGCTGAAGGAGATCACCTTCACCAAGTTCGATGCTTCAGTGGATATCGATGTACGCCTGGGCGTTGACCCTCGTAAGGCAAACCAGATGGTCAGAGGTGTTGTATCTCTGCCCAGCGGTACCGGTAAGGAGGTTCGCGTTCTTTGCTTGTGTACTCCCGATGTGGAAGAAGCTGCAAAGGCGGCAGGTGCTGACTATGTAGGTCTTGACGAGTATATCGAAAAGATCAAAGGTGGTTGGACGGATATCGACATTATCATCACAATGCCGTCCATTATGGGCAAATTAGGTGCTCTGGGTCGCGTGCTCGGTCCTCGTGGATTGATGCCTAACCCAAAGAGTGGTACCGTTACTATGGATATACCTAAGGCTGTTAAAGAGGTTAAGCAGGGTAAGATCGACTTCAAGGTAGACAAGGCTGGTATTGTACACGCTTCTATCGGTAAGGCATCTTTCACACCTGATGCGATTATAGCGAACGTTAAGGAGTTCATGGCTACAATCCACAAGCTGAAACCTTCTACAGCGAAAGGTACATATGTTAAGAGTGTATTCCTGTCAACTACGATGAGCAAGGGTCTCCGTATCGATCCTAAGTCTATCGACTAATCTGATGAACTATGAAGAAGGAAGATAAAGTAAATGTAATCGCCGCGATTGGCGATGTTCTCAAGGAATACGCACACTTCTATTTGGTAGATGTAACTGCGATGAATTCTGCAGCTACAAACGCTATGCGTGCTAAATGTTACAAGCAGGAGGTTAAGATGGTCCTCGTTAAGAACACTCTTCTCAAGAAGGCGTTCGAGGCTTCAGAGATCGATTTCTCTCCACTCTATCCCTGTTTGAAAGGAACAACAGCTCTGTTGCTTTGCAACACTGCAAATGTCCCCGCAAAGTTGATCAAGGATGTTGCCGGTAAGGCTGAGATTCCTGCGCTCAAGGGTGCTTATGCTGAGGAGAGCTTCTATGTTGGCGCCGATCAGCTTGAGACTCTTATCAACATCAAGAGCAAGAACGAGCTTATCGCTGAGGTTGTGGCATTGCTGCAGTCACCAATCAAGAACGTTGTTTCAGCTCTACAGTCTGGTGGTGACACCATCCACGGAGTTCTTAAGACACTCGGTGAAAGATAATAATCAAAATTCAATTAGTAAAAACAATTTAAATTTATACGAAAATGGCAGATTTGAAAGCTCTTGCAGAAGAATTGGTTAACCTTACAGTAAAAGACGTTAACGAACTTGCAACAATCCTTAAAGAAGAATATGGTATCGAACCCGCTGCTGCAGCTGTTGCTGTTGCTGCTCCCGCTGCTGGTGCCGCTGGCGCTGCTGCTGAGGAGAAGACAGAGTTCGACGTAGTATTGAAGAGCGCTGGTGCAAACAAACTTCAGGTCGTTAAAGCAGTTAAAGAGGCTTGCGGTCTTGGTTTGAAAGAGGCTAAGGACCTTGTAGACGGTGCTCCCAGCACATTGAAAGAGGGCCTTCCCAAAGCTGAGGCTGAGTCTTTGAAGAAGGCTATCGAGGAGTCTGGTGCTGAGGTTGAGCTTAAGTAAGCAACCCTAACCCTGCACAAGGGTATAATGGTTAAGAACCCCATAAATAGGGTTCTTAACCTTTTGTGCGTAAAATAAAAGTAAGTTCTAAAACATTCTTCCACAATGTCGCTAAAAACTGATAATCAAAGAATTAACTTTGCTTCTATAAAAGATCCGATGCCTTGTCCGGACTTTTTGGAAGTACAATTGAAATCTTTTGAGGATTTCCTCCAATTGGATACTCCTCCCGAAAAACGTGTGAACGATGGTCTTTACAAAGTGTTTGCAGAGAACTTCCCTATCACCGATACGAGGAATAACTTTGTATTGGAGTTTCTGGACTATTATATCGACCCGCCCCGCTATTCCATTTCGGAATGTCTTGAACGCGGTCTCACATACAGTGTTCCCCTCAAAGCAAAGTTGAAACTCTATTGTACCGACCCCGATCACGAGGATTTCGATACCGTGATTCAGGATGTCTTCTTGGGTCCCATCCCTTATATGACGAAGCAAGGTACATTCATTATCAATGGTGCCGAGCGTGTTGTGGTATCGCAGTTGCACCGTTCTCCCGGTGTATTCTTCGGTCAGAGTGTACACGCAAACGGTACACCCCTCTATTCGGCACGTATCATACCCTTTAAAGGTTCTTGGATTGAGTTTGCTACCGATATCAACAATATCATGTATGCATACATCGATCGTAAGAAGAAGTTGCCCGTAACAACCCTGTTGCGTGCTATCGGCTTTGAGTCGGACAAGGATATTCTCGAAATATTCGACCTTGCCGAGGATTTCAAAGTAACAAAGACAAATCTTAAAAAAGCGCTCGGTCGCAAAATGGCCGGTCGTGTGGTAAAGACAAAGCAAGAAGACTTTGTTGACCCCGACACCGGTGAAGTTGTTTCAATCGAGCGTAGCGAGGTTGTTGTAGAGAGAGAGGCTGTCCTGGACCAGGAACTCGTTGACCGTATCCTTGACAGCGGTGTAGAAACAATCCTCCTTCACAAAGAGAGTGCGGGCGAGGATACACTCGACTATTCTCTCATCTTCAATACACTCGACAAAGATACCAGCAACTCTGAACGTGAGGCTGTAAACTACATCTTCCGCCAGTTGCGTAACGCCGAGCCTGCCGACGATGCAAGTGCCCGTGAGGTTATCAACAACCTCTTCTTCTCCGAGAAACGTTACGACCTGGGCGACGTCGGCCGTTATCGCATCAACCGCAAGTTGGGCCTTACAACCGATATGTCGGTCAGAGTGTTGACAAAAGAGGACATTATTGAAATTATAAAATATCTGATAGGTCTTGTAAACTCAAAGGCTGTTGTCGACGATATCGACCATTTGAGCAACCGTCGTGTGCGCACTGTTGGCGAGCAACTCTCAAACCAGTTCGCAATAGGTCTTGCCCGTATGGCCCGCACCATTCGTGAACGAATGAATGTGCGCGACAACGAAGTGTTTACACCCACCGACCTTATCAACGCCAAAACCGTGTCGGCCGTTATCAATACCTTCTTCGGTACCAACGCCCTTTCACAGTTTATGGACCAGACAAACCCCTTGGCCGAGATAACCCACAAACGCCGTCTTTCGGCACTTGGCCCCGGTGGTCTTTCGCGTGAGCGTGCAGGTTTCGAGGTGCGTGACGTACACTACACACACTATGGTCGTCTTTGCCCCATTGAAACTCCCGAGGGTCCCAACATCGGTCTTATCTCTTCTTTGTGTATATACGCAAAGATAAACGAACTTGGTTTCATTGTAACTCCTTATCGTAAAGCAGCCGATTGCAAAGTCGATATAGACAATGCAAACGTGACATACTATACTGCCGAAGAGGAAGAGGGCAAGATTATTGCCCAGGGTAATGCTCCGCTCGATGAGAACGGAAACTTCATCCTCAAAAGAGTAAAGACACGTCAGGATGCCGACTATCCTGTTGTAGCTCCCGAAAGAGTGGAGTTGATGGACGTTTCTCCCCAGCAGATTGCATCTATCGCCGCATCGCTCATTCCCTTCCTCGAACACGACGATGCCAACCGTGCGTTGATGGGTTCGAACATGATGCGCCAGGCAGTACCCCTTCTCACCACCGAGGCACCCATCGTAGGTACCGGTATTGAGAAGAAACTCGTTGAGGATTCACGTACACAGATAGTAGCCGAGGGCGACGGTGTCGTTGAGTTTGTCGATGCATCACGTATCGTAATCAAGTACGACCGCACCGAGGAGGAAGAGTTCGTAAGCTTCGAGCCCGCTTCCAAGGAGTATATAATCCCCAAATTCCGTCGTACCAACCAGAATATGACAATCGACCTTCGCCCCATCTGCGATAAAGGCCAGAAGGTGAAGGCCGGCGATATTCTTACCGAAGGGTATTCTACACAGGCCGGTGAGCTTGCGTTGGGTAAGAACCTCCTGGTAGCTTATATGCCGTGGAAGGGTTATAACTACGAGGATGCCATCGTGCTCAACGAGCGTGTTGTACGCGAGGATATCCTGACATCGGTTCACGTTGACGAGCTCTCACTCGAAGTGCGTGAGACAAAGCGTGGAATGGAGGAGTTCACATACGATATTCCCAACGTGAGCGAGGATGCAACAAAAGACCTCGACAAGAACGGTATAATCCGCATCGGTGCATATGTAAATCCCGGTGATATTATAATAGGTAAGATTACCCCCAAAGGCGAGTCCGACCCCACACCCGAAGAGAAACTCCTTCGCGCCATCTTCGGCGACAAGGCAGGCGATGTGAAAGACGCTTCGCTCAAAGCTTCTCCCTCATTGCAGGGTGTTGTAATAGGCCGTCGTCTTTTCCAGAAGGCTGAAAAGACACGTTCGGCAAAATTGGCCGACAAAGCCAAACTGCCCAAAATAGATGACGAGTTTATGCAGAAGGTGGGAGCACTCAAAGAGATACTTGTAGACAAGTTGCTCGTGCTCATCAACGGCCGCGTATCACAGGGTGTCAAGGACTTTATGGGTACCGAGGTTATTGCCAAGGGTGCCAAGTTCGTGAAGAGCGAGCTCGAAGCATTGAACTTCGACTCTGTACAGTTGAGCAAGTGGACAGCCGATGCCCACACCAACGACCTCATCCGTGCTCTTGTAATCAACTACCTGCACAAATATAAAGAACTCGATGCCGAAGTAAAACGTGAGAAATTTGCCCTCACAATCGGTGACGAGCTGCCCTCGGGCACAATGAAGATGGCAAAGGTATACATTGCCAAGAAACGTAAAATCGGTGTCGGTGACAAGATGGCCGGTCGCCACGGAAACAAGGGTATCGTATCGCGCGTAGTACGTCAGGAGGATATGCCCTTCCTGGCCGACGGAACACCTGTCGATATAGTTCTTAACCCGCTGGGTGTGCCTTCGCGTATGAACATCGGTCAGATATTCGAGACCGTTCTCGGCCGCGCAGGTAAGGAACTCGGTGTCAAGTTCGCAACCCCCATCTTCGACGGTGCAAAACTCGAAGACCTTTGCGAGTGGACCGACAAGGCCGGTCTTCCCCGTTACGGCAAGACATATCTCTACGACGGCGGTACCGGTGAACAGTTCGACCACCCCGCAACAGTGGGTGTCAGCTATATGCTTAAACTCGGTCACATGGTCGAGGACAAGATGCACGCCCGTTCAATCGGTCCCTACTCACTCATCACCCAGCAGCCTCTTGGCGGTAAAGCCCAGTTCGGAGGCCAGCGTTTCGGAGAGATGGAGGTTTGGGCACTCGAAGCGTTCGGTGCAGCCCACATCTTGCAGGAGATTCTTACAATCAAGTCCGACGACGTTGCAGGCCGTTCAAAAGCATACGAGGCTATTGTCAAAGGCGATGCGATGCCAACACCATCGCTCCCCGAGTCGCTCAACGTATTGCTCCACGAGCTGCGCGGTTTAGGTTTGAGTATTTCATTCGAATAATTAATTCCATCACGTTTGTCAATATACAACTATGGCTTTTAGAAAAGAATCAAAGACAAAAACAAATTTTACGAAGATTACCATCGGTCTTGCTTCACCGCAGGAGATTTTGGGTAATTCGTGTGGCGAGGTGTTGAAACCCGAAACAATCAACTACCGTACATATAAGCCCGAGCGTGACGGATTATTCTGTGAACGCATATTCGGTCCTGTAAAGGACTACGAGTGCCACTGTGGAAAATACAAACGCATCAGATACAAAGGCATTGTCTGCGACCGATGCGGTGTAATGGTAACAGAAAAGAAAGTGCGTCGTGAGCGTATGGGACACATCCAGTTGGTTGTGCCCGTAGCCCACATCTGGTACTTCCGTTCTCTGCCCAACAAGATAGGTTACCTTCTTGGTCTTCCCACCAAGATGCTCGATGCTGTAATCTACTACGAGAAATATATCGTAATACAACCCGGTGTAATGGCCCGCAAGGACGACGAGAATCGTCAGGACGTACCCGGCAAGGAGAATGTTCTCGATGGTGTTGATACTTATCAGTTGCTCTCCGAAGAGGAGTATTTGAGCATAATGGATAACCTGCCCGAGGGTAACGAGTACCTCGACGACAGCGACCCCAACAAGTTCATCGCAAAGATGGGTGCCGAGGCCATTCAGGACCTCTTGGCACGTATCGACCTCGATTCGCTCTCTTACGAGTTGCGTAACCGCGCCAACACCGATATGTCGCAGCAGCGCAAGAACGAGGCCCTCAAACGCTTGCAGGTGGTAGAGTCGTTCCGCTCGTCAATGGCAGCATCGAACGGCAACAACCGTCCCGAGTGGATGATTATGAACGTAATTCCCGTTATTCCCCCCGAATTGCGTCCTTTGGTACCCCTCGATGGCGGTCGCTTTGCGACATCGGATCTCAACGACCTCTACCGTCGTGTTATAATCCGTAACAACCGTCTTAAAAAGCTCATTGAAATAAAGGCACCCGAAGTCATTCTGCGTAACGAGAAGCGTATGTTGCAGGAGGCTGTCGATTCATTGTTCGACAACTCACGCAAGGCAAGCGCTTTGAAGTCCGATGCCAACCGTCCTTTGAAATCCTTGTCGGACAGCCTCAAAGGAAAGCAAGGCCGTTTCCGTCAGAACCTCCTCGGTAAGCGTGTCGACTATTCAGCACGTTCGGTAATTGTCGTAGGCCCCGAATTGAAGATGGGTGAGTGCGGTCTGCCCAAATTGATGGCTGCCGAGCTCTACAAACCATTCATCATACGTAAGCTCATTGAGCGCGGTATTGTGAAGACAGTCAAGTCGGCCAAGAAGATTGTTGACCGTCGCGACCCCAAAATTTGGGATATCCTCGAACACGTAATGAAGGGACACCCCGTGCTCCTCAACCGTGCGCCGACACTTCACCGTCTTGGTATCCAGGCCTTCCAGCCCAAAATGATCGAGGGCAAGGCAATCCAGTTGCACCCGTTGGCCTGTACAGCGTTCAACGCCGACTTCGACGGTGACCAGATGGCTGTACACTTGCCTTTGAGCAACGAAGCAGTGCTCGAAGCACAGATGCTTATGTTGCAGTCGCACAACATACTTAACCCCTCGAACGGTGCCCCCATCACAGTGCCTTCGCAGGATATGGTTCTCGGTCTTTACTATATCACCAAACTGCGCCCCGGTGCAAAGGGTAGCGGTATGAACTTCTATGGTCCCGAAGAGGCACTTATTGCCTACAATCAGGGCCGTGTTGCAATTCACGCTCCCGTGAATGTAATAGTAGAGGACCGCGACGAGAACGGCGAGTATGTTCAGGTTATGCGCGAGACATCGGTAGGCCGCATCATAGCCAACCAGGTTGTTCCCCGCGAGATGGGCTTCATCAATACCATTATTTCAAAGAAATCACTCCGCGATATCATTACCGAAGTAATCAAGCGTGTGGGAGTAGCCCGTTCGGCCGACTTCCTCGACGGTCTTAAAAACCTCGGTTACTATATGGCGTTCAAGGGAGGTCTGTCGTTCAACCTCGACGACGTTATTATCCCCGACGAAAAAGCCGAACTCGTGCGTAAAGGTCACGAGAAAGTCGATGAAATTCTTGCCGAGTATAACCTCGGTCTTATCACCGACAACGAGCGTTACAACAAGGTTATCGACGTTTGGACACACGTAAGTGAAGAACTCTCCGAAATCTTGTTGAAGACCATCCAAAATGATGACCAGGGCTTTAACTCGGTATATATGATGCTCGATTCTGGTGCCCGTGGTTCAAAAGACCAGATTCGTCAGCTTTCAGGTATGCGTGGTCTTATGACCAAGCCCCAGAAGGCCGGTTCGGAAGGTCCTCAAACCATTGAGAACCCTATTCTTTCGAACTTTAAGGAAGGTCTTTCTGTGCTCGAATACTTTATCTCTTCTCACGGTGCCCGTAAGAGTCTTGCCGATACCGCTCTTAAAACAGCCGATGCCGGTTATCTTACACGTCGTCTTGTCGACGTTTCTCACGATGTCATCATCAACGAGGACGACTGCGGCACATTGCGCGGTTTGGTATGCACAGCCATCAAGAAGGGCGACAAGGTTGAGTCGAAATTGGGCGACCGCATCCTCGGCCGTGTTTCGGTACACGATGTGGTGGATCCCACAACAGGAAAAGTTATCGTTGCATCGGGTGAACTCATCACCGAGGCTATTGCCGAAGAGATTGAGAACTCACCAATCGAAAGCGTTGAGATTCGTTCTGTGCTCACCTGTGAATCGAAACACGGTGTATGTGCAAAATGTTACGGTCGCAACCTTGCAACAGGCCGTATGGTCGAGAAGGGCGAGGCAGTCGGCGTAATCGCAGCACAGTCTATCGGTGAGCCCGGTACACAGCTTACACTCCGTACCTTCCACGCCGGTGGTGTTGCAAGCAACATTGCCCAAGAGGCATCAATCAAGGCTAAACACGCGTCACGCCTCAGCTTTGAGGAGTTGCGTACTGTCGATGCTTTGGAGGCCGACGGTTCACCCGTTAAGATTGTAGTAAGCCGTTTGAGCGAGGTACGTTTCATCGACGTGAACACAGGCATTGTACTCTCTACCCACAATATACCTTACGGTTCAAAACTCTATGCAGCCGATGGCGATATGGTTGAGCCCAAACAGCTTATTGCAACTTGGGACCCCTTCAACGCAATCATCGTTACCGAGTTCGCAGGACGTGTTGAATTCGAATCGGTTATCGAAGGTGTCACATACAAGGTTGAAACCGACGAAAGTACAGGCTTGCACGAGATTGTGATTATCGAGTCGAAAGACAAGACAAAGATACCTACCATCCGCATTATGGACGAGAACGACAATCTCCTCCACAGCTACAACCTCCCCGTGGGTGGCCGTGTGATTGTCGATGACAAGCAGGTACTCAAAGCCGGTGATACTATGGTGAAGATTCCTCGTGTATTCGGTGGCGCAGGTGACATCACCGGTGGTCTGCCCCGTGTAACAGAGCTCTTCGAGGCCCGTAACCCCTCTAACCCCGCAGTAGTGTCGGAAATCGATGGTGAGGTAACAATGGGTAAGGTTAAACGTGGTAACCGCGAGATTATCGTAACCTCAAAGGTTGGCGATGTCAAGAAATATCTCGTTGCACTCTCCAAGCAGATACTTGTTCAGGACGGCGACTATGTACGTGCCGGAACACCTCTGTCCGACGGTGCAGTAACACCTTCCGACATCTTGGCCATTATGGGTTCAACCGCAGTACAGGAGTACATTGTGAACGAGGCCCAGGGCGTTTACCGTCTGCAAGGTGTGATGATTAATGACAAGCACTTCGAGATTATCGTACGCCAGATGATGCGCAAGGTACAGATCAACGATCCGGGCGATACCCGCTTCCTCGAACAGCAGATTGTGGACAAACTCCAATTCCAGGAGGAGAACGACCGCATCTGGGGCAAGAAGGTAGTTGTGGATGCCGGCGACTCGGAAAACCTCAAACCCGGTCAGATTATCACAGCCCGCAAGTTGCGTGACGAGAACAGTACTCTCAAACGTCGCGACCTCAAACCTATCGTTTCACGCGATGCACAGCCCGCAACATCGACACAGATACTTCAAGGTATCACCCGTGCCGCATTGCAGACACAGAGCTTTATGTCGGCTGCATCGTTCCAGGAGACAACAAAGGTCCTCAACGAAGCTGCGATAAATATGAAGAGCGATTACCTGTTGGGTATGAAGGAGAACGTAATTTGCGGTCACCTTATCCCCGCCGGTACAGGACAGCGCGAATTCAACCGTATTATAGTCGGTTCGAAAGAGGATTACGAGCGCATGCAGGCCAACAAGAAGGCTTTGCTCGACTTCTCCGACGACGAAGAGTAATCGGGTAACATAAACAGAAACAAGAAGTGGCACACTGCGGTGTGCCACTTCTTGTTTCTAATAGTCCCGATAAATATTTTGAATTATAAAAAATATAATTAATTTTGCAATAAATAAGGTGATTAGGTGTAGAAGGACTATGAGCAAGGTTTTTAAAATTGATATAGACGCAATTCTTGCTGCAAAAGCGGGTGAAAAAGCGCGTTATGTGCCACGCTTTTTGGTCTCCTATCTTAAAAAAATTGTACATCAGGACGAGATAAACGAATTCATGTTCTTGAATGGCCATAAGCGTGACATAGAATTCATAGCAGCGTTTATGCAGTACTTCAACAACTCGTTCGACATCGAAGGTCTTGAAAATCTCCCCGATGAAGGCCGTTTCACTTTCGTGAGCAACCACCCGCTTGGCGCGCAGGATGGCTTGGGCTTGGCCTATATCCTGGGACAGAAATATGAAGGCAAGATAAAATTGCTTGTCAACGACCTGCTTATGAACATACCACAGATATCATCGTTCTGGGTTCCCATAAACAAGACCGGCAAGCAGGCCCGCAATTTTCCCCAGCAGGTAAATGCGGCATTCGAGAGCGACAACCACATTGTTATGTTCCCCGCAGGCATCTGCTCGCGCAAACGTAACGGTATTATACGCGACCTCGAATGGAAAAAGACCTTTATCACAAAGAGTGTACAGACACAGCGCGATATTATCCCCATCCATTTTGAAGGCCGCAACTCGGATTTCTTCTACCGTCTGGCCAACATAAACGCAATGTTGGGGATAAAATTCAACATAGCAATGCTCTATTTGAGCGACGAAATGTTCAAAAACAGAAATAAAACATTTAAGGTAACAATTGGTAAGCCCATACCCTGGCAAACATTCGACTCGTCAAAAAAGCCTGCCGAATGGGCACAATATGTAAAGGAATTGGTTTATAAATTGTAAAGCCTGCGACATAAGATATATGGAAGAGATTATAGCTCCGGTTCCAAAGGAACTGTTAAAGGCCGAATTGACCGAAGAGAAACGCTTGCGTTTCACACACCGCAGTAATAACGAGATTTACATTGTCACAGCCTTTGACTCGCCCAACGTGATGCGCGAGATAGGTCGTCTGCGCGAAATAGCCTTCCGCGCAGCCGGTGGCGGTACAGGCAAGGCTGTCGATATCGACGAATTCGATACAATGGAGAACCCATACAAGCAGCTCATTGTGTGGAACCCCGAGTGCGACGATATCATAGGCGGTTACCGGTATATATTCGGCCGCGATGTCCGAATGGACGAGAACGGCGAACCTATGATTGCCACAGCTCACGGGATGTTCACCTTCTCCGAAAAGTTCATGAACGAGATACTCCCATACACAGTGGAGCTTGGCCGTGCCTTCGTGGCCTTGGAGTACCAGTCGTCGAAGATGGGTTCAAAGAGCATTTTTGCTCTCGACAACCTGTGGGATGGTCTTGGCGCACTCACCGTTGTAATCCCCAACGTTAAATACCTCTTCGGCAAGGTTACAATGTATCCCACCTACCTTACGAAGGCACGCGATATGATACTTTACTTCTTGAAGAAACATTTTGCCGACCCCGATGGCCTGGTAGTCCCCACAACACCCCTTCTCATAGAAACGCCCGAAGAGGAACTGGCGGCACTCTTCAACAAGGACACATTCAAAGAGGATTACCGTACACTAAAACAGGAGGTTCACAAATATGGCCTCGCCATTCCTCCTATGGTCAACGCCTATATGGGTTTGTCGCCCACGATGCGCATCTTCGGTACAGCTGTAAACCGCGGTTTCGGCAATGTCGAGGAGACAGGCCTGCTCATCGCAGTCAACGAGTTGCAGGACGACAAGAGAATGCGCTACATAGAATCGTTTGCCAAGGAGAACCCCGATGCCATAAAACTCACCTCAGGAGCAAATAAGGTATTCTATCCCATAAATAAAGAGAACTGATTACAATTATACGAAAGGCTCCGAGAACAAAATCCATTGCTCGGAGTTTTTTCATTTAAGGCAATTATATATGAAAGTACAGATAATAAACAAATCGAAGCACCGGCTTCCGGCCTATGCCACCGACCTTTCCGCGGGAATGGATTTGAGGGCCAATCTCGACTCTCCCATAGAACTGCAACCCCTGCAAAGAGTACTCGTTTCCACAGGGCTTTTTATGGCCCTTCCCGCAGGTTACGAAGCGCAGGTGCGCCCGCGCAGTGGTCTTGCAATAAAGAAGGGCATCACCGTGCTTAACTCTCCCGGTACCATAGATGCCGATTACCGTGGCGAGGTATGCGTGATACTGGTGAACCTCTCCTCGGAACCCTTTACCATAACCGATGGCGAGCGCATAGCTCAAATGGTAATAGCCCGTCACGAACAGGTGGAGTGGTGCGAGGTGGAACAACTTGACGAAACAGAACGCGGTGCCGGCGGTTTCGGGCACACAGGTGTATAAACTTTTATGGATATAAGGCTGCAACATATAGCACTTCTGCTCTTCCTGCTCTTTGCGCAGGCATCGCTTTCAGTCGCCCAATGCAAGGGCGACTCTGTGGCTTGTGAGCGTGCAGTAGATTATTACTATCTGCAAGCCCTTTCGTTAATGGAGCAGGAGAAATACGATGCAGCCTTCGATATGCTCGAACATTGCCGTTCGCTCAACCCCTCATCGTCATCGGTTCTCTTTGAGCTTGTCAATATGTATCAGTTCCTCGGCCGCAAGGATGTGGCTCTGGGGATACTGAAACAGATAGTGCATGACAATCCCTCGAACTACCATTTCTGGCTCTCTCTTGTGCAGTTCTACGACAACACTTCGCAAGGCGACGAGGCTTTGAAGGTTTTTGAGGAGATGACAACCGTCTTTCCCGAAAAGAGCGATGTGTTCCTCGCCCTTTCGGCCCGCTATGCCGAACAGGCCCGCTATGCCGAATCCATTGCCGCGCTCGAAAAATATGAAGCCATCGAAGGGCGTTCCGAGTTCGTGTCGATGCAGAAATACCGTATGTATGTGATAATGCAGCAGCGCGACAAGGCACTTGCCGAGGTGAAGAGCCTTGCCGTGGAATACCCCGACGACCTGCGTATGCGTGCATTGGAGGCCGATACCTACTATCTGTTCGACGAAAAGGAGAAGGCACTCGGCATATATCACGAGATATTGCAGCAGGAGCCCGACAATGCGGTTACGCAGCTCCAGCTTGCAACCCATTACAAGCAGGAGGGTGTCGACTCGCTCTATGTGCGCTATGTCGAGCAGGCACTCCGCAACGAGAAGTTCAGCGGCAGCGAGCGTATGAAGAAACTCTCGGAATATATCACCTACCGCGAGCAGACCGACTCGGCCGGCTGTTACGGCTATGTTACACGCCTCCTCGACGAACTTATGGAACTTCCCTATGGCGCGCTGGAAGCAGCAACCGTCTACACCCTCTATCTCTCCTATAACCGCAAAGGCGAAGAGGAGCAGTTGCCGGTCCTCAACAAAATACTCTCCATTGAGCCCGAAAACCGTGCCGCGCGGGTACAGAAACTGCAATATGCCATCGAGCGTAACGACTACGATGCCATTATTGCCGAGTGCGATACCTCCATAATGTATCACCCCGAATCATTGGAATTCTATCACTATCGCGGCCTGGCCTGCTATTTCACGGGCCGCAAGGAGGCTGCCATTGAGAGCTATAAGACAGGGCTTGAAAAGTGTTCCCCCGAAACAAACAGCGACTTCATATCCGATGTCTATGCGCAGCTTGGCGACACCTATCACGATGTGGGCCTGATAGAAGAGGCGTTGAAGGCTTACGAATCCTCACTCTCCTACAACAGCACCAATATCGTGGTACTCAACAACTACGCTTACTATCTGGCATTGGAAAACCGCGACCTCGACCGCGCTCTCGAAATGAGCTATCACACCATAAAGGTCGAGCCCGACGAACCCATATACATTGACACATACGCCTGGATACTCTTTCTGCTCGAACGTTATGACGAAGCCCGAGAGTATGCCGACAAGCTTATGTCAGCCGGTGGCGAGAAGAGCGCAGTGGAATTTCACCATTGCGGCGACATCTACTCCAAGTGCGGCGAAATGGATAAAGCCCTCGACTGCTGGGTGAGAGCACGCGAAATGGGTGACGATTCAAAAATTCTGAAACGCAAGATTAAGAAAAAAAGATATATCCCCAATGGAAAGAAAAAATAATATAACAGCTCTTCTGTTTCTGCTTGTTGCCCTGTTTTTCGTAGGGTGCAAGTCCACAAAGACTGTGCAGCGCAGCGAAATGCCGGCGGGCATAACTCTTGCTGAAATAGAGGCGATGCCGGCTGTAAAGGGGGCATTGCCCGGCTATTCGGCCAAAATGAAACTCACACTTGCCTCTCCCGGCAAGACCTTCTCCTCGCAAGGTACCCTGCGCCTTAAAGATGGCGAGGGAGTGCAGATGGGTATTACCCCATTGGGCCTTTTCGAGGTTGCCCGTGTGGAGTTCTCACCGCTCTATGTGCTCATAATGAACCGCCTTAAAAAGGAATATTCGTTGGTACACTATCGCAATGTCGCTCTTCTGGAACAGTTGGGGCTCAACTACACCCTCCTCGAATCGGTATTGCAGAACAGGGTGAACCTGCCTGCCGGCGTTCCGGTTGAAAAAGCCCTGGCGGCAATGGACATAACCCTCGTGGGCGACACACTTTGCCTCACAAACAAGGCAGGCGGCATAACATACGATTACTATATTGCGAAGAGCAGCGGCCTGCTCGTGAAGAGTGTGGGCAAGCACGGCAATGGAACAGCCGTAACCTGTCTTTACGAAGGCTTCCGCCACATTGGCGGGCAGCAGATACCCCATAGCATCACCCTTGCTTTGGGCGGTACAGCCAATGCGGTGGAACTCTCCATTGTATTGAACAAGGTGAAAGAGGAGTTGGAGTACAAAACAACCACCCCCTCTTCGTCATATAAAAAGGTTCCGTTGACCGATATATTCGAGGCTTTGAACGGCAAATAACAACACAATTGACACAAAACAGACACTTCAATGCGCTACATACAATACATACTTTTCGCGGTTTTCTTTTCTTTATCGCTCGCATCGGCAGCACAGACAGCCGAGATAAAGAAGATGCGTAACCAGGTGGGCTCACTTCAAAAAGAGATTGCACAGAAAGAGAACATACTCCTCTCCTCAAAGAAGGATATAAACAGCAAGTTGCAGAATCTCGACCTCCTGACAGCGCAGATAAAGGAGCGCAAAGAACTCATAAATATGCTTGTGAGCGAAGTCAATGCACTCAACAAGGAGATAGACAAGCTTAATAAGGAGGTTGCCGAAAACGAGAAACGTGTGGGCAAGTCGAAGGAGGAGTATGCCTCGGCCCTTAAACGCACCCGTCGTTACGGCAGTTTCCAGAGCAAGCTGCTCTTCGTGGTGTCGGCCGACGATTTCAATTCAATGGCACGCCGTTACCGTTACACCCGCCAATATATGCAGGCCCATAAACGCAAGGGCGAGGAGCTTAAAGAGAATATAGCGGCATTGCAATTGAAAAAGAGCGAGCTCGACAGCGTGTTGGCAACAAAGAAACTCTCGCTCGACGAGCAGACACACCAGCGCAAGGCCCTTCAACTGTTGGAGGAGAAACAGCGTTCGCTGTTGTCGGAGCTTAAAAAAGAGTCGCGCAAGGTGGAAAAGGAACTGCTTGCCCGTCGCAAACAACTGCAAAAACTCAATGCCGACATAGAACGTGCCATAGACCGTGAGATAGCAGCACAGAAAGCACGCGAAGCGGCCGCCCGCAAGGCTGCTGCAAAAGCTGCTGCCGGTAAGAAAAAGGGCGGCAAGGGTGGCAAGGCCGAGCCGGCCAAGCCTGTTGTTGCCGAAGATGCCGGCGTAAAAGAGATGAGCGGCTCCTTTGCGCAGAACAAGGGAAAGCTGCCGGTGCCCATTACAGGTCCCTTCCACATAGTAAGCAATTTCGGGCCGCAGAAGGGTGTTGTAGGTAAAGGAAATGTTAAGATAGACTATGGAGGCATAACACTCGGCGGCGAGCGCGGTGCAAAGGCACGTTGCGTGTTCGACGGTAGGGTGACATCAGTAATACGCCAGGGCGATTTTGCCTTTGTGCTTGTGCGTCACGGCAAGTACATCACCGTATATTGCCGTTTGGGTGAAATAACGGTGCAGGAGGGTGACAAGGTATCGGCCGGTGACATAATAGGAACTGTGGCTACCGATGCATCGGGGCACACACGCCTTCTCTTCCAGTTGCGCAACGAAAAGACCAAACTTAACCCAATGCAGTGGTTGAAGATAAGATAGAGTAAGGCGAACCAAATCAATGAAAAAGGATTTACCTGTTTTCTTAACACCCCTGTTTTTACTCCTTTACAATCTTGAACCCAAGTTTGCTTATGAGTCTAAGCGTTCCAAGAGCAGTGTTGCGGTCATAATCCTTTTCCACTTCGGGTAGTTCCTCGTATGGTATTAGGCAAGGGTGGTGTTTCAGCGCGTCGTTGCGCTCCTCGCCATATCTCCATCCCTCATTAAAGCGGCTCTGGGCCCATACTTCGTGAACATTCTTTGCAATCTGCTCAATAAGCCCGTCAAGTTCCTGCGGCAACTGTATGCTGCTCGTATCTATTGGTTGCGGTACATAATTCTTTTCCATTGTTCTTTGCTTTTGAAGTTACTATTATAGAACAATTATCCGGGGTAAATCTATCACTACTCCAAATAATTCTCCCTACGCTCCTCTTTGGTTAGCGGGTTGTTCTTGAATCTCTCCTTCACCTCGTCTATTATCTCTTGCAGCGGCTTGAATTCCCCAATTTTTATAGTTCTATCCCACGATGCCGACACAATATACTTCCCATCGTTGCTGAACTGCGCCCCTGGAACTGCCTCAGCCTGTATGCGTCATTCTCCATCAAATGCAGATAGAGCTCGTTTACGAACTCGTTGTAGTCAACACTGTATGGGTTCGTGATATAATGCTCACGAATAGCGGGCGGCACTCCTTGAAAAAGAAGCGTTGCGTCTCCTTTTCGTCGCGGCTTATCAGGGCTTCTATTATATCTCTGTCGGTCATTCCTTCTTTGTGTTTAATTCTTGATATATATTATGCAGCAGTCTGGTCAGCTCCACATCATATATACGAGCCTCTCTGTCTATCTCCATCAGTTTCCTGTTGGAACAGATGTCGAGATGTTTCATCTCGCCTTTAAGTTTGTCTTTGTTGAAGTTGTTCAGTTGCTTGGCAATCTGTTGTTCCTCTATTGTCAAAGGTACAAAGTTCATTATCAGTTCTTCTGTATTCCACCTGTTGTGCTCAACGTCGGCCAGAACCATAATGTCGCTATCGTTGAGACCGGTGCCATCATAGTCTATACTACGCAACTTTGTCCACAAGGTGTTACCGTTGTATATGCTCGACCAGGTGTTGGCTACGCTGGATTTTCCTTTATAGTTCACCTTTTCTTTCTTTTGTTTATCTTCATCGCTAATGTTTATTTTCTCGTAGGCTGCATTTATTTCTTTTCCAATCTTCTCGCTATCTATTATGTTCTGCTCCACATAGCATCCCGCAGCATGTCCAAAACTCTTGAACTTTCCACAATAAGGGTGAATGTTGCCACTTTTTGTTATAGCATCTATTATGGCGTTACCATATCGGTTATATACCAGAATCTGCTGTACCGCCGTTGACTCATATATACCTCTCGACAGGTACATTGCAGCAGCGTGTGCTCGGCTCGATTCGGGCAGGCATATAGCAATGGTTATTTTTGCTTGCGGTGTGGCCGAATTCTGTATGTAATCCTGCACGGCGGGTACCTCAATGCCCCCGTTGACAAATTCCCACTCAATGTCGAGGAAATCACCTCCCAAATAATCATATCCTATCGGTTCGTGTTTCTCTTCCCACACCAGCTTGCTCCGTCCATCGACTTTGCCGTAACACCAATGTGACAGGTCGAAAAGGCTTTTCAAACGGCCCATAAAGAACTCCTTTTCTTCGGCAGCATTCTTGTCTATGAATGTTATTTTTGTGCGTATGTTTTTTGTTACATAGTTGGGGTAGTGGGCAAGGTGTGCGGCTTCCACTGCCATAGCAATGCCCATACGTGACATACCTACAATAAACAGGTGTACATAGTCATCGCTGTCCTGTTTTATCCCATCGGCTCCCTCCAACGGCAGGTAGCCGCCTTTTAAGGCATTCTCCTTTATCTTCTGTCCGTTTATTTCTTTGTTTATAAGCACCTTTTGTGCCCACATTTCGTAGTAGTTGAAAGGTTTGAAGTTTATGTAGGAACTGGTGGTGTTTCCTATGTCATAGAACTGGAATACCGAGAATGTAGTCTGGTATTCAAACATTATGCGGCACTCTAATTTAAGCCTGTTTGTAATTATCTGTTTTTCAATCTCCTTTTTCTCCTCTTTTAAAATCTCTATATTCTTTTTGCGGCCTTTAATCACCTCATTTTGTTTCTCTTCCTCCTTAATTAGTTCCTCTTCCTTCTTGATTAGTTCCGGTATCTCTTTTATTCTGGCGGTAAGTCTGGTAAGTGTCTGCACTCTTTGGGTCTTTTTGAAGGCTTCCAATAAAAGTTCCATACATTCCATATTTATGGTGTCGTGGTGCGATTCAATATCATCGGTGCGTGTCTCTTCTCCCAGTATGTACACCTCCTTCGCGCTCTCCAATTTCAAGTCTTCAATATCCTCAATCGAAGTTCTGCTACCATAGTAGATTATAATTCTTTTCTTCTCCTCTTCTGTGAGTGTGGAAAATAGTTCGCGACGGAATTTTTCGACATCCCGTGATGTCTGTACAAGAATGTAGGGTTTCTCTCTATCAAAGAACCCTCTTATTATCCCCGTTATAGTGTTTATATTGTTAAAATTGGTAGTTTCGCCTTTGTGTGTGAGCAACTGTTTTATTATTCCGCAAGCCATATCATTTCCTCCGATAACCACATAGTGCGGGTGGTAAAAAAGAAAGCTGCCATATCGTGTTCCGCCCTTCACCCACAGGTCTTTTCTTTTGTCGAAATATCCTATAAGTGACGGAACCAGCAGACCATTCAGTAATATCATACCCGATATTGCAATTAGTGCAGCCCATAAACGTCCTTTCCCGGTTGCCATATCCTGGTTGCCCGGGTCCACAAGATGAAAGAAGGTACTCCAAAGCATATTGGGTGGGTCCTTTTCCAAGCAATCATTTTCGGCTTTGTCATAGATGTATATATTGGAATTCTCAATTTTGCCAATGCTGGTGAAGCTACTTGTTTCTTCCTTGTAAAATGTAAGCTCCCTGGGGCTTCCAAGAAGGAACAAACCGAGTGTTGCCAGCAAGAACGGAAAGAAGAGTGCAAGCAGTATCACTTTTGTGAGAAAATTGCCCGACACAAGAACCTGGTCAAACCGTACGCGATTCAGCAATATGTAATAAATGAACAAGAATGTATAGAGTAATCCCAAAGCGGCGCCCGGTAAAAGCCAACATAGAGTGATATTCTGTGATTCTTTGATGTTTGAATAGAAAAGTAGTAGAGTAAAGAGGCCGTAAAATATAAACACCCACTCTTTTTTAATTTTTATTGTATGTAATATATGTAATAATATTAGGGCAATAATGCTTAATATTAAAATGAAAAATCCTTTCATGTGAATGTTTGACTATAAGGTTGCTATTGTCAATATGTTATAATGGGTTGCAAATATATAAAATTACATGAATTTAACAACTTTGGCACAAATAAAACAATTAAAAATAATTTATATTCTCTTACGTCTGTTTTTTGCATTATATGCGATGTCTACTCGCTTTTTTATCTTCCTTTCGGCTCGTTTAAACATTCTCAAAAGAGTCATAAGATTTCGAAGATATAATTACAGATTATAGGTTTTAATCTTTCGGTGGCGTGGTGTACCGGTGACACCTGTAAAATAACCGACGGAGTGCCAAATGTTTGGCACCCCGTCGGTTATGTATTGTGCAGGCTGTTTATGCCAGCACTCTCTTGAAGCGTGCGATAAACTCTTCTGCCTGTTCCATTGTGAGTGTGAGAGGTGGCAGCAGGCGTATAACATTGGTGCCACTCACGCCTGTGAATACGTGCTCTTCGAAGAGCAGGCGACGGCGTATCTCCTTTATGGGTTCGTCGAACTCCATACCTATCATAAGGCCGCGGCCGCGTACCTCCTTAATCTGCGGCAGTTTTTTGAGCTCCTCCATAAGGTAGTTGCCCACTGCGTTTACATTGTCGAGCAGGTTCTCTTCCTCCATTACTTCGAGCACAGCCTGTGCAGCGACGCAAGCAAGGTGGTTGCCGCCGAATGTGGTGCCAAGCTCGCCATAGACGGCTTGGAATTTGGGGCTTATGAGCACGCAACCAATGGGGAAACCGTTACCGATACCTTTGGCTTGTGTAATGATATCGGGGCGTATGCCGGCCCATTGGTGGGCAAAGAACTTGCCGCTACGGCCGCAACCGCTCTGTATCTCGTCGAGAATGAGTGTGGTGTCGGTGCTGTTGCAAAGCTCCTGCAACTGTTGCAGGAATGCAGCGTCGGGAATTCTTATGCCGCCCACGCCCTGTATGCCCTCGATGATTACGGCTGTAACATCGCCTTTGGCTATTTCGGTACGCACGGCCTCAATGTCGCCGAGAGGCAGGTATGTGGTGTGTCCGCAGTTGTTAATGGGGGCAATTATCTTGGGGTTGTCGGTCACCTCCACAGCCAGCGATGTGCGCCCGTGGAAGGCTTTGGCAAACGATATCACGCGTGTGCGTCCGTTCTTGAACGATGATAGTTTCAGGGCGTTCTCGTTGGCCTCGGCACCCGAGTTTATGAAGAATAGGTTGTAATCCTCATATCCGCTTATCTTGCCCAGCTTTTCGGCCACTTGCTGTTGCAGGGTGTTTATCACCGAGTTCGAGTAGAAACCCAGTGTTGCCACCTGGCGGCTAATGTAGTCGACATATTTGGGGTGTGCGTGGCCTATGGAAATTACGGCGTGTCCGCCATAAAGGTCGAGATATTCGGTACCCTTGTCGTCCCACACGCGGCAACCCTCGCCTTTTACGATGTTTACATCGAAGAGGGGATATACATCATATAGTTTCATCTTCTTTATCTTAAAATGCCGAAGGTTTCAGTTTGAGGCCCACAGTCTCTTCGAGCCCGAAGAGGAGGTTCATATTGTGTACCGCCTGTCCGCTTGCACCTTTCAGCAGGTTGTCTATAATTGATGTTATGAGCAGCTTGTTGCCGTGTTTCTCAATGTGTATGAGGCACTTGTTGGTGTTCACCACCTGTTTGAGGTCGAGCGGCTTGTTTATGATGTGTGTGAACGAGTCGCGCTCGTAGTAGCTCTCATATAGCTTGTACACGGTTTCAATGTCGAGGTCGCACTTCAACACTATGGTGGTGAAGATTCCGCGAGGGAAGTCGCCACGGTAGGGGATGAAGTCTATTTCTCCGTCGAAGTCGGGCTGCAACTGTTTCACGCTCTGCAATATTTCGGGCAGGTGCTGGTGTGTGAAGGGCTTGTATATGCTTATGTTGTTGTTGCGCCAGCTGTAATGTGTGGTTGCCGATGGCTTTACTCCTGCACCGGTGCTTCCGGTAATGGCATTTACCGATATATCCCCTTTGAGCAGGTGCTCTTTGGCAAGGGGAAGCAGGCCAAGCTCTATGCAGGTTGCAAAACAGCCGGGGTTGGCAACGTAACGGCTCTTGCAGGTCGCACGGCGGTTGAGTTCGGGCAGGCCGTATATGAAGTCGTGCTCGTTGCTCTTTATGCGGTAGTCCATAGAGAGGTCTATGACCTTCAACTCGTCGGGCAACTGTGTGCTTTCGAGGAACTTGCGTGTGTCGCCGTGTGCGGTACAGAAGTAGAGGAGGTCAATCTCCTCAAAGGGCATTTCGCTTGTGAATACAAGGTCGGTTTCGCCCAGAAGGCCGGCGTGCACATCGGTGATGCGATTGCCGGCGTTGCTGCTGCTGTGAACGAATTTTATTTCAACTTCGGGGTGTCCGATGAGCAGGCGAAGAAGTTCGCCTGCCGTGTATCCGGCACCACCAATAATTCCAACTTTAATCATTATATACGTTTAAAATGTGTTTTTAAATCTTTTCGTCGGGGTGGTTTGCATAGTAGGCACGCAAGGGGGTGGATGTCACCTTTATGAACCCTTTTGCCTCGTCGGCAGTCCAGCCCTTCTGTGTTTCGCCATACTCGCCCAGCTTGTTCTTCACAAGGTCGTTGGGAGAATCAACACCCACAGTCTCAAAGTGCTTGGGCATAAGTTTGAGAATGGCTGTTCCTGTTACGTTGCGCTGCGAACTTTCGAGCATAGCCTCGATGTCGCGCATAACGGGTTCCAGGTATTGGCTTTCGTGCAGGAACATTCCATACCAGTTGGCAACCTGGTCCTTCCAGTATTGCTGCCACTTGCTCAATGTGTATTTTTCAAGGAACTTGTGCGCTGCGATAATGAGCATAGGTGCTGCTGCCTCGAAACCAACACGGCCTTTGATGCCGATAATGGTGTCGCCGACGTGCATGTCGCGCCCTATTCCATAGGCTGCACCAATCTCCTCCACCTTCTGTATTGCCTTTATGGGGTCGCCGAACTCCTCACCGTTCACGGCTTTCAGTTCGCCGTTCTCGAATGTGAGGCGCATCTCCTCCTCGCCGCTCTTTTCAACCTGTTTAAGGTAGGCTGTTTCGGGGAGGCCCTGTTTTGAGTCGAGGATTTCGCCACCGCAGATGCTTGTTCCCCAAATTCCCACGTTGTACGAGTATTTGAGCTTTGTGAAGTCGGCGAAGAAGCCGTGCTCGTTCAGGTAGTTTATCTCGTACTCTCTTGTGAGGGTCATATCGCGTGTGAGTGTTATAATCTCAACGCCGGGGGCACACACAAGGAATGTCATGTCGAAACGAATCTGGTCGTTGCCCGCACCGGTAGAGCCGTGTGCAATGGCCTGTGCGCCAATCTCGTTGGCATAACGTGCTATGGCAAGTGCCTGGAATATACGCTCCGATGATACCGAAATGGGGTATGTGCCATTGCGCAGCACATTGCCGTAAATCATATATTTGAGGCTCTTTTCGTAGTACTCCTGTGTCACGTCGAGTGTGACATATTTTGTTGCGCCCAGCTTGTAGGCATTCTCTTCGTTCTGTTTCAGCTGTTCGGGGCTGAATCCGCCTGTGTTGGCGCAAGCTGCATACACCTCATATCCTTTCTCCTTTGCGAGGTACATAACGGTGAACGATGTATCGAGGCCACCGCTGAATGCAACTACAACTTTTTTCTTTTCCATAATTGTCTGTATGTTATTGTTTTTACTCTTCTTTTTTCTTGTTGTGTTTGGCAGGGTCGTAAAGCATTGCCGTGCATATGCAGTAGCGGCGGTCGGTACGTTCGAGCACATCGTGGTTTATGCAGCCCTGGCAACCCTTCCAGAATGCCTCGTCGTCGGTGAGTTCCGAGAAGGGCACGGGCACGTAGCCGAGTTCTGTGTTTATCTTCATCACTGCGCCACCGCTTGTGAGGCCGAACAGCTTTGCTTCGGGCCACAGTTTGCGCGACAGGTTGAAGGCTGTCTTCTTGATGCGTTTTGCAAGGCCGTGGCCGCGGAATTTCTCCACGACGATGAGGCCCGAATTGGCAACATACTGTTTGTTTCCCCAGCTCTCTATGTAGCAGAAGCCTGCAAACTCTTCACCGCAAAGCGCAATAATGGCTTTGCCCTCTTTCATTTTCTGTGCAACATATTCGTGTGTACGCTTGGCAATACCTGTGCCACGTACTTTGGCTGCTGCGCTTATGGTTTCGAGAATTTCATCGACATATTTCTCGTGCGATGCATTTGCAATGATAACCTCAATGCCATCATTGTATTCTTTTTCTTCCATCTTTCTTCGATGTCTTTAAATATTCGGTATAATTGTTCTTAATGCTCTTAAAACTGCTCCTCGGCTGGCATCTTCGGCAATAATCATCATTACCGTGTCGTCGCCGGCCAGTGTGCCTATAATTTCGGGGAATTCATAGTTGTCGATGTGGTAGGCCAGCGTGCTTGCGTAGCTGGGTTTTGTGTGTATGACAGCTATGTTGCCCGAAAACTTTATGGAGAGGAAGCCGTTGGCCTCTTGCGCAGGACTTATGGGGCGCATCTCCCCTTCGGTGCCCTCGTGGCGGTATTGGTGAGGGCGTGTGAGAACGTATCGGTAGCGGCCCTGTACACCAACGGTCTTTACGACACGCAGCTGGTGCAGGTCGCGCGAAAGCGTTGCCTGTGTCAGTTTGAATCCCTCTTTTGCAAGTTCGTTCAGCAGTTCTTCCTGGCTGCCTATTTCCTGGGTGGAGAGGATAAGGCGAATTGCATCGAGGCGTGAGTTTTTTATCTTCATATTTGTATATTTATTCTTGCGAGGTGCAAAAATAGGTATATTTATGTAATTGTGTATAAATTTTTACTCTTTTTTTGCAAGATGATGCAAAAAAAGAGTAAAAATAACCGTTTTTCAGTTTAAAATGTAATGTGTGGGGCTCCCTTTCAGTCGAGCTCCTGGTCGGCCTCGTAGCCTGCAAATTCGCGTATCTTGTTTTTGAGCATTGCGAATTGCTTGAAGAGGTCGTGAACGGGCTTTTCGCCATCCTTGTGCATGGGTGCCTTGCAGTAGAACGACATCCACTCCTGTATTCCGTATTCACCGGCACGTTGTGCCACGTCGCTGAACAGGATGAGGTCGAGCACGAGCGGTGCTGCCAGAATGGAGTCGCGGCACAGGAAGTTCACCTTTATTGTCATGGGGTATCCCATCCAGCCGAAGATATCTATGTTGTCCCAGCTCTCCTTCTCGTCGCCACGCGGGGGGTAGTAGTTAATCCTCACCTTGTGGTATATGTCGGAATAGAGGTCGGGGTACACATCGCTGTCGAGGATGTTGTCGAGAGCCGATGTCTTGCTGCGGCGTTTGGTTTCGAAGTTTTCGGGGTTGTCGAGCACCACACCGTCGCGGTTGCCCAGGATATTGGTCGAGAACCAGCCTGTGACACCCAGCTGACGGGTGAAGAAGGCGGGTGCAAGCACTGTCTTCATCATTGTCTGCCCGCTCTTGAAGTCCTTGCCGGTGACGGGTACTCTCTCCTCGTCGGCAAGCTCCCACATTGCGGGAATGTCAATGCATAGATTGGGCGCTCCCATAACATAGGGGCAGCCTTCGCGCATCGCTGCGTAGGCATAACACATACTCGGTGCTATGCGTGCCGTGTCATCGGACTTCATTGCTGCCTCAAAGGCTGCAAGGCTGCCGTGTACCTCTTCGTCACGGGGTATATATTTCTCGGTGCTTGCTATCCATATCACCACCACGCGTTCGCAGTTGTTTGCCTCTTTGAAGTTGCGTATATCTTCGCGCAACTGTTCGGTCATCTCAAAGCGTGTGCCGCTTTTTATATTGGGCCCGTCGATGTTTGTGGCATAGCTCTTGTCGAAGAGAGCCTTGTAGGGGCGTATGGCTTTAAGTTCCTCCTTTACAGGCTCTATATCCTGCTGTTTGAGAACGCCGGCCTTTATTGCCGCATCGTATGCATCGTCCTCGTAAAGGTCCCAGGCTCCGAACACGATATCGTTGAGCCCGGCAACGGGTATAATGTCTTTTACCTCTTTGTAGACCTTATCGCTGCCGCGGCCAAGTCGCATAATGCCTTCGCAGGCAAAAGAGCCTGTGGGGCGCGACAGCCCTTTGCGCGACATGAGCGCACCTATGATGGTTGTGGTGGTTACGGCTCCAAGCCCCACGCACATTACTCCAAGTTTGCCATTGGCGGGTTTTACCCTGTTTTGTTTCATATCTGAACCTGTTTTCAAAATATTTAACAAAGTAACTGCTTTTTATTGAACTAACCTAAATATTTGCTCAAATGTTGCTCATTTTTACAAATTTTATAACAAAACAGCCCTCTTAAAGTTCGAAAAGCCCCTCTTTGATTATCTCGCTCACCGTGGGGTGGGGGAACACCGTGCGTCGCAGTTCATCGACCTTTATCTTGTGTGTGATGGCCATACAGGCGGCACAGATGAACTCTCCCGAAGGGTTGCCCACCATGTGAACGCCAATAACAAAACCATTCTTGTCGGCAAGGATTTTGCACAGCCCCATCTGCCCCTCGTTCTCGGCAACGAAGCGGCCCGAATAGGTCATTGGCAGCTTGCTTACGCGGTACTCGATACCCTGGGCGGTTGCCTGCTCTTCGGTAATTCCCACGCTGCTCACTTCGGGGTTGGTATATACTATGCCGGGAATGGCGTTGTACTCCATCCGGTCTTCCTTGCCAAGTATATGGCTGACAGCCACCTCGCCCTCGCGGCTTGCTGTGTGGGCCAGCAACGAGAAGCCTGTTACATCACCTGCTGCATAAACATTGGGCATTGTGGTCTGCATATATTCGTTTACCTTTATGCCGCGTTCGGCCTCCACGGCAATGTTTTCGAGGCCGAACCCTTTGAGCACCGCCCTGCGGCCCACGCTCATAAGTATATTGTCGCCCTCGGCTGTGAGTTCGTTGCCTTCGCTGTCGGTGTAGCACACTGTGTTGCCCTCTATTGCGGTCACCTTGCAGCCGAGGCAGAATTTCACTCCTCGTTTGGCATATATGCCACGGACCATTTCGGCAACCTCCTTGTCCATTCCGCCAAGAATTTCGGGCAACATCTCAATCACAGTCACGGGAATGCCCAGGCTGTTGTAGAAACTTGCAAACTCCATACCTATTACTCCGCCGCCAATGATAACAAGGCTTGCGGGTGCGGCTGTGAGTGCCAGAATTTCGCGGTTGGTGAGCACCGCTTCGTTGCCCTCAATGCCGGGAATAGGGGGTACAAAGGCCTCGCTGCCCGTGCAAATGAGCAGGTGTGCAGCCTCGTAGCTCTCTCCGCCACAGGTGATTTTTATGCTTGCGGTGTTGCCGCCCTCTATAAAGGCATCGCCGCGCACCACCTCTACATTGTGGCTTTCCATCTTCATTTTTATGCCGGCTACCAGCTTGCGCACAACCTTTGTCTTGCGGTCGGCAATCTTCTTGTAGTCGAAGAGTACGTTTTCGGCTGTGATGCCGTATTTCTTTCCCCCCTGCGCGTGTTCATACATCTTTGCGCTGTAAAGCAGTGTCTTTGTGGGGATGCATCCCTCGTTGAGGCACACACCGCCCAGTTCGCGTTTCTCGAACAAAACGGTCTTTAATCCACGTGCTCCGGCATTTTCAGCCGCTACATAACCGGCGGGGCCTCCGCCAATGATTGCCAAGTCGTACATAATTGTTATTCTGTTTATTGTTTGTTTCCTGTCAAATAGTCTATACTTCCTTCCAGGTGCTTTGTGGTTTCCAATATTCCTTGTTTGTATTCTTCGCTGTCGCTCCATTTGTATAGCCTGCCATCGTCACGGTAATCGGTGAAATCATCAATAAACCAATTGTTGTTTTTAAGGATAAGGTCCAGCCGTGTCTTGCCAATGAAACGTTTCTCACCGGCCGATAGGTTCATTATGTATGTTGCGGTTACATCGGCTGTGGCCTTCGATGGGCTTGTAATCTTTATGTCGGAAATGCTGTACTCTATTCTGTCCCACTCCTGCATGCGGATCCAGCGGTTTTTGTCGATAATCATTTCGCCCAGTTTCGTTTCCCAATAGTCTATTTCGCTGCTCAGTCTCTTGAATTGCTGTGACAGGTATCTGTCGTCCAATGAAACTGTGTTTGGGCTGCTGCTATGCGCTATGCGGGCAACCTCCTTGTAAATTATTTCCAGGCGGGCAGCAATGATTGCGCTGTCGCTTGCAATTTGAGCCTCTATGAAACGTGGCAGTTCCTTTATCATAAAATTAAGGTCGCTCGCTTCGCCCGGCGACTGAAAATCGGCAATGCGCCACTCGCCATCTTCGTTTGTCACATAAACGGTACGTTGTGTTTCCCACTCTTTCTCCTTGTAGGCCTCGCAATGGAAATGTGCCGCCACGGTGGCTGTGTACAGGTTGTCGTCGGCGGTTCTTTTCACATTGCTTATGCTGAATTTTATGCCGTCGAAATAGTCCTGGCACCCAATGAAGAGATCATAAGCCCCACCATTTTGGTGCAGCATACATTCGCCCGCTTTCTTCTCCCATCGGCGTGCCTCGCCATAATATAGGCGGAACTTGCGTGAGCAATGCTTTTCCACAACTGCTTCATAATCGCCATTGTCGTTGTTGCTAATGCTTGCCACCTTGTTGTAGAGGCTCTCCAAGAAGGCTTGCACCGCCTTTTCATCTTGCGAAAAAGCTGGCAACGTGGCAAAAACAAAAGCAACGGCAAATGCGATTTTTTTCATAACAAATGCGATTTTTTACTTTCTGATACCCTCTTTCCAGGCAATTTTCCCGGCGTGGAGCGAGAAGATGACATACATATAGACCGATGCGGCGATAACTCCCATTATTGCTCCCATCATTATGGACAGGGCAAGATAAATAATGTTGAGAAGGAGTAGGGCCACAAGTGCCACGCGCCACGCATTAAGTTCCTTCGAGGTGTGTGTATAGCGTATCTTCATTTGTGCGGGCAGAGTGGTGTGGGGCAGTGCCAGCAACAGAAGTATATTTGTTGCAACAAGAGTGAAAAGAGCCAATGTCAACATACCGGCAAGGGGAATGGCAAGTGTGTCGCTTGTGCCGTCAAGGTCTTCGGCGTGCAGCCACACAAAGAGATCCAAATATATTTTGGCAGCCGGGAACAGGGCAACAGTGGTTGCATTCATCAAAAGGAATATCCACCATTTGTTAACCGCTCTCATTCGCCCGAAATGCTCCCATTGCCTTATCTTGAAAATCATCAGCACTGCTGTGAAAACAACTCCCAAGGTGAAAATTCCCACGCCTATGTGGAAAATATCCTTGCGCATTACACTATCGATAATCTCGCCCTCATAAGCAAGTGCCGTGGGAATGGCCGTTGCACCGGCGAGCAACAGCAGGGCTGCAACGGCAAGCGGCGATGTTAACCTTTTGAGCATAGTCCAAACATTTGATTATGCGAATATAGTGAATAGGTATTTCAAAAACAAAAAGCGGCAACAAATTTGTTGCCGCTTTTTGTTTTTGAAATTGTAATCTACTGCTGGTTCTTATACATAAAATTAAATGTCAGCAGATATATGAGCAGTATCATTCCATTTACAATAATGTAAAATGGTACGTTAAAATTAAAGAAGGCAAAAAGCACATTTACGACTAAAACAACACACCAGAATATAGCCGAAACAATGCAAAATGATGTTGCGCTGCGCCATTCTTCCAATCTTATGCCAATTGAGAATATAGATAGGCCTGTGAGCAACAGTCCCGATACGAGTGTCAATAACCAACGAACTTCATTGGCGGCACTATACTCATATATGCCATATGTGACCAGCCAGCTAAAAAGAATGGCGATGATTGTTTTTATAATGTCAATCTTCATAATTATTTTTTTAATAAGAGCATGGTGTTTACTTCGGGTATCATTTTTGCCTGTTGCCACCCGGGAAGCCCGTATCGCCAGACAAGTGTCTCGCCTGTGATTTTCCCTTTGACTACAAGCTCTTTTATCTCATCCTCATTGAAAGGGCCGGCTTGCGCATTGTCAATTGCGGCAAAATATTTTTTTACAGCATTCTGTGGCTCTCCAAGTTTGGGTACTGCAAGGTTTGTCATTGCATAATTCATTGTTGCAACCATCTGTTGTGCAACTGCCAAACTCATTCCAAATTCTATGAGTCGGTCTATTGAATCGAAATTGTTATTCATAATAATAATGTTCTAAAATTACACAGTGGGAGGAAGTGGCGGTGGTGTCATAGTGTTAAAAAGTGCTACAAGTTCTTCAACGGTGTTTGCAGCAGCCCAACCTGGCATTCCTTGTTTCCAAACGAGTGTACTTGCAGTAAATTGCCCTTGTGCAACGTACTGCTGCAACTGTGGAATAGTAAAGGGACCGCTTTGTTGCCCGTTTATAGCGACATAGTATTGCGAAGTGGGCAATGGAGGCGGGGTATTCATCGTTTGTTGCATTTGTCCGCCCATTTGGTTCATCATATTTGCCATCTGTCCGCCCATAGCACCGCCCATCATCATTCCGGTCATCATTCCAGCGGGGTTGAATCCTCCACTACCGCTGCCAAGATTCATTGTCCCCATTTGGCCAAGATTTTCTGCACCTGTTTTAAGGACTTCGCTTTGCAAATTAAGTGCATGAGCTCCAATGAAATTGCTCTCGGTTTGCAATTTTTGTGCACGTTGTCCCTCTTCACGCTGGATACGCATAGTCTCTTTCCAGTTTTCTGCGTTCAAACGATTGATGTTGTCAATATTTTCTTCCTGCTTTCTTTTCATCTCAGCTTCGGCAAGTTGTGCCTTCGCAATGAAATTGTTGTATTCGGGATGGCTCTTGTCAAATTCGATAGCACTGATATTTACATTTTTCAAATGTATTCCGGATTCACTCAAATCGGCTTCCAAATCCTCTTTTACAGCCTCTTTTATTCCTGTCAATAGCATGCTGTATTTAAGGACCGAAACATTATGCTTGTGAGGGGCCTCGGCAACTCTTGTTTTAACCTTCTCACAAATGGAGTCTAGAAGTTTTTCTCTAAATTCCTCAATGCTGAAATTTTGCAAGGCATTCTGTTCTACAAAAAGCTTGTAATCTTTAATATCGAATGTGATACGTCCTTTAACCATTACACGAACAGAACCGTAGGCGAAAAGCGGGTCGGTAACATCGAAATATGGAACCACGAAATCTATTTGATTGTTTCCTTTTATGCTGATAAAATAGATTTCTGCCTGAAAAGGAGAATCTCCGCCGAAAGCCAAACCTACAATGCTTGTAAGCACAGGGAAGTTGGCTGTTTCAATCTTGCCGTGATAGGGGCCGGTTATAAAGTCTTGTTCTGTTCCGTTTTTTTGTTGGTAAAGGAATACTGCTACCTCTTCGGGCTTAACGGTGAGCATACTGCCGTAGCGTATGGAGTTCTCTTTTTTCGTGGAATTTGCTCCCAATGCTCCGGCCGGGCGCCATTTCCACACAAGATAGTCTCTTTCATCGCAACGAATGACATCCATAAAGCCGCCTTCACTGCTCTTCTTGCTTTTACTGCTAAAAAACAATCCCATAATATATAATTTGATGTGTTATTGTATAATTCGGTATAGTCGCATTTTGTCTGACGGGTAGCGCATCGCATCACAACTTTCAATGAACGAAGCCGCCTCCTCGTAATCAATCTTTATGAGACTCTTTACTATCTCTTCGGCAATCTTGTAGTCTGACATGTTACCCATACAGTGACTGTGGAAAAATTCTTTTGCTTCCGACATTCTGCCGTTGCCGACCAGGGTGTGTACTATTTCAATTCGGGCGCTCTCACCTTCGTCGATAGAGCGTTCTTTTGCTTCGAGATACTTATCTGTTACTGATGTGGCATTTGCGGTTTCGGCACCCCCTGTCGTGACATTTGCAGCAGGTGCATTGCTATCTTGCGACATGCTGTGGCAAATCGACACGCCTAAAAGTAGAGATAATGTTGCCGTAATTATTACTGCGATAAGGCCTTGTAGGCCCTTGCTGTTCATTGCTCCCTTATATTTGTCGGCAAACTCTTCAAATCTTATGATTTTTTCTTCAATGGCTTTTCTTGTATCCCTATTTCCGCCATACATCATAAGCGCATGTGATTTTAGGTCTTCGAACTCGCCTTCTATTTTTAAAAAATCATTCTTTTGGATTGTAAGTTTATCTTTATTCCTTAATTTGCGGGTTAAAGCAATGAAAAATAACATAAGGAATATAGCCGACAATATCCATAAAAAGGTACTTCCGGCAATTGCTCCTGTAACAAAAAATATTAATGCAATAATAGGGTATAGTATAACTGAAAAGTGATTGAACATTTGTAAAAATGTCGGTAGCCCCAATTCGCACACTTTTTTTGTCAAATCACCAAAGCGGTTATATTCAATATCAAATTCAGTGGGATATGTAACACCATTCGATGTTACATATCCACACATAGGGCATGTTCTTGATGTTATGGGTATGTCGCTACCGCATTTTGGGCACTTTTCCATATTTTTATTATTTAAAGGCTGACTTAAACCAAGTTCCAAGTTCGTTCATTATGGCTGGTTGGTTCTCTTCAATTTTAATTGAACCAATTTCTCTCATGGCGTTTATTCTCATTTTTTCGAGGGTTATATTATCGTCGCGTTGTCGATTCTTCTCCTCTTGCAGCAATTCAAATTTCCGTAATTCGGCCTCTATCCTGGCACGTTCCTCTGCTGCAATACTGTTGCGTATGTTCTTTACCAGGAGCTGTGCATCTTTACTTCGGGTTGAATTGGGGTTTACCTCCATAAGGGCGCCGAGTGCATCGTTGTAGTTACGTGCGGCCATCAAGGCTTTGGCTTCGTTTATCAGGTAATTGGCATCGTGGTCTATCTTTTGCTGGTATATGACTTGCATTTTATCGGCAGCCTCGTTGTAGCCATTTACGGTTTCAGGAATGTCGCACAACGAGGCTATGGCATCGTCATACAACTCTTGCGCAGCCAAAGTTTCGGCTTTCTTTATTATTGAAGGCAGGCGGTTGTTGTAATATTCCGAAAGAAGTCTTTTAGACTCGGCAACAAACTTGCGAACCTCCTGTGAACGGGGGTTTATTTTGTTTATAGCCTTTATGTAGGCTTTGTGTTCCATCTTGTCTGTGCCTTTCACTTCGAATGTTATTTCGTTGATGATGGCCTTTTCTATTATATCGACAATGTAGAATGTAGCCTCCATGTTGATGTCAAAAACGGGAGGTGCAGTAGGGGTTACATCTTTTGAAATCTCCACGATGTTGGCTGTGAGGAGAATTCTGTTCGATTTCGAAGCAAAGCTATTGCTTGTCAGCATTTGGCGTGCTTTGTTTTCAAGGGATTTTATTACACCTTTGTTGAGGCTCAATTCTTCGCTCACCATCGGGGTTATGGGGAAGAATTCCTTATTCGTCTGTTGCTGTGCCTTTAAGGTGTATGTTGCAGCCTGCAACAATATTACCAATAGTAGAATAGACTTTTTCATATCTCTGTTTTATTTTGCTCCTATTATTAACTGACACTTTCCTAGGCTGCGGAAAACAATCTTGCTCGGTATTTCATAGGGAGCCTTTTTGAGCATCCTTTGTAACCCTTCGAGGAACATTTCAGCGTTGGTGGGGAAACCGTCTTCATCATAAAGGGGTATGCGCACCTGGCTGAACTGCATCTGTGTTTCGGTGCGCGCATCCATTGTGCAGCGGTTCTTTACAGTGTTGGTCATCATCCAGCGACGAATTATCTGGTAAAGCGGTTTGTCATCAAACTCGCTTTCGAGGTCAACATCCGAGCCGTCGAATACACCAATTTCGATGCTAACTTCACGGCCATTCTCGCACATATCATTAAAGTGTTCTTGCAGACGGGCTGTGAACTCGTCCATATTAACTTCGGCCGATTCGCGCAACAACACCGAAACCGGAGTCGAAAATACAGGCTCGCCAGAATTTCCTTGTGCACCGGCAATCTGCTTGTTGGTTGCTGCATCGAGAGCACGCAAATTGTAATCGACCGATTGTTTGGGGCCTAGTTTGTTTATTGTGTAATATAGTTCCAATATAATGTCGGGGTTGGCGCGCTTGTTTATCTCGTCGAGTGCGCTCACTGCAACCGAACTCCCGTCCTTACTGCTTATATTGTTGCGAACCACTTCGTCCATGTTCAACGATTTCATGGTCTGTTCCAGGTCGGTCAGGTCCATGCCGCGGTCGTGCATCATATTGTTGATGGCCGAAATGACATCGGGCATATGGGCATCGTTTAAAAATATTGCGCCATAGTCGGCGTATTTGCCCTCGACGCCCATATTGTCATAGGTTTTCATATATCCGTTTATGTTACACCACCTGTCGCTGGGTACGACCATAAGTTTTGGTTTCTGTGCCTGGCCGAATACTGCTATGGCAAGCACTGATACTAATATTAATGAAAATATCTTTTTCATACAATTCTTGTAATATTATCGTAGTTTTAATGGGTTGTGGAAATTATTCCGTCATTAATGAGTTGTTGGCGCAATGCGGGAACATCAATGTGAACTACCTGGCCGACTTTGTACAAACCATTATGCGCTTTTGCAGCATCGTGTCCTTCAACACCTTTTACAATTTTCTTATAGAAACTTTTGTTTGACAAAAGGCTGTTAAGATAGACTTGGTAGGTCTTGTCGGCATTTGGCTTGTTTACCAAAGGCTTGGCGCTGCAATCTCCGATACCTTTATTTATGCCTTTGAACATTATTGTAAACACAGCCTCTTTAACCGCAGCTGCGGAAGCCTCTTTCGGGCTTTTTCCTGTGCCCCATACGAGGAGAGTTTGTGAACCGTCGTGGTTGGTTCCCAAACATTCCGCTTCGTAGGTGTAAAAAGCGTAAGTCGATACCGCAGGTTCCTTGGAACCGCAACCTAGGATAAAACACCCAATGAGTAATGTCACTAAAATATTCAGCGTTCTCATATTCTGACAATAGCTTTATTTGTAAACTGAACTATTAAAAGATGCTTCCGAGTCCTTTAAGTACACCGGCCTTTTCAAGGTCCTTGCGCAATTGGTCTTTGGCAACGGACACAACCATGCCCATACGATACAACTTTTTGTTTATCTTTTGGTTGGTGATGCTGCTGTCCAGAATTTTTGTGTACTTCTCGTATTGTCCTTCATTGAAGAATGGCTTGAAGAAGTCGGCTTTCTCATTCTCCACAGTCTGGCTGCCGGCCAATGGGCGTTGTGCTTTGCAACCGGTTTCGTTGCCATAACCACGGAAGAGAACGCCGTGTACGGCAACCATTTTAAATGTGCTGAAATCGGCTTTGGGCTTCTTCATATATACCCATACTTGAACCAGATAACTGCCTTCACTGCCCTCAACTCCGGCACATTCAATGTCGTATCGGGGAATTGTAAAATCGTCATCGGCAACAGCAGATGTTGGTATTGCTAATGCCAGAAATGTAAACAATAAAGTTTTTAGAATACTTTTTTTCATAATTATTTCTTTTTGTCGAGTTTAAGTACACAGCCAACCCATTCTTCTTTAACTTTACCCTTAAAGGCTGTTTTTGTGAGTGCCTCACCAACTTTCTCACCATTCTCCTGGTCTTCGGTACGCTCAATTTCGGCGTCGAAACGGTTGTCCCAAATTTGGTTCTTGACAGCTTTGACCTTGCCTACTTCGTCGTAACCGATCACTTCCATTGTCTCTTCGTTGAATATCGGTTGCAATACAATGTATGTATCACCGGCCGAGATTCCTTCCTTCATGCCGATTTCGGCATAGAGAACACCCTCCTTCTTGTCAACCTCTTTAATGGTAGTCTTTGTTTTGAATACGTCGTACTCTTTTTGCAGTTTTGCGATAACTTCGTCGATGGCGCGAGCAGTTGCACGGCGTACGAGGCTGTTTTTTGATTGCTTTGAGAAACGGCCTGCACGTATACCGGTTGATGCTTTGTCGGAGCCGATATATTTGAGTGTGCATATACCCGAAGCTATAAGTTCATCAATGGGTTTGTCCCAATAATTGGCATAAAAGTCGTACTCTTTTTCTTCGTTCCATTCCAGTTGGTATAGGTGTGAAACGGCAGTTACATAGTATCCGGAACCCATGGCAAGACTGCCCATAGCGCCAAGTGCCTGTGATGCAATAACGGACATATCGGTACTTACACCAAATGCGCTGGCAACACCGGCTGCCGCATCGAGCCCGCTCTGTATATCGGCCATTATCTGTTCTTTGTCTTGGTATTTCAGGTGTATGCCCATTACGAAGGTGTTGCCAACAAGTTCTTCTCCTTGTTCTTGAATGTTGCTTTCACGTCGTGCGCTGTTGATTGCTTGTTGCTTGGTAGATGCCGATGCATTCTGCAATCCTCGCTCTTTCATAAGAGTAAATGTTTCATCATACTTCCCGTTGTTGTATCCATACCATTTGCCTATAAGCTGTGCGCCAACTCCTTTTGTGTTGAAGTATTTGTTGTAAATGGCTCTCAACTCATTGCGCATTTCGCTTGTGGTCTTTTGGTCTGTGTCGAAACTAGTACCGACAGCAATATTAGAGGCCTCTTTTAAGAATTTTCCAAAGGCTCTTTTTCCTTTGCCTTTGTTACCTCCGTTCGCATCAATATCTTTTTTTGTCACAGGATAATCCTCGTAACGTATTACGCGACATTCGAGGTTGTGGTCGTTGTACTGCACAGGCAACGGAATGTTCTTAAACTCCTCAATCATTATGCTAATTCTAGGAATATCACTTTCAGAGTCGTAACCTGAACTGCCGGTCAAAACATTGCTGTTGACAATTCTTTGCGAGAGTTCAATACTGTCTTTTTCACTTGTAATAATAAAAGTATAGAGTGAACTGCGCTTGAATAACAAAGAGTCTTTCTGCTGTGGAAATGCAGTGCTGCAAACAAACAGTGTGACAATTAAAATGAAAAGGTTTCTCATGGTAATAAAATGTTTATGTCTAAATCCCCGCAAGTATAGAATATTTAAATGTAATAAGCAAATATTAACAATTTAAATTTGTAAATAATTTAATCGGAGAGAGTTAAACAATAGGTGGTTGCCGATGTGTGTTTATGGTAATGGAAGTTGTCGCGTGCTTATTATAACAAACAGAACCCACTTAAAAATGGGTTCTGTTTGTTATAAGTGCTAATTTGTTATTTTGCTGCATTTGTCATCTCTTCAATGGTTTTAAGTTTTGCAACAGTTTCGTCTGTGATGATTTTAATAGCTGTTGCGCCTTTTCCCATTATGTCGCTGCCGGCTTTTGCCTGCTTCGCAGCTTTTGCAGCCTTTAATGGATTGCCTGCCTTTGTGCTCTTTTCTGTAAACTCTTTCAATTCTTTTGCTGCTTTTTCACCCATTTCCATCGCTTCCTTTGTCTTGTCGGCCTCTTCCTTTATTGTAACTCCCAAGGTGGTGATATCGAGAAGCGAAATGTTCTCTTTACCCTTTAAACTTTCGAGTTTCTCACTGTTTTTAATCGAAAATATAGCAGCTTCACAAATGGACTTTCTATAATTGTCGACACTCGCAATGCCACAATCCTCTTGCAGGTGATTGGCAATGAGTTCTTGCAACTGAACAATACGTGTTAAGGTCTTTTGTTCGTTGTTGGTTTGTGCTTTTCCGGCAAATGTAAACGCCATAATTGCAAT
Source organism: Bacteroidales bacterium (assembly GCA_015060885.1). GTDB lineage: Bacteria > Bacteroidota > Bacteroidia > Bacteroidales > Bacteroidaceae > HGM04593. The sequence continues at coordinate 66,630 of SUXO01000009.1, forward strand.
GGCTAAAAACATAATTTTTTTCATAGTGATTAAATAATTAAAAAATGATATAATATTAATAAAAACTCGAATTCATGTTATATAAGTCGGTTTTATATGGATGCATATAAGTACTTTAACTTTTGCAAAGGCTCTTGCTTATAATAAAGGTGCACAAATGTACGAATATTACGGCTCCTGCCTGTCATAGTCGTAATAACAGCCTTCCCTCTCCCCGAAAGCGGGCCTTATAGTAAACGCAAAAGTATCAAAATCCCTGTTGTCCAATAAAAGACTATCTGTTTGTTTGTACAGCTCGGTTATTTTGTTTTTGCTGTTATCCCTGCCCGTCGGGTATAGCCTGTTTTGGGCACTTGCTTCAACAAGGAAACCTAAACACAATATAAAGAGTATACACAGAGAATGCTTATTGCGAAACATAATTGTATCTGGCTTGTATTTGCAGTGTGTTTTAATTCTTAATCTCGGTAACAAATATATGTATTATTTTATTAACCAAGAAATGCGACAAACGATTTTTACCGTTTGTCGCATTTCCTTTTACAAGGTGTCGGAATGAGGCGACTCGAACGCCCGACCCCTACGTCCCGAACGTAGTGCGCTACCAACTGCGCTACATTCCGTACACTAAATATTGTATTGGAGCGAAATATGGGATTCGAACCCACGACCCTCGGCTTGGGAAGCCAATGCTCTACCACTGAGCTAATTTCGCATTTCGTATCACCATACACTCGCGCACACTCTCTCGCGATGTTTACTTTGCAAAGATAAGTGATATTTGTGGTATTCCGTGCATAAAAGAAGATTTTTTTAAAAAATCGTCACTTTTTTACTCAAATATTTTGCCATGTCAAATAATTGCCATACATTTGCACTCGCAAAAGCAAGGTGCCATAGCTCAGTTGGTAGAGCAAAGGACTGAAAATCCTTGTGTCCCCGGTTCGATTCCTGGTGGCACCACTTGAAAAGACAATCAATTTTTTGGTTGTCTTTTTTCGTTAAACCTAAAAACAA
>SUXO01000010.1:0-27925 GCA_015060885.1 Bacteroidales bacterium
AAGAGTTCCTCTTTTTTTTGTGGTTTCATTTGCGATTGTTGGGCGATGACTCCTTTGGGAACATAAATGTTGATTTTATCGATATTCGGCTGCACTCGGCATAGTCTAAATAAATTTATCCTTTGCTCTCATTTGCACAAATATTCCCGTCGTCGCAAGCAGTGCTTTGGTTTCACCGAAGAACGTATCACTCGCAGTGCAATTAGTGAGCAAGCTCACATTGCGCTCGCTAAATCCGTTCATTGGCTCCGCACTGCCATCGCCGTTTTTTTAGAAAGAGTTCCAATATACTTTGGGACTCTTTTTTTATTTAGGAGTATTACGAACCTCGGCTGCATTCGCTTTGTGTGCAAGCAAGCTTTCACCCGCTCGTTTGCGCGAGCTTTGTGGGAGAGTAGGTCATCGCCGCTTTTACAAAAGGACATCAATTATGATGTCCTTTTTTTTGTATATTCGGCAAGCACCTCCTCTCCCTGGTAATGCTCGCTTGCCGCATCCCGCGCGGCTCCATCTTAACTGCTCCACTCCCCGAGGGGAGCTGTCACGAAGTGACTGAGGGGAGGGAGTGCATCGCGCGAATATCCTCTTATGTAGGGGTGCACCGGCGTGTGCACCCTTTTATTTGTGTTTTTTTGGCTCACCTGCAAAAGTCGGGGGAATAAAACTTTCTCACTCCTAAATCCTCGGTGGCCCGTGAGCAATTCTTTCTATCATTGAATTCCTTTATTTACTTTTTGTCGCTCAAAAAGTAACAAAAACGCCCGGCACACGGGGCGTTCAAGTCGCTCCTGTCTCTGCTCGTGAATTGCTTTAAAGCAATATAACTCGTTCGCCACTCGCTTGTCGCTGCAAGCCTTTCTGCCGTTTGCAGGGTGCTGCGTAACTCGCTCCGTGCGGCTATATAAGATAAATTATACCCGCACTGCGCTCAGACAGTACTCGCACAATGGCCTGCCCCCGGCAGGGCTCTCCGCTGTTTCTCTTACGGTACCGGTTTCTTTTTTTAGAATTACCATTGCAGTAGATAATTCGTTATACAAAGGGCAGCGTGAGGGAGCACAACTTATTAAAGAATCAATTTGTCCACACTAAATTTCTACTAAACCATCTTAACTGCTCCACTGCCCGAGGGGAGCTGTCACGAAGTGACTGAGGGGAGGGAGTGCTCGCGCAACTCTCCTCTTATGTAGGGGCGCACCGGTGTGTGCGCCCAACCAATGCGCGGGAATTTCATTAGGGCAGACACATGTGTGCGCTCAAAAAACAGGCAATGAAAAACGGGCAGACACACCGGTCTGCCCCTACATTGCGGGTGTTATTTATACTCCCTCCGAAATTTACTTGTAAATTTCTCGTCCCTCTATCAGAGGGACAGTTGTTCTTGTTGTTGTTCCTATATTGTTGTGTCTTATTGCCCCTACGGCAAACCTTAAACCATTAGTTCCTGTCGTTTTATTGAGATGAAGGTGCGAAAATTACAAGCACATTTCAAAAATCTTCTCAATGTCGGCTTGTTGCAGGTGTTTGAATCCTTTGAGCACAGCACCACCACACGATTTTCTTGCCATTACGGGGAAATCCTCACGCTTTATACCCACTTCTGTAAATGTGCGTGCAAGCCCCAGGGTGTTGAAGAAGAAATCCGAAAGGTGGCGAATACCCTCGCGGGCAATCTCCATAGGTGGAAGGTTGCTGTCGACTCCAAATACATTGACTGCAAATTGTACATATTTGGATACGGTGTTTTCGTCGAGGCAGTATTCGAGCCAGCGTGGTGTGAGAAGTGCAAGTCCCAGGCCGTGGGTTATGTCGTATATTGCCGATAGTTCGTGCTCCATTGGGTGGCAACTCCACTCCTGACGCTTGCCTCCATTTATAAAACCGTTGATTGCCCACGACGATGTCCACATGAGGTTGGCACGTGCCTCGTAATTTTCGGGCTCCTTCATTGCTATGGGTGCATATTTTATTATTGTCTTCATCATTCCCTCCATAAAGCAGTCGAGCATATAGAGGTCGGGCTCCATATTGAAATATACTTCTATTATGTGCGAGAACATATCAACTGCACCGCAAGCTGTCTGGTAGGGGCTCACGGAATAGGTTAGGGTGGGGTCGAGGAACGATGCTTTCGGTAGCATAGGAGGTGCAAGACGTCCTATCTTGTCTTTCGTTTCGGGGTTGCTTATAACACCGCCACAATCCATTTCGGAACCTGTGGCCGAAAGGGTGAGTACCGAAACTATGGGCAGTGCCTCTTTTATTGGAGCCCACTTTTCGTTAAGGAAATCCCATGCGTCGTGCTCAACACAAGCACCTGCTGCCATAAATTTTGTGGCATCGATGGTGGAACCGCCACCCACTGCCAGCAGTACATCTATGTTGTGCTCTTTGCACAGGGCAGCACCTTTGCGCACCGACTCTATTCTTGGGTTAGGCTCAATGCCCGACAGTTCGTAAACCTCGAACCCGCCTTTGCGCAGTTCGTTCATAATGTTGTCGTACAGGCCTATTCGCTTTATTGAACCGCCACCGTATGTGAGCAATACACGCTTGCCATACTTCCTCAGTTCGTTACCGAGGTTCCCAAGCTGGTCCTTGCCAAAATATACCTTAACCGGTATGTCGTAAACAAAGTTGTTCATAAAATCTCGTTTATAAGTTTAATGCAAAAATAGTCGTTTGGTTTATAAATTAGGCCGTATGACTTTAAAAAAGTTTTACGCCCAATAAACTATTGCTATTCATCCTTATATAAACATTGGTGTTGTTGACAGTAATAATATAATGTTGGAATATTTTGCATCAAAAGGACCAAAGTGGACCAAAACGTTATGAGTGAAAGTTGTTACTTTTGTAAACTTTTACATTTAGAGGTGAAATTTAATATAAATAATGAAATGAAAATTACAAAATTGTTACTTACCGCGGTTGTGGCAATGGTTGTTCTTTCCGGTTGTTCCGAGCAGAAAGAGGTTAAAACCGTTGAAACACCTAGTGCTGCCGAAACTGCACCTGTTGCAAGCCAGCCTGTGAAGAACCTGCTCGATAACACATCGGGCGATATCGAAGCTTACGAAAGCAGCGATGTTAATGCCGTAGTGCAGGCCCGTCCCTCCATTATGGTAATTCCCGGTGACCAGATTTTGAAGGATTGCGGTTGCATTAGTACCGAAAAAGCTAATGGCCGTGAATTCATTATACGCGATTACAAGGGATTTCTTTTGAAGAACAATGAAATTAAGCAGGTTATTTCGTTTATTCAGAACGAGTTCAATGATAGCGAATTCCCTCTCAATGATTTTGAGCAGACTTTGAAACAACTGGATACACAGGAGGCCTTTGATATGGCCGATGGCTTGGAAAAAGATGCCAGAACAATGTTGAGCAGCATGGCCCGTCCCGATATAATTCTTGAATTCACATACGAGAAAGGCAAACCTTCGTTGCTGGGACATAACTACAATGCGTCGAAGAGTACCAGTTACACATTGAGAGCCATTGATGCTTACAGCAGCAAAGTGGTGGCAGCAATCAATGGCAACGATATTTCGGGTGCATCCATCAAAGAGGCCATGCAACAGGATATCAAACGGAATATAAATAAATTCCAGGGCGATATCCAGAAGTACTTCAATGATATTCTCACTCGCGGTCGCGACGTAACGGTACGTGTCGTGGTGGAGTCGGGCAGTGGTATTGCGCTCAGCGATGAGAGCATCGAGGGCGACACCTACACCGACTGGATCATCGATTATATGAAGGCCAACACTGTGAAGGGTGCTCACACAATGGTGCGCAACACCGATTACGAACTTGCCTTTACCAATTGCCGTATAAAACTGCTCAACGACGATGGCACGCAGTATGGTGTTTATGATTGGGCACGTGATTTACAGAAAGATCTTCGTCGCAACCTCGGCTTGAAGTGTGCCAACAAGGCGCAGGGCCTGGGCGAGGTGCTGATAGCTATTCAAGGACTAAGAACAAATTAAAAATATGGCTATGAAAAACACATATAGTATAATTTGCCTGGCATTGCTGCTGCTTCTTGCTGCGTGTGGTGGCGATTCACAGAAGAATTCAGACAATGCAGCACAGGAACAGGCACCCGTTGCGGTTGCCCCCAAAGGAAAGAAATTTGCTCCCAAGAAACGCGTATCTTCATTGACAGCCGAGGAACGCGAGGCTGCAATTAAAAATAAGATTGCGCAGATTGACGGTATCAGCATAGATACCTTCCTTTATAGCCGAGGAATAAAATTCGGTATAGTACAACCCAATTTGATGGGTGAGGATATAACACAGGACATCAGTGACCGCATTGTAATGAAGCTGTTGCAGATTTCTTGCCAGAATGGTATAAGCGGTTTGGGTACCAGCCCTTATTTTATTTTCGGTACCGAAATTATGCAGACCGGCCGTGCCGTTACTGCTACAACACCACAGAAAATGACTGTTCAGTATCAGCTGACATTTGTTGTCAAGAATAATGTTACCGGCGATGTCTATGCAACCGCCACACAAGATGTTCTGGGTGTGGGCAACAGTTTTATAGAGGCTAACCAGAATTTTGTCAAGGAGATAAAGAACACTGCTGCGTTGCATGGTATGCTAAAAACCGCAAGCGACCGCATTATAGAGTGGTACAACAGCAATGTGGAAACCATAAAGAACCACATAGAGTCGTCGGCTCAGCAGGGCGATTACGGCTATGCTCTTGCTCTTGCAATGAGCGTGCCTGAACAGGCTCCCGAGGCTTTCAAATATGCACAGAACCGTGTGAAGGAGCTAAGCAAGCAGTTCCTGCTCAAAAAATCGGCCGATATGTTGAACGAGATGATTGCTGCAATTTCCGCCGCCGGCGACGACTTCGACCCCACAATCGGTGCCTATTTCAAACTGATTCCTTCGGGAACAGAGGCGCACACACGTGCAGAACAAGTCTATAACAGCTACCGTGCAAAATGCGAGGCACGTCGCAAGACGCTTGAAGACAAAGCCGAACGTGACGAACAGGCAGCCAGGGAACTCGAAAAAATAAGTATGCTGTATGCACACGAGAAAGAAATTACTGAAATAGAGGCACACAAGATTACCGCCCGATACACCGCAGACGTTGCTATTGCACGAGCAAATGCCGATGCCCGTGTAGCAGTAGCAGTAGCAAATGCCCAGGGCAGAATAGGTGCTGCCCAAGCCAAGGCCGAGGGCAAGAAGAACAGCCTTTTTGGCAGCATAGGTTATGCAATATCCGGCACATTCGACCGTGTATTCAAGGCTATTGATAAATTATAATCAAATAATTATTTTATATATACCTATGGAAAAAATTATCAAATTTTTGTTTATTGGCTTTATTGTTTATGCCCTTTTGGGGCTTCTGTCGTTTTTAATGTTCCTTATGTTTGAATATAGCGATTACGTAGGTGATGAAGATGAAGTTGCACTCTCAACTTCGAGTGCCATTGTTATGAGCGATGGCAATACTATCAGTATTGAGGATGAAGAGGACTTGGATGATTCCGCTACCGATTATGAGCGTGCTTGTAAGAAGCTGGATTTTGAGGCTGCACACAAAATATTGGATGAGCTGCGAGAAGAAAAGAATGGTCGTGATGATTTTAAGAAAGCCTTCAATTATGTATATACAGCAGAAGTCTCTTATCTGTTGAATACATTCCCAATAGAGGATTCTCGCCCCAAAATCCTGTTTCTTTTGCAAGAATGTGATAATTATAAACGGATGTTGCTTAATGAAGATTATTCAAACTTGTATGAGAATATATGCGCCCTGATCATAAGTAGTGGAAACTATGATTTAGCAATAGAGGTGGTAAGAACACTAGCTAATACCGGGTACTACTATTACAAATGTTTCGAGACAGTATATAAAGCTGCGGCAGATAATTTCGTGAAGAGCTATACAGGTAAAGAGTCTGTTGCCAAAATAGCAAAGATGATGCAGGGCATTCCTGTAGAGGGGCGTAAAATTACTGCCAATGGTGTTTTTCATTTCAGAGATATCAAAGATTGTGGTTATGATGATTATATTTCTTGGTGCACTCGTTACAACATGGTGTGCGACCATATTCTAACGCTTGCCATAAATAACAATAATAATGATTTAGCCAAGGCTGCACTTTTGCTGTATGGAGAAGAAGTAGACTTTATAAATTCGAGACCAGATGATGGTAAAAAATATCAAATAATTGAAGGAGTTAAAGTGCCAGCCGATGCATATTATGGCAAACTGCACAAAGAATCCTTTAACGAAGCCAAGAAAAAATATGACGATGCTGTTGCACTAGGAATTTTCACAGAATAGTTTCAATTATTTAATAGTTTAAATTCTACACCGTTTCGCTTTAAGGTGATACAGGTATAAATGAGAGAGGCTGCTGAATATTCAGCAGCCTCTTCTTTGGTTAGTATAAAATCACTGCCGTTTGATATTATAATGATTTTGCCACTCTGCTTCGTGCGACCAATCGCCAAAGAATTCGCCGATAACAAAACTGGAAAGATGGGTTTGTATAGTTGCATTTGTCGGTTCATTCACTCATTTGTACATTACTTGTCCGATGCTGGGGAAACTCATCATCTCCACGCGTGAGGGAAAGGGGTGATAAAAGCCGGCCTATCGTACTTGAATAAGCCGGCTCTGGTTTAAATTAGGTTCTGCGTAAAATTAATATAGGCAACTAAACTATTAACTCTTTGGTTTTTGCTGCAAGTTCGTTATATGGCAAGGCTCCAACATTTCGTGTTATATTGCCATCGATACCTACAAAGAGGAGTGTCGGAATTGAACGAATACCTGCCGCCATAGCCAATTGCTCGTTTTTATCGACATCGAATTTTAGCACTTTCACTTTTCCCTCAAATTCTTTTGCCAATCGTTCGAGCTGCGGTGCGAATGCTTGGCAAGGGCCGCACCACGATGCATAAAAATCAATAACAACCGGTGTTTTACCTGTGTAATCATATCCTCCAAGATACTGTGCATAGTTTTTAATGTTCTCCATATCTTTAATATTTATTGGTTAGTAAAATATTTTATTTTGCTACAAAATGTATGTAACTGAATTCTGTGTGTTGCAAATATAACGATAGTAATAATTGATTAACAACAGATTTTTTCTATATTTGCATAGATAAAATCAATTGTTATGACTCTGCAACAACTTAAATACATTGTCGCTATCGATAAGTTCCGCAATTTTGCAAAGGCTGCCGATGCGTGTGAAATATCCCAGCCGACATTAAGTGCTATGCTTGCAAAGCTCGAAGAAGAGCTCGATGTGCGTATATTTGAACGCAACAACAAAAATGTGAAGCCAACCGTTGTGGGTGAGAAGCTGCTCGCCCAAGCAAAAAAGGTTGTTATGGAGGCTGGCAGAATTGAAGAAATTGCTGCCGAGGAGAAGAATTCCCTAACAGGAAAACTTACTCTTTCAATAGGTACGACTATCGCTCCATATATTTTGCCACAATTTATAAAAAAATATACAGAAACATATCCGGAAGTGGAACTGGTTATAAGGGAGATGAAAACTCCCAATATGCTTGCAGCTATACAAAGCAGTGACGTTGATGCGGCAATAGCTATTGCCGGCAATTCACAGCAAGGCCTTTTTGAGATACCGTTGTATACCGAGAAATTTTTTGTCTATTTGTCGGAAAATTGTTGGCGCAAACTGCCGGTTTTCAAGCCCGAAAATCTTGAACACGAGCAAATGTGGATAATGAAAGATGCGCAATGCTTGCGAGAAAGTGCATTCAGTTTCTGCAAAGCTCGTTCGAAGGGTAAGCATATATACGAGGCCGGCAGCGTGGAAACCCTTGTGCGAGTGGTGGATATTAATGGTGGGTTTACCATAATTCCTGAACTTCATATCCCTTTTCTTGCCGATAGCCAAAGACAAAATATAAGGTCTATCGATGGGGATTTCCTTTCTCAGCGCAGAGTATCGTTATATATAAGAGAAGATTATATACGCGAGCGAATGTTGAATTCTATAACAGATGTATTGTTAAAGATACTCCCCTTGGAAATGTTCGAGGAGCGCATAAAGAAATTTGGAATAAAATTATAAATATATTCCCGTTTTGCACTCGCTAAACAAATGAACCTCCACTTTTTTACAGTATAAATAATCTCCCATAACCATTTAAGTTACATAAGATTATAATATGTAATTATCTCTTTGATTACTTTGAGTGAGCAGCCGAAATATCCACTGCGATGGAAAAACAATGTGCCAACGAGTGAAACACAAAGCTTGCTTGTGTGTTTTCCAACGAGTGCAGCCATTGTCGGCCGCAGGCAACAGTAGCACCAACCATAGATAATTCCGCTTCTTGCAAACGATAAAAAGGATATTTTACCACTTCATTATATCTTTTTTAAGTGTTTCAACTTGCAGTATATTGCGGTATTTTATAGCCTGCGAAATATCTAATTTGTGTTTACCACATCTTGTATTCCGGGTGCTCCTTTAAGAACTGTATCATTTCGTCTTTGGTGGTTTCTGGTGCGGCTGTTTCCCATCTTATGCCTCTGCATTCATAGCCATAAACCTCTCTTGTCTGAACATTAACATAACTATAAACTATTGCATAGAACATCTTTTCGGGATGATTGCAGAATGTAAAATGGATAAGCGCACCACCTGCTATCCAAGGCTGTATCTGGTCCATTATAAATTTACCCTTTATGTAATCCTTGTACTCATCAAGACTGGCATCCTCAATCTCCCCATTATTGTATGCGTCTATATATTTTCGCACGGTACGGATGTATTCATTATCGAGCCATTCTGCTTCTCCCCATCCTGCAAAACGGATGTCGTTGAGTGTTTCGCCTCTCTTTTCTTCAGCTGTGTCTGATTCTATGGTATCAGCCACAATAGAGGGCGTCTGTTCATTGGAAACAACCTCCAAATTTTCAGTGGAGTTTGTTTCGTTTACTTTGTTATTCTTAAAGTTGCACGATGGGAAAGTAGCTAAACCGATGAATAATAGTATTAATTTTTTCATAGTTCTACTTTTTTTAATGCTTTTATCTCTTTTAATAAGATACCTATAATGCATCTTTTAATCCATAGCCTAACTATCGTACTACAAGTTAGTAACCAAGTATGGATTTTGTTACACTATAGCTAGTATATTTTAATTCATTTCTAAAGAACTCTATATTTACATCCCCGCATTGATATTCATAACTTGTATCAGAAATAGAATAATCTGAATATTTATATTCCAATTTGTCTGCAAATTCAAGTGGCTCATTTTTTATATCGCTATAAACGATTTTCCAAAATCTTCCTTTGTAAAAATCTATTGTAAAGCGTCCAAAGACACCCTCTTCTATACGGCAATTAGAATAAACTCTAATTTGATGAATATCACCACATCCACCACAGAAAGCATTCTCTCCATAGCGCTCATAAAAAAAACAATCAATATCATCTGTGTTATATCGTGAGCCCAACATCATACCAAAATGTTCTATTCCTGCAACGACACGTTGAGTCTTGGCAGATAAAGAACTTTTATTGGTGTAAGGTGGCGTAATTTGTATAGTTCTTGTTTGTGTGGGTTTCCAATCAAGAAAACGAGGCACCTGAGCAAACATAAAGCTCTGTAAACAGCATATTGTAAATGTTATTAAAATCTTTTTCATAGTTTAATGTGTTATTCAAATTTAACATATAGGAAATGTTGTTTACCTAAATCAATAACAATAGCAATATGGTTAAACTATATATTGTAGATTTTAGGCAGGTCTTTAAATGTCGTGATTTTATAATAGTCGCTTTTGAGTTCTTCTTTTTGCTATGACTATTCTTTAAGTTCTACGGGGATAAATATAGTTTCCTTATTTAGTTTTTTATGATTTTATTTTAATCGTCTATAGGCATTTCTTTCAGCCTCTTTATATCTATCGCGTAAACTATTATAATATTCATCTTGCATAATTCTTTGCTTTTCTGTAATGCTTATTTCGGGTAGAATCTTTTCAGCTTCTCTTTCCCAATAATCCCCCCGTCGTTTATAGTCGTTTCTTATTTGATGAAACTCTTCGATGGATTGTGCATTGTCGTAAGCTTCTATGTACTCTTCGTACTCCTTTGCTACTTCTTTCGTAAGTTTTTCAAATTTTGATTCACAACTAGTTAATAGAATAGCAAGTGTTGAAATTAAAAAAACTAATTTTTTCATATTATTAGATAATTTATGCTTCCCAATTCCCAGATGAAAGCCAATAATAAAACAAGGCGTGGGAACTTTAACTTATTATCTCACTTTGGCTCTGGACTGCCACGACTATATAATAAGCAAAGCCCACACCTAATGATATAATATCCCCTATTAAGGGTATATAGATACCAAAGGCGTGGACGTTTCTTGCTCATTATCCACAGTCAAGAATTGTCCAGATTCAAGTGAGGGATAATTTTGCTAAACGCCCTAAAACTAATATGTCTGTCCTTGCGAACATTAGTCACAAGAACAATGCAAATGTAATTAAAAGGTGTAAACAATGCAAGAAACACTTCGCAAATTATAATTTTAATAGTTTAAGGTTGTGTTTTCGTTAAACTTGCAAGAACGAACGCTTGACATAAGTTCAACGAGTGTTGGCTATAAGATGTTATAAAAATATTAAATCCTTGTAACCTATTCGATTACAAGGATTTAATATTTAGTGATTGGTTAAAATTACTTGCTCAATGCTGCCGAAATATCAACTGCGATGGAAAAACAATGTGCCAACGAGTGAAACACAAAGCTTGCCTGTGTGTTTTCCAACGAGTGCAGCCATTGTTGGCCGCAGGCAACAGTAGCACCTACCATAGGGTTGTTGCCTTTTGCGAGTAATGGCTGCATTCGTGGTAAATGTAAGTAAACTTCCATTCACTCATTTGCACATTACTTGTCCGATGCCGAGGAAGCCCATCATCTCCACGTGTGCGGGAACCGACGCCCGAGTGAGCGCAAAGAAAACTTGTTTGCTTTGCCGAGCGAGAAGGAGGAAAACGAAGTTAACCGATGAAGAACCTGCGAACCGACGCCCGAGTGAGTGCAAAGGAAACTTGTTTGCTTTGCCGAGCGAGAAGGAGGAAAACGAAGTTAACTGAGCATCAGAGTGCATACGGCCCCATTATGACAAGGCGGTCATCTCTGTTCGTATTGCAAAAAAAATAAGGAGAGAACCATTCGGTTCTCTCCTTGCTGTTATGTAAGATGATATTCTTACACTGCCTTTGGCGAGTAATGGCTTTGCTCGTTGCGTGTGAAAATTAATTTTCACTCACTCGCTTGCACATTACTTGCTCAATGCAGCCGAAATATCCACTGCGATAGCAACAGTAGCACCAACCATAGGGTTGTTACCGATGCCGAGGAAGCCCATCATCTCCACGTGTGCGGGAACTGATGAAGAACCTGCGAACTGTGCATCAGAGTGCATACGGCCCATAGTGTCGGTCATACCGTAAGAAGCGGGGCCGGCAGCCATGTTGTCGGGGTGCAATGTACGGCCTGTACCACCACCCGAAGCTACTGAGAAGTAGTTCTTGCCGGCGAGGATACGCTCTTTCTTGTATGTACCTGCAACGGGGTGCTGGAAGCGTGTGGGGTTGGTAGAGTTACCTGTGATAGATACGTCTACGCCCTCTTTCCACATAATGGCAACACCTTCGCGAACGTCGTCGGCACCATAGCAGCGTACTTTTGCACGGGGACCGTCGCTGTAAGCGATTTCGCGCACGATGTTAAGCTCGCCAGTGAAGTAGTCGAACTGTGTCTGCACGTATGTGAAACCGTTGATACGTGAAATAATCTGCGCAGCGTCTTTGCCAAGACCGTTGAGGATACAACGGAGGGGCTCTTTACGTACCTTGTCGGCTTTTGCTGCAATCTTGATTGCGCCTTCGGCTGCTGCGAACGACTCATGACCTGCCAAGAAAGCGAAGCACTTTGTCTCTTCGCGCAACAGACGTGCTGCGAGGTTACCGTGGCCGATACCTACCTTACGGTCGTCGGCTACCGAACCGGGGATACAGAATGCCTGCAAGCCCAAACCGATTGCCTCGGCTGCGTCGGCTGCGTTCTTGCAACCTTTCTTCAATGCGATGGCTGCGCCTACTACATAGGCCCATTTAGCGTTCTCGAAACAGATGGGCTGTGTCTCCTCACAAGTCTTGTAAGGGTCAATGCCATACTGCTCGCAAATTTCGTTGGCCTCTTCGATGCTGGCGATACCATTCTCGTTCAATACTGCAAGGATCTGCTTGATACGACGATCCTGACTTTCAAATTTTACGGGTCTTATCATAGCTTTGTCCTCCTTTATTCTTTACGTGGGTCAATGTACTTAACTGCACCGTCCTCCTCTTTGAAGCGGCCGTATGTCTTTGTAAGGCTCTTTACAGCCTCGTTGGCATCGGTACCTTTCTTAATCTCGTCCATGAGCTGTCCGAGGTTGATGAACTGGTAACCGCAAATCTCATCGTTCTTGTCGAGAGCGAGTTTTGTGATGTAACCCTCGGCCATCTCCAAGTAACGTGAACCCTTTGCGAGTGTACCATAGAGTGTACCTGTCTGGCTGCGAAGGCCTTTACCCAAGTCCTCCAAGCCTGCACCGATAATCAAGCCGCCCTCCGAGAAAGCCGACTGGCTGCGACCGTAAACAATCTGCAAGAACAACTCGCGCATAGCGGTGTTGATTGCGTCGCAAACGAGGTCGGTGTTGAGAGCTTCAAGAATTGTCTTGCCGGGGAGAATTTCCGATGCCATAGCAGCAGAGTGTGTCATACCCGAACAGCCGATAGTCTCGACAAGAGCCTCCTGAATGATACCGTTCTTAATGTTCAAAGACAGTTTGCAAGCACCCTGCTGGGGAGCACACCATCCAATACCGTGTGTGAAACCTGAAATGTCGGCAACCTCTTTTGCCTTAATCCATTTGCCCTCTTCGGGAATGGGTGCGGGACCGTGGTTGGGACCTTTCTTCACTACACACATGTTTTCTACTTCGTGTGAATAAACCATAATTTTTTATGTTTAAATTGTGAAACTGGTTGTTTGTTTTATACCTCTTTCAATCTGCGAAGATAATGAAAAATATAAATGAGGCAAAGAATGGGCTGAAATATTTGTAAAAATATCTTTCTGTGCTAAAAAACTATAATAAATATATTCTATTTGGCGTGTGTATGCGCTTTTTTGCATTTTTGTTCGTATCTTCGCAAATTAGAATGTTTACAATACTTTTTTAGGGAATAATTTTTGAATATGAAGAATAAGTTTTTTTATCAGTTGTTGGCAGTGGCTGCCATAATAGGTTTTGCAGCTTGCAGTAACCCCGAAGCCTCAATGTTGCACCAGGGAACATTTGAAAATGTGTTCGATGTCAAGGAGGGCAACATATGCCCTGCATTTTCCGAAGACAAATACAGCGTGGAGAACCTCTCGGCAATGGGGCTGCGCAATGGCGACAGAGCCTATCTGCGTGTAGGTTATGTGTATGATGAGTATGCAATGCCCACGCCCTATATGAATATTGAGGAGTGCTATACAAAGGTTCCTTTCTCCTCAATGATCAAGAAAAGAGATTTAGACAAGAAACTCTTCAATTCACCTTTGAAGGGCATTGCCCCCATCTATTTCTTTACCATAAACGGCCAGGTATCATCGGAGCCTGTTACATATATATGGGCCGATGATGAAACACAGAACGTGGCGGTAAGATACGACAAGGAGTATATAGGCGAGTTCAGGATGACACTCGACAGCGTGCGTGAGAGTGTTGCATTCTTCCGCCTTTATGCCAACCTCTCGCCTGCCAACGGCCGCATCGACCCCAATACTTTCCCCTATGAGGCCGACGACGACCAGGTGTGCAAGATACTCTCGTTCAAGATGGACTGGGAAATGTTGAAAAACGAACTTTCGGCAGCCGATATGACTGCGATTAACGAGCAGAAAGTGCTCACAAGCTGCATTTCGGTGGTAGTCGAGGGGTGCAAGGTTGGTGACGACGGAATGTACATCCCCAACCGTGGTTACACCATAGACAAGTTCAAGAACCCGTTGTACAACGGCGGCAATTGATGAACCCTGCCGTAGGCGGCAAATATTGCGGTTATGGATTTAAAGAAGTTGGCAAATGTGGTTTCGATGCTGCTTACACGCCCCGCAATGGCGTGGAAGAGCGTTACACATAGCGGTGACAGAACCGCTATGCTCAACGGCTTTCTCTATCCGCTCATAATGTTGAGTTGCCTATCGTCGTTCCTGGGTACGCTCTTCGGTTACGGCATAGGGTTCGAGAATATATATTATGTGATAATAAAGACCGGCGTGCTTTTCGCAACCCTTTTCCTCTCCTATCATCTATTGGCCTTTATAGTGTCGAAATTCACAACGGCATATATGAAGGCCGAATATGACCGTCTGCTCACCGACCACCTTGCGGGCTATTCAATGGTGGTGATACTGCTGTTGGAGATATGTCTGGGGCTTTTCCCTAATTTCAGGATAATTGGCTGGATATTGCAGTTCTACACCGTGAAGATTGTGTGGGACGGCGCGGCCGTGCTTATGCGTGTTCCCGAAGAGCGTCGCCTCTCCTATGTTATCCCGGTGTCGTTGTCGGTTATTTTTGTACCGGTGGCAGTGGGTTCGTTAATGTCGATGCTGTCGGCTAATTTTGGATAGATTATAATGGATAAGAGAGTAACAAACATAAATATAAAGAACAAGCGTGCTACGTTCGACTATATAATAACCGATACCTACACAGCGGGAATTGTGCTCACAGGTACCGAGATAAAGTCGATACGCCTCTCAAAGGTGAGCCTTGTCGACACCTACTGCACATTCATAAACAATGAGCTTTGGGTGAAGAATATGCACATTGCCGAATATTTCTATGGTTCCTACAATAACCACACCGCACGCCGCGACCGCAAGCTCCTGCTCGAACGCAAGGAACTGCGCAAGTTGCAGCAGGCAGCAAAGAACCCCGGTTTCACCATAGTGCCCACCCGTCTTTTCATAAACGAGAAAGGGCTTGCCAAGCTCGTTATAGGCTTGGCGCGAGGCAAGCACGAATATGACAAACGCGAATCCTTGAAGGAACGCGACGACAGGCGCGAAATGGATAGAATGAGGCGTAATTATTAGCAAATAAAAGGGGCTGTCTTTCAAGGATAGCCCCGTTACCTTATATATAAATATGAATTTGAAAGAGGCGTTAAAAAAGAGAATACTTGTGCTCGACGGTGCAATGGGTACAATGATTCAGAACCACCGGTTGTGCGAGGAGGACTTTCGCGGGGAGCGTTTTGCCGCTCACCCCGTGCAGCTCAAAGGCAACAACGACCTGCTGGTTCTCACCCGTCCCGACATAATTGCCGCCATCCACGAAAAATACCTCGTTGCAGGTGCCGACATAATAGAGACCTGTACCTTCAACGCCAACAGAATATCACAGAGTGATTATGCCTGTGAGGCCTGTTGTGCAGAAATAAACCTTGCCGCAGCGCAAATGGCACGTGCCGTGGCCGACAAATATTCAACCCCCGCGAAACCGCGCTTTGTAGCCGGCTCGGTGGGCCCCACGAACCGCACCTGCTCCATGAGCCCCGATGTGGAAAACCCCGCTGCCCGCAACATAACTTTCGATGAACTTGCAGCAGCATACACCGAACAGATGCAGGCCCTCATAGAGGGTGGGGTAGATGCCCTGCTGTGCGAGACAATCTTCGACACCCTCAATGCAAAGGCAGCCATATATGCCGCCGATGAGGCAATGAAGGCGGCCGGGCGCGAGGTACCCGTGATGCTCTCCTTTACCATTGCCGACGGTGCAGGCCGCATCCTTTCGGGGCAGTCGATGGAGGCCTTTGTGGCATCGGTCCTGAACAGGAACGTATTGTCGATAGGTCTTAACTGCTCGTTCGGTGCAGGCCAGATGAAACCATTCATAAAACGTCTTGCCGACCTTGTACCCTGCTATGTGAGTGCCTACCCGAATGCAGGCCTCCCCAATGAACTCGGACAGTACGACCAGACTCCCGACCAGATGACCGCCCTCGTTGCCGAATACATTGACGAAGGGCTGGTGAATATAATTGGCGGTTGCTGCGGAACCACCGACGAATACATAGCGCAGTTCCCTTCGCTTGTCGAGGGAAAAACACCACGCACACCGCTTGCCCGCCCGGCCGATATGTGGCTGTCGGGGCTCGACCGCCTGGTGGTGAACCGCAGTATGAACTTCATAAATATTGGCGAGCGGTGCAATGTGGCAGGTTCGCGCAAGTTCCTGCGCCTTGTCAACGAGAAGAACTACACCGAGGCATTGAAGATAGCCCGTCGCCAGGTTGAGGACGGCGCACAGGTGCTCGATGTGAACTTCGACGACGGCCTGCTCGACAGCAAGGCCGAAATGGTGAATTTCCTGAACCTCCTTGTGAGCGAGCCCGAAATAGCACGCCTTCCCGTGATGGTCGATTCGTCCGACTGGGACGTTATCGCAGCCGGGCTCAAATGCCTGCAAGGGCGTTCAATTGTGAACTCCCTCTCGCTGAAAGAGGGCGAGCCTCTCTTCCTTGCCCGTGCCGCCGAGGCAAAACGCCTGGGTGCAGCCGTGGTGGTTATGGCATTCGACGAAGAGGGGCAGGCCACAACCTTTGAACGCAAGACCGCGGTGTGCTCACGTGCCTATCGTCTCTTGGTCGACAAGGTGGGCTTTGAACCGCACGACATAATTTTCGACCCCAATATCCTCGCTGTTGCCACAGGCATAGAGGAGCACGCGGCTTATGGTGCCGACTTCATACGCGCCTGCGCCTGGATCAGAGAGAACCTGCCCGGTGCGCACGTAAGCGGTGGAGTGAGCAATCTCTCGTTCTCGTTCCGTGGCAACAATTATGTGCGCGAAGCTATGCACGCCGTCTTCCTCTATCACGCGATAGCAGCAGGTATGGATATGGGTATTGTTAATCCCCAATCATCGGTACTCTACGAGGATATCCCCGCCGAACTGCGCAATGCAATAGAGGATGTTGTGCTCAACAGAGTTCCCGATGCCACCGAGCGACTCATTGCCATTGCAGAGCAGATGAAAGACCGTGAGGTGTCGGGCGGCAGCAACCGTGACGATTTGTGGCGGGCCGCATCGGTCGAGGAACGCCTTGAAGCATCGCTTGTAAAGGGAGTGGGCGACTATCTTGAACAAGATATAGCCGAAGCCGTTGATAAATATAAGACCGCCATTGCCGTAATAAGCGGCCCGTTGATGGCGGGAATGAACCATGTGGGCGAGCTCTTTGGCGAGGGCAAGCTATTCTTGCCGCAAGTGGTAAAGGCGGCCCGCACGATGAAACAGGCAGTGGCCCTTCTGCAACCGCTCATAGAGAGTGGCCGGAGTGCATCGGCGGCATCGGCCGGCAGGGTAGTGATAGCTACCGTAAAAGGCGATGTCCACGATATCGGCAAGAACATCGCCGGCGTGGTTATGGGCTGTAACGGATATGAGATAACCGACCTCGGTGTTATGGTTCCCGCCGACAGGATTGTGTCAGCGGTGCAGGAACAAAAGGCCGACATTGTGATACTGAGCGGCCTCATTACCCCTTCGCTCGAAGAGATGATAACCGTTGTGAAGGAACTTGAAGCGGCAGGCTGCAACCTCCCCGTGATGATAGCTGGCGCCACCACAAGCCCACTGCACACCGCATTGAAGATTGCCCCGGCCTACAATGGCCCTGTAATACACGTGAAGGATGTGTCGCAGAATGTCATAGTGGCAGCGAAACTGCTTGGCGATGCAGCAGCGCGCAAGGCCTTCCTTGATAATCTTGCTGCCGAGCAGCAGGCCCTGCGCGAGCAGTCGAAGGCAAAAGAGCCGGAGCCTCTTCGCACGCTCGACGAGGCGCGTGCCAACCGTTTGAACCTTTTTGGCGAGTAACAGTTTTTGATGAAATATATAAAAATACGGTATAATGAACGAGCAGAAAACTTATAAAGGGCTCACATCGGCCCAAGTGGAAGAGAACCGTGCGAAATATGGTTCCAACGTGCTCACTCCTCCCAAGAAGGAGTCGCTGTGGAAGAAGTTCCTCGAAAAGTTCGAGGACCCCATAATAAGGATACTGCTTCTTGCGTGGGTGTTGTCGATGGTAATATCGGCAGTGCATTGCTGGGGCCCCGAACAGAAGGGGTTCGAAGCCTTCCTTGAACCGATAGGCATATTCTTTGCCATTTTCCTTGCAAGCACCATCGGCTTTATATTTGAAGTCAAGGCTGCACGCGCCTTTGAGGTGCTCAACACCGTGAACGACGATGTTATGGTTACCGTGGAGCGCGACGGCAAAATACAGCAGGTGTCGCGCAAGGATATTGTTGTGGGCGACATTGTTATGCTCAATACCGGCGACGAAGTGCCTGCCGACGGAACCCTGCTCGAAACCACATCGTTGCAGATAAACGAATCGACACTCACGGGAGAGCCCATCATATCGAAAACCACCGTTGAGGCCGATTTCGATACCGAAGCGACCTACCCATCGAACAGGGCTATGCGTGGCACCACCGTTGTCGACGGTTATGGTGTGATGCAGGTGGAACTTGTGGGCGATGCCACCGAGTATGGCAAGGTGAACCAGGGCGCGCTCATCGACAACGATGTTGAAACACCTTTGCAGTTGCAGCTGAAACGCCTTGCAGGCGTAATAAGCAAGTTCGGTTATGCAGCCGCTGTAATAATATTCCTTCTGTTGGCAAGCAAGGCATTCCTGTCGGGTGCGCCAATGTCGACAATGGAGATAATATCCGTTTTGCTCAACAGCTTTATGATTGCTGTCACACTCATTGTGGTGTCGGTGCCCGAAGGACTCCCCATGAGCGTCACTTTGAGCCTTGCGTTGAGTATGAACCGTATGCTCAAAACAAATAACCTCGTGCGCAAGATGCACGCCTGTGAAACAATGGGTGCGGCAACCGTAATCTGCACCGACAAGACAGGCACGCTCACCCAGAACCGTATGCAGGTATATGAAACCAACTTCTTTGCATTGGAGAACCAGAAACTTACCGCATGCCCTGCAAGCCTCCTGATTAAGGAGGGAATCGCCGTGAACTCCACAGCCAACCTCAACGAGGAGGGTGGCGAAGTGAAGACTATCGGTAACCCCACCGAGGCAGCACTCCTTCTGTGGCTCAACAAACAGGGTGTCGATTACGCACCGCTGCGCGCGTCGGCCGGGGTGGTGAGCCAGCTCACATTCTCCACCGAGCGCAAGTATATGGCAACCGTGGTCGATTCTCCCTTGCTTGGCAAGAAAGTCCTTTATGTGAAGGGTGCTCCGGAGATTGTCCTCTCACTTTGCAAGCGTGTGGCAGCCGTCGGTGGCGGGTACAGCACTGTCGAGGAGAGTCGCAAGGTAATAGAAAGCCGCCTGCTCGAATATCAGAGTATGGCAATGCGCACACTTGGCTTTGCCTGCTGTGTGCTGGAACCCGGCGACAACGAGGCTCCTTACAGCGACGGCCGCCTTCTGCCGGGGCTCGACCTCACTTTCGTGGGCTTTGTGGCAATATCGGACCCAGTTCGTGCCGACGTTCCCGAAGCCGTGCAGCGTTGTTTGAGTGCCGGTGTCGATGTGAAGATTGTCACAGGCGATACTCCCGGAACAGCCCGCGAAATTGGCCGCCAGATAGGTATATGCAATGCTGCAACCCCTGCCGATGCCGTAATTACAGGCCCCGACTTCGAGGCGTTGAGCGACGAAGAGGCTGCCAAGCGTGTCATGGGGCTTAAAATAATGTGCCGTGCCCGTCCTATGGACAAGCAGCGTCTTGTGCATCTGTTGCAGCAACAGGGTGCTGTTGTGGCAGTTACGGGCGACGGTACCAACGATGCACCCGCTTTGAAGGCAGCACAGGTGGGCCTCTCGATGGGCGACGGCACATCGGTGGCGAAGGAGGCAAGCGACATTACCATAATAGACAATTCGTTCGGCAGTATCACGCGCGCCGTGATGTGGGGCCGTTCACTCTATAAGAACATACAGCGTTTCCTCTTCTTCCAGCTCACCATAAATGTGGCTGCCTGTTTCATTGTTATGTTCGGTTCGCTCGTGGGAACATCCTCACCGCTCACCATAACACAAATGCTCTGGGTAAACCTCATTATGGATACCTTTGCAGCGGCTGCGCTTGCTTCGTTGCCTCCCAGCTGGGCAGTGATGAAGGAGAAACCTCGCAAGAGCGGCGAGAATGCCGACTTTATAATAACCCGCAATATGGCGTTCTACATATTCGGCTATGCTGCGGTCTTTGTGGCCGTGCAGATGGGGCTTTTGCTCCACTATTATGCCGACGGTACTCTCACCCCCTATGAGATGTCGTCGTTCTTCACTGTTTTTGTGATGTTGCAGTTCTGGAATATGTTCAATGCCAAAGCCTATATGTCGGGGCAGTCGGCATTCAGCGGGTTATTTAAAAGCCCCACCTTCCTGCTTGTGACAACCATAATACTTGCAGGGCAGTACCTTATTGTAACATTTGGCGGTACAATGTTCAATGTGGTTCCCCTCACGGCATCCACCTGGCTGAATATAATCCTGGCTACATCGCCGGTGCTGATTATGCCCGAATTTTACAGGCTGGCAAGAAAGGTTATACGTCTTGTAACAAAAAAGAAACAGTAATAAACAAAATAATAGAACAATAAATAAAACAAATGGAATCGGTTGCTTTTATCGAGTGGTGCTTGGAGCACCTTAACTATTGGACAATTACGCTGTTGATGGCGATAGAGAGTTCTTTTATCCCCTTCCCCTCCGAAGTGGTGGTGCCGCCTGCCGCCTGGCTTTCGGCCGACCCTGCAAGCGGGCTCAATGTATACCTCGTTGTCTTATTTGCCACAGTGGGCGCGCTTATCGGTGCTCTTGTGAACTATCTCCTTGCCTTGTGGCTTGGCCGCCCCATCGTCTATAAGTTTGCCAACAGCCGTTTCGGTCACATGTGCCTTATTGATGAGGCTGCCGTGAAGAAGGCCGAAGAGTACTTCGACAAGCGCGGTGCGGCATCGACCTTTATTGGCCGCCTTATTCCTGCGGTGCGCCAGCTCATATCAATTCCTGCCGGTCTTGCCCGTATGAAGTTGAGCACCTTCCTCCTGTTTACTGCTCTTGGTGCCGGTATATGGAACGGCGTGCTTGCCGGCCTCGGCTGGTACTTGTCAAAGGTTCCGGGAATTGAAACAAAGGAACAGCTTATTGAGAAGGTAACGGTTTACAGCCACGAAATTGGTTACTGCTTCATTGCACTTGGCGTGTTCATTGTAGCATACCTTGTGTATAAAGGGTGGAAGAAGTAATCTTGTTTCCCCTATTATCAACGAAGAGGCTGACCTATAAGTCGTGTAGACTTTCTGGTCAGCCTCTTCATTATAGCGCCCATTAGGAGTTTTGTGTAATTTATTGCATTTTTTGTAGGGGCGCACCGGTGTGTGCGCCCAACCATTGCGTGGTGATTTCTTCGGGCAGACACATCGGTCTGCCCCTACATTGCGGATAGTTGTTATTTACCGTAGGGGCGCACCGGCGTGTGCGCCCTGTGCGTTGCGGGTGTATTTAGGGCTCAGTAGCAAAAAGGTGTGGGCACTCACCATATACGATACTAAACATTCTTTCTTTTGACTTCTCGGTGTTATTTGTCGGTTATTCTCTCATTGTAAATATATCTTTGACGTTCTTTGTCGCGCAAAGAACCAAACGCCCGGCACGCGAGAAAAATCAGTCGCTCGGTTCTTTGTTCACGTCGCCCAAAGGCGAACCCTCAGTCGAACCTCCCTTGCCGTGTTTATCTTTCTCACATTTGCAGGGTGCTGCGGGACTTCCTCAGTTAGTCGCCTTGCGGCACCTAACTCACGGGCAAACATTCCTCGCACTCTCTCCTGCAAATGCTCGGATAAACACTGTGATTTTAACGGTGCCGGTTCCTTTTTTGAGAATTACCATTGCAGGAGATAATTCGTTATACAAAGGGCAGCGTGAGGGAGCACAACTTATTAAAGAATCAACTTGTCCACACTAAATTTCTACTGAATTTGTTTTTGTGCGCACACATCGGTGCGCCCCTACATTTCGTTGTTGTTTGCCGTTTTAAACTCTCCCGCTTTTTAAAGAGGGAGTACCCGCAGGGGGAGGGAGTTTTTTACGTGCGGTTATCTTTAGCACTCCCTCCGAAATTTACACGTAAATTTCTCGTCCCTCTGCGAGAGGGACAGTTGTTTTTCTGTTCTATTGTTTTTCGTTGCTTGCGTTTCTGGGCAGACACATCGGTCTGCCCCTACATTGCGGATAGTTGTTATTTACCGTAGGGGCGCACCGGTGTGTGCGCCCTGTGTTCTTCTCTTTTTGTTCTTTTCTCTTTGGATTGCTGCATCACATATCCATCTCAACAATCTTGCTGAAATGACTCCACCCTGCTGTTTTTTGGTACATAGCCTTTGCACCGCGTGGTACATAAAGAGTACAACTGCCCGCAACACTGCCAAAGGCACTCCAATCCACAGCAAACAGTTTGTCGGCAGGGATACGCGACACAATCTTTGTGAGTTTGTCGCAGCCGTCGAATGCAAAGACACCTATCGATGCAACGCTTTCTCCTATTGTTGCCGTTGTGAGATTGGGGCATTTGTCAAAAGCCCAAGCACCTATGTAGGTAACCTTGTCGGGGATTACCAGTGTCTTGTAACCGCAATTAGACAGCGCGGCCTCGCCAATGTAGGTTACATTCTCGGGAATCTCTATCTCCATAAGTTTATTGCACATCTGGAACGCATAATCGCCAATGTGTGTAAGCCCCTGTGGCAATGCTATTCTATAAAAAGGGCAACATTGGAACGCATAATCGCCAATATAGGTAACACTCTCGGGAAAGTCGATGCTGCCAAGTCTGAACTGCCCTGCAAATGCGTGGTCGGCTATTTTTGTGATTCCCTGCGGTATTTTGCTGGTGCAGCAACCGGCAATGAGTGTGTTTGTTGCAGTTTCAATTATGGCGTTGCATCCCTCGCGGCTGTCGTAATATGGATTGGCAGCGTCCACCACAACCCTCTCTATATATATACAATTATCCAATATTCCATAGCCTATCCATTTAACGCTCGCCGGGATAAACAAGGTGCCCTCAAAGGGGTTGCGCGACAGTGCAAAATTACCAATGCTGTCTATTCCGTTTTCTATCTTAATGGTCCTTATGATATTTACACTCAATGCATCTTCGGCAAAGGCATTTACTTTGAAAGTGCGCCCGCGATGTGTAACCCGGGCGGGAAACACAACGTCACCGTTGTATTCATCTTTATATTCATTGTAATCTTTCCCCTTGTAAGTAATCTCCACAGTGCGTGCATCGTGGTCGGTGATGCGGTAGAACACTCCGCCCTCTTCAAATTTCTCGGGAATCAGCCCCCTCTCCCACGCAATGTAATCCTTGCAAGCGTTATATGCCTGTACGGCAAATGGCGCAAGCAGATATATGACCACAGCCGCTATGGCAGCAATAACTGCAACCTTCTTTATTGTTGCATAGCGCAGCACGTTAATGATTTCCTCGACACTCTGGTAGCGTTTCTTCTTTTCGGTTTGCAGGCAACGCTTTTTTATTTTGCACAAGTAACCCGGCAGTTTTATGCCGCCCTCCTCCTCAATATATTTGAGCAGGCAACCCACGGCATAAATGTCGGCACGCGCATCAATGTTGCTCACATTATTTGCCACGCACTCGGGAGCTCTGAACCTTTTGGTGCAGCCGGCAGTGTAGTCGTTTGTGTCGTTTATGCAGTAGCCAAGGTCGATGAGTTTTACATCGTTGGTGGTTTTTGTGAGCATAATATTTTGGGCGTTCAGGTCCAAATATATTATGTTGTTCTTGTGCAGGGTTTGCAGAGCCTCCAATATTTGCTTCATAAGTTTGTTGAGGTTGGCAGGTTTTTTGAAAAAGGCCGGCTCGCTTTGGAGTTTTTCTTTGAGATTGTAACCGTTTACATAATCCATTAGAATATATTGCCCGTTTTCATCAGTGCCCATGCTATGATATTTCACAATGTACGGGTGGCTGATAGACTTCCCGATCTCAAACTCCTTTATAAACATTTGCTTGTTGCGCTCCTCTTTTGCACGCTCGGGTCGCAATTGTTTCATAAAATACACCTTCCCCTTTATGCGCACTTTGTAGGTTTGCGATGTGCTGCCGAAAGTGTTAATCAATTCTGCTTTTTCAAAATTTATATTATCTTCAAAGAAATCCGACGTTTCCATAGTATTTTATAGGTTCTATTGTGGTTAAAACAAGTTCTGATATTTTTACTGAAACAATTCTCTAAATTTTATTCCTCCCAATCGCCCGCAAATATAATTAACGGGTTGCTTTCCCTCGTGAATGAGGTGGCTCAAAATAAGAGGCTCGCCATCAACGATTTCTCCTACAATAAAGGTATCTCCCTTGCTTAATTTGCTGTTGATGCTTTCTGTTACTTTGAACATCTCCATTCCTTCGTATTGCACAGTTACACAACGATTGGGGCGCCATTTTATTTCAAGTTTGCACCCCTTGCGCAGGCTCCTGGTTTGCAAGCATTTGTTGAGCAGGAAGTTGCTTTCTATGTTGTTCTCTTTTTCGTTTATAAACTCATCGTAATTGATGTAGCCTGCATATTTGGCAAGAATGTTTAGCGTGTGCTTGTATGGCGGCTTTTGCTTGTCCTTTCCCAGATAGCCCCAGAATCTCTTCAATGTTATAGGTGATATATATGTCCCGTTTTTGTCTAAAATGCGCATAGCAAGGATATTGAAATCTCTTGGGGTCTCTATTTTCTCTCCGGCAACTGCCTCTACACGTTCTCTTAAATTCTTGTTAATCTCCTCTGTTGTCATTTTCTGTAATAGATTATATTGTTGCGGCTTTCAGCGAGAATGATATGGCAGCAACGTTAAAACTCTGTTGTAAAGTTAGTAATAAATATAATTTCGATTGGTACAATGTGCAAGAAAATCCATAATGGAGGGGTAGAAGAACCAAGAAGTACGGGAAGTGTGTGGTGATATTCTGTAATTTTGCAAAAAATGTTGAATTTATGGCAATATTTAATGATCTGTGTTTTGGATGCACACCTCCGTCTCCCAAGCCTCCTGTAAAACGCTGCAAAGGTGGTGGTGGCTTTGTTTGCAACGTAAACAATGTGCAGCCTCATAAAGTGAATTATGAAAAAGATATTGTGCGTGGTCGCGGGCACCAGAATCGTTTATCAAGCAGTGTAGTAAAGCAAGTAGCAACAGTGCTTGCAAAAAAAACATGGCACGATGCCCACTATAAGTCCTTTGAAGAGTTTTATATAAAGGTGCGCAGTATTGTTAATATACACGGCATAGGCAACCTCACTGTTTATGATATTGCCACGCAGTTGATAAAATGCTTTCCCACCCTTGCCCCCATGCCTTGCGACTATGTGTATCTTGCAAGTGGAGCATTGGATGGAGCAAGAATCCTTTTGGGTTCTAAAACTGTTACAGCAGAATTAAAAAAAGCAAAGGCACATCTTCAAAGAATAGTTGCCACTGCCGGTTATGCCGGTAATAACCTTTATAACATAAACAGAAACCTCGGCGCCGGCGTGTGCCTGCATCGCTCTGTTTTTGATGCGTATTTCCCGTCATCGGTTAGTGCATACGATATTGAGGATATCTTGTGCATATATAAAAAACATTTTACACCTGGTGGCACCAAGCAGGGTTGCTGTTTCACTGATATAGCAGCCATTGTGGCACATTATAAACCAACGAATGCGGTACCTGCGGCAAGTATATCGCCACAGCAGGTGAATCCCTAATGTGCTCAAATAGTAGAATATTAACCGAATTATAAAAACAATGAAACGTTTTTACATTAAAAACCTGCTTACAACCTTGTTGTTGCTATGCAGCACAGCGGCAAGTGCGGGCAATTCAGCCCCTGCCAACGAAACATACGCCCTGACTATGTGGTTAGATGGCGAAATATACCAAACCGTCAACCTCGCAGCAGGCGCAGCCATAAACCTACCAGCAGCCCCTGCAAAGGAAGGCTATGAGTTCGTTAAATGGGGTATGGAGATGGAGATAGACATAGCCTCCAATGCCGATGCAATGCTCTACACCAACGCCCCCTGCACCAACACTCAATACGGCGACCAACTCACAAGCTGGCAGGTGCTCTTCGATGGCAATGACGCCACCTTCTTCCACTCCGAGTATGCCAACAAAGAGAGTGCCGACGGGCTCGATCACTACCTTCGTGTGGATATGGGCGAGGGTAAATCGGTAACCTTCTTCACATTTACATACACCAACCGCAATACAAACAGTTATATAAATGCCCCCAAGACAATGGTAGTAGAGGGTTCAAACACTGCTGATGGCGAGTACGTGGAACTTGCCACACTCACAAACCTCTCATCCGTCAACTCCAATGTATATAACTCCGAGATTATTGGCAACGGCACAGCCTATCGCTATATACGCTACCGCGTGACAGAAACACATTATAACCAAGAGGTACAAGGACACCCCTTCTTCTTTATTGCGGAATTTGGAATGTACGACGTCGACATTCCCACCACAATGCCCGCAACCGACATCTCGCTCGTTGCCGTTTATAAACCTAGTAGTACCTATGACGAATATATCACTTGGACGTATGCTAATGGCATTCTCTCCATAAGCGGTAGAGGTGCTATGGACAACTACGACTATAAAAACAGTGCTCCTTGGTCTAAATATCTTGCAGATATAACTGCAGTTGTAATAGAAGATGGTGTAACATCGATAGGAAATTATGCGTTCCAGAGTTGCAGCGGCCTCACAAGCGTTATAATTGGCAACAGTGTAACATCGATAGGAGATTATGCGTTCAGGTATTGCTACGGCCTCAAAAGCATTACAATTCCCAACAGTGTAACAAGCATAGGAAATTATGCGTTCAGGGATTGCTCCGGCCTCACAAGCGTAACTATTCCAAACAGTGTAACATCGATAAGAGGCAGTGCGTTCGAATATTGCTCCGGCCTCACAAGCGTTATAATTGGCAACAGTGTAACATCGATAGGAGATTATGCGTTCAGGGGTTGCACAGGCCTCAAAACTGTTATAAACTATTCATCACTAACGTTTACAGGTTCAAGCGATTATGGCTATGTTACCTATTATGCAGACAACGTGATTGAAGCTCCTAACGGTTCTGTTGAAGGCGATTTTGTATTTGGTATAATTGATGGTGTAAATACCTTGGTTGAATATATTGGCAATGGCGGTGATATTACCCTGCCTGCAAATTACAATGGCGGGAATTATACAATTGGCGCATCTGCGTTCAATAGTTGCAGCGGCCTCACAAGCGTAACTATTCCCAACAGCGTAACAAGCATAGGACGCGGTGCGTTCTATAATTGCACAGGCCTCACAAGCGTAACTATTCCCAACAGCGTAACATCGATAGGAGATAGGGCGTTCAGGGATTGCACGGGCCTCACAAGCGTAACAATTGGCAACAGCGTAACAAGCATAGGAGAATATGCGTTCTGGAATTGCATAGGCCTCACAAGCGTAATTATTCCCAACAGTGTAACAAGCATAGGAAATTATGCGTTCAGGGATTGCACAGGCCTCACAAGCGTAACAATTGGCAACAGTGTAACAAGCATAGGAAATTATGCGTTCTACGGTTGCACAGGCCTCACAAGCGTAATTATTCCCAACAGTGTAACAAGCATAGGAAATTATGCGTTCAGGGATTGCACAGGCCTCACAAGCGTAACAATTGGCAACAGTGTAACAAGCATAGGAAATTATGCGTTCTA
>SUXO01000010.1:27935-67221 GCA_015060885.1 Bacteroidales bacterium
GCCTCACAAGCGTAATTATTCCCAACAGTGTAACAAGCATAGGAAATTATGCGTTCAGGGATTGCACAGGCCTCACAAGCGTAACAATTGGCAACAGTGTAACAAGCATAGGAAATTATGCGTTCTATAATTGCACAGGCCTCACAAGCATTACCATTCCTAACAGCGTGGAAAGCATAGGAGAAAGTGCATTCTATGGTTGCACCGGCCTCACAAGTATTACCATTGGTAACAGCGTAACAAGCATAGGTGGTAGTGCGTTCTATGGTTGCACAGGCCTCAAAAGCGTAATTATTCCCAACAGTGTAACAAGCATAGGTGGTAGTGCGTTCCGGGGTTGCTCCGGCCTCACAAGCGTATTTATTCCCAACAGCGTAACAAGCATTGGAGATAATGCGTTCCTGGGTTGCACAGGCCTCACAATTGTTACAAACTATTCATCACTAACGTTTACAAAAGGTTCAAGCGATTATGGCTATATTGCCTATTATGCAGACAAAGTGATTAATGCTCCTAACGGTTCTGTTGAAGGCGATTTTGCATTTGATATAATTGATGGTGTAAATACCTTGGTTAAATATATTGGCAATGGCGGTGATGTAGTTTTGCCTGCAACTTACAATGGCGGGAATTATACAATTGGCGCAGATGCGTTCTCTAGTTGCTCCGGCCTCACAAGCGTAACAATTCCCAACAGTGTAACATCGATAGGAGATTATGCGTTCAGTGGTTGCAGCGGCCTCACAAGCATTACTATTCCCAACAGTGTAACAAGCATAGGATATGAAGCGTTCTATGATTGTGACGGCCTCACAAGCGTTATAATAGGCAACAGTGTAACAAGCATAGGAAATTATGCGTTCTATGATTGTGACGGCCTCACAAGCGTTATAATAGGCAACAGCGTAACAACAATAGGAGATTATGCGTTCAGGTATTGCTACGGCCTCAAAACTGTTATAAACAATTCATCACTAACGCTTACAAAAGATTCAAAAAATTATGGCTATGTTGCCTATTATGCAGACAACGTGATTAAAACTCTTAATGGCTCTATTGAAGGCGATTTTGTATTTGATATAATTGATGGTGTAAATACCTTGGCTAAATATATTGGCAAAGGCGGTGATATTACCCTGCCTGCAAATTACAATGGCGAGAATTATACAATTGGCGCAGATGCGTTCTCTAAATGCTACAACCTCAAAAGCGTAATTATTCCCAACAGCGTAACATCGATAGGAGGCAGTGCGTTCTCTAAATGCTACGACCTCACAAGCATTACAATTCCCAACAGTGTAACATCGATAGGAGGCGGTGCGTTCCTGGATTGCTCCGGCCTCACAAGCATTACAATTCCCAACAGCGTAACATCGATAGGAGGCAGTGCGTTCCATGGTTGCACAGGCCTCACAAGCGTAACTATTCCCAACAGTGTAACAAGCATTGGAGATGCTGCGTTCTATGCTTGTGACAGCCTCACAAGCGTAACAATTGGCAACAGCGTAACATCGATAGGAGGCCAGGCGTTCTCATTTTGCTCCGGCCTCACAAGCATTACAATTCCCAACAGCGTAACATCGATAGGAGGCGCTGCGTTCTGGAATTGCACAGGCCTCACAAGCGTTATAATAGGCAACAGTGTAACAAGCATAGGAGATTCTGCGTTCTATCTTTGCACAGGCCTCAAAACTGTTATAAACTATTCATCACTAACGTTTAAAATAGGTTTAAACAATCATGGCTTTGTTGCCTATTATGCAGACAACGTGATTAAAGCTCCTAACGGTTCTGTTGAAGGCGATTTTGTATTTGGTATAATTGATGGTGTAAATACCTTGGTTAAATATATTGGCAATGGCGGTGATATTACCCTGCCTGCAAATTACAATGGCGGGAATTATACAATTGGCGCATCTGCGTTCATTAATTGTGACAGCCTCACAAGCGTAACTATTCCCAACAGCGTAACATCGATAGGAGGCAGTGCGTTCCAGGGTTGCAGCGGCCTCACAAGCGTAACTGTTCCAAACAGCGTAACATCGATAGGAGGCAGTGCGTTCCAGGGTTGCTCCGGCCTCACAAGCATTACAATTCCCAACAGCGTAACATCGATAGAAAACAGTGCGTTCGATAGTTGCACCGGCCTCACCAGCATTACAATTCCCAACAGCGTAACAAGCATAGGAGGCAGTGCATTCCAGGGTTGCAGCGGCCTCACAAGCGTAACTATTCCAAACAGCGTAACAAGCATTGAAAATAATGCGTTCCTTAATTGTCCCCTTGAAAAAGTGGAAATAAATACCAGAACCATCGATTCGTGGTTTAGAGGACATACATCGATAAAAGAAATTATAATTGGCAACAGCGTAACATCGATAGGAGATTATGCGTTCAGGGATTGCAGAAACCTCACAAGCATTACAATTCCCAACAGTGTAACATCGATAGGAGGCGGTGCGTTCTCAAATTGCGACAGCCTCACCGCGGTGCATATTAGCGACCTTTCGGCGTGGTGCAAATTTGATTTTAGTAACGTCGATTCCAATCCATTGTGTCAGGCAAAGAATTTGTATTTAAATGGAGAAAAGATAACCAATCTTGTTATTCCAAGTGATATTACAGAAATTAAGGATTATGCGTTCAGGGATTGCACCGGCCTCACCAGCATTGAAATTCCCAACAGCGTAACAACAATAGGAGATTTTGCGTTCCAGGGTTGCAGCGGCCTCACAAGCGTAACAATTGGCAACAGTGTAATATGGATAGGAAGCTGTGCGTTCGATCGTTGCAGCGGCCTCACAAGCGTAATTATTCCCGACAGCGTAACATCGATAGGAGATTTTGCGTTCTATAATTGCTCCGGCCTCACAAGCGTTACAATTGGTAACAGTGTAACAAGCATAGAAGATTGTGCGTTCTATAATTGCACAGGCCTCAAAACTGTTAAAAACTATTCATCACTAACGTTTACAAAAGGTTCAATCAGTTATGGCTATGTTGCCTATTATGCAGACAACGTGATTAATGTTCCTAATGGCTCTATTGAAGGAGATTTTGTATTTGATATAATTGATGGTGTAAATACCTTGGTTAAATATATTGGCAATGGCGGTGATATTACCCTGCCTGCAAATTACAATGGCGGGAATTATACAATTAGCGCAGATGCGTTCTATGATTGCTACGGCCTCACAAGCGTAACAATTCCCAACAGCGTAACAAGCATAGGAGATAAAGCGTTCTATAATTGCTCCGGCCTCACAAGCGTAACAATTCCCAACAGTGTAATATGGATAGGAAGCAGTGCGTTCTATAATTGCTCCGGCCTCACAAGCGTAACAATTCCCAACAGTGTAATATGGATAGGAAGCAGTGCGTTCGATAGTTGCACAGGCCTCACAAGCGTTATAATTGGTAACAGCGTAACAACAATAGGATATAAAGCGTTCCGGGGTTGCACAGGCCTCAAAAGCGTTGAAATAGGCAACAGTGTAACAAGCATTGGAATTTATGCGTTCGATAGTTGCACAGGCCTCACAAGCGTTGAAATAGGCAACAGCGTAACAACAATAGGAGATTTTGCGTTCAGGGATTGCACAGGCCTCACAAGCGTAACAATACCCAACAGCGTAACAAGCATTAGAGGTGATGCGTTCTATAATTGTGACAGCCTCACCGCGGTGCATATTAGCGACCTTTCGGCGTGGTGCAAAATTGATTTTAGTAACGTCTATTCCAATCCATTGTATTATGCAAAGAATTTGTATTTAAATGGAGAAAAGATAACCGACCTTGTTATCCCAATCGATATTACAGAAATAAAGAATTATACATTCACTGGTTGCACAGGCCTCACAAGCGTTACAATTGGCAACAGTGTAACATCGATAGGAGATTATGCGTTCTATAATTGCACAGGCCTCACAAGCGTTACAATTGGCAACAGTGTAACATCGATAGGAGATTATGCGTTCTATAATTGCACAGGCCTCAAAACTGTTATAAACTATTCATCACTAACGTTTACAATAGGTTCAAGCGATTATGGCTATGTTGCCTTTTATGCAGACAAGGTGATTAAAGATCCTAACGGTTCTATTGAAGGCGATTTTGTATTTGATATAATTGATGGTGTAAATACCTTGGTTGAATATATTGGCAATGGCGGTGATATTACCCTGCCTGCAAATTACAATGGCGGGAATTATACAATTGGCGCAGATGCGTTCAGGGATTGCACAGGCCTCACAAGCGTAACTATTCCCAACAGTGTAACAAGCATTGGAGATGCTGCGTTCGTTGGTTGCACCGGCCTCACAAGCGTTACAATTGGCAACAGTGTAACAAGCATAGGAAATGATGCGTTCTATTATTGTGACGGCCTCAAAAGCATCACCGTTAATAGCGGCAATAGCGTTTATGACAGCCGCGAAGGTTGCAACGCCATTATAGAAACAGCAACAAACACCCTTATTGCAGGCTGCAAAAATACAATTATTCCTGGTAGCGTAACAAGCATAGGAGGGTCTGCGTTCTATTATTGTGACGGCCTCAAAAGCATTGAAATTCCAAACAGCGTAACAAGCATAGGAGATAAAGCGTTCGAAGGTTGCACAGGCCTCACAAGCGTAACTATTCCCAATAGCGTAACGGAAATAGGAAGCAGAGCGTTCCATAGTTGTACAGGCCTCACAAGCGTTACAATTGGTAACAGTGTAACAAGCATTGGAGATTATGCGTTCTATTATTGTGACGGCCTCAAAACTGTTATAAACTATTCATCACTAACGTTTACAATAGGTTCAAGCGATTATGGCTATGTTGCCTATTATGCAGACAAGGTGATTAAAGATCCTAACGGTTCTGTTGAAGGCGATTTTGTATTTGATATAATTGATGGTGTAAATACCTTGGTTGAATATATTGGCAATGGCGGTGATATTACCCTGCCTGCAAATTACAATGGCGGGAATTATACAATTGGCGCAGATGCGTTCAGGGATTGCACAGGCCTCACAAGCGTAATTATTCCCAACAGTGTAACAAGCATAGGAGATAAAGCGTTCTATAATTGCACAGGCCTCACAAGCATTACTATTCCCAACAGCGTAACATCGATAGGATCTCAAGCGTTCGTTGGTTGCTCCGGCCTCACAAGCATTACAATTCCCAACAGTGTAACAAGCATAGGAAATGATGCGTTCTGGGTTTGCACAGGCCTCACAAGCATCACCGTTAATAGCGGCAATAGCGTTTATGACAGCCGCGAAGGTTGCAACGCCATTATAGAAACAGCAACAAATACCCTTATTGCAGGCTGCAAAAATACAATTATTCCTGGTAGCGTAACAAGCATTGGAGATTATGCGTTCTATTATTGTGACGGCCTCACTAGCATTGAAATTCCAAACAGCGTAACCAGCATAGGAAATCATGCGTTCAGGGATTGCACAGGCCTCACAAGCGTAACTATTCCCAACAGTGTAACAAGCATTGGAGATGCTGCGTTCGTTGGTTGCACCGGCCTCACAAGCGTTGAAATAGGCAATAGTGTAACAAGCATAGGAGATTATGCGTTCCTTGGTTGCGGCGGCCTCACCGAGATTTATGTAAAAGCAACAGAAACGCCTATCATTTATAGCAATACGTTCAATCAATACACCGCGACCCTCTATGTTCCCACAGGCACAAAAGCGGCCTACCAAGCAGCTGATTATTGGAAGGAGTTTACAAATATAATGGAGATGCACTTCGGCATCAAAGGTGATGTCGACGGTGACGGAACAGTGGACGTTGCCGATGTTACAGCGGTTGTAGGAGTAATACTCAATGGCGAGAAAACCACAGAACAAACATTCGAAGACTGGACTTCGACCAATGCCGGTGTTAGCAGCAGTACATCGCAGAACAGCTATACGTTGGAAGCAGCCGAAGGTGGCGTGCTTACTTTCGATTGGAGCGTAAGTAGCGAGAGTAACTTCGATTGGTTGATTATAACTATCGACGGCACACAAATTTTAAAGAAGAGCGGTAGCGACACGGGCAGTTACGAGCACACATTCACTACTGCCGGCACCCACACTCTGGTTGCAGAATACACCAAAGACGGCAGCGTGAACGACGGTAGCGACCAAGGTGAAATATACAATATTAAATTGAGTGGCAGCGCAAGCAACAAAAACAATTCCACAGCCGATGTCGACGGCGACGGAACAGTTGACGTTGCCGACGTTACAAAGATTGTTTCCATAATCCTGGGCACCGACACTGCAAGTGCAGCTCCTGCAAAAGCATCCGCTACACGCGCAGGTGAGATTAGCACAGTATCGGCCGATGGCGATGGCTCTACACTGCTCATCAACATCAACAACCCCGGCTATCCCTTCTCGGCAATCCAGTTCGACCTTGAACTCCCCGAAGGCATCGAGGTTGATTTCGACGGCGAGTACTACGCCGTTGACCTCGGCAGCCGTACAAATAGCCGCAGACACTCATATCCCGAGTGCGCCATCCAGCCCGACGGTTCACTTCGCTTGGTAATCATCTCAATGAGCAACGCTCTTTACAACGGTACAGAGGGTGACGTTGCAACAGCTACCCTCAAAGTGAACGGTGCAGCCGATGGCGACTACCTGTTCACCATCAAGAACGTGGTTCTCTCGGCTCCCGGTTCAAAAGAGAAACTTGCTCCCTACACAGGCTGGATTAACGTAACAGGTGGTGTTACAGGCATCAGTGATATAAAAGAGGAGAGAGCAGAAAGCAATGATATTTACGACCTGCAAGGCCGCAAGGTAACAGAGCCTGTCAAGGGCGGTATCTACATACAGAACGGCAAAAAGGTTATGTGGTAAACGGCAAGAAGGTGGTTGTAAATGATTAACCCGAAACGTGAAAAAGTTAATAAAATAAGAAATAGATTTTTCCTTCCGCCCCGGGCAGTTCGCTGCCCGGGGCTTTTTTGTTTACTCTCTATCGCAGTGCATAGTCGATGGTGGTTACCACGCGCACCTTCTTTATTTGCGGGGTGACATCGTCGCTTGTGATGCTGAACTGCCCCTGGTTGGCGTTGCGTATGTCGCCTATGCGGCTTTGCGAGTCTTCGGCAAATTTCTGTGCTACGGCACGGGCGTTGCGTGTCGCCTCCTCAATCATCACCGGTTTAAGTTCGTTGAGTTTTGTGAATTCAAAGCGTGTCTGGTATTGGTAGTCGGTGGTTATGGCTATGTTCATTTTCATCAGCTCCACCTGCTTCTGCATAAGTGTGAGTATGTTCTCCACTTGTGACGATATAACGGTTATGACCGCGTCGGCCTGGTAGCGGTATTTTATTTCGTTGCTGCTGTAATAGTCGGCTTCGCGGTCGCGCACTTTGGGGGCCGATGTTATTATCTCCCTGTCGCTTATGCCGTTGCTCTTCAAAAAACCTATTATGGCACTGCTGTTGCTCTCCACCTCTTTATATAGCTGTTGCAGGTCATTGTTTACACACTTGTAAGGGAGGTTCCACACTACGCGGTCGGCCATAACCTCGCGCTCGGCAAGGCCTTTCACGGTTACATAACGGTCGCGGTTGGCAAAATTGTCTATTCCGCCTTTTATGAACCAGCCCATACCTATGAGCCCTGTCATTATGAGTGCTGCTGCAATAATCTTTGTTCTTTCCATTGCTCTTTTTTTAAGGATGATTACAGGGACTAAAATAGGGGTTTTATTCTCTTTTGTCAAGATATAATGCAATATTTATGTTTTTTTTAAAGAAAAATTCCTTTGTTTGCATTAAAAAGATAATAAATCACTATCTTCGCGCAAAATACACCGGTGCTTTTGGCATTCAGTGTGTTGTTTGGTATTGAAGAAATTTAAATTTTAAGATAATGAAGACACGTCTTGAACACGATTC
This sequence comes from Bacteroidales bacterium, assembly GCA_015060885.1. Classification (GTDB taxonomy): domain Bacteria; phylum Bacteroidota; class Bacteroidia; order Bacteroidales; family Bacteroidaceae; genus HGM04593. The sequence continues at coordinate 35,842 of SUXO01000010.1, forward strand.
TTTGGGCGAGATTCAGGTCCCTGCCGATGCGTATTATGGAGCTCAGACATTGAGAGCACTGGTTAACTTTAAAGATGTAAGCGGCCTTTCGATAGGTGAGCACCCTTATTACATAAAGGCTTTGGCTATGGTAAAGTGGGCTGCCGCTCACGCCAATGTGTCGCTTGGCTCGCTCGACGAAACAATTGGTGCAGCCATTAAAAAGGCTTGCGAGGAGATTATGGAGGGCGCATTGAGCGACCAGTTCCCCATCGACCTCATACAGGGTGGTGCAGGAACATCGACCAATATGAACATAAACGAGGTTGTTGCCAACCGTGCGTTGGAGATTATGGGCCACAACAAGGGCGAGTACCAGTATTGCAGCCCCACAGAGCACGTCGACCTCTCACAGTCGACCAACGATGCCTATCCCACAGCCTTCAAGTTGTGTTTTATTCTGCATAACGAGGACCTTGTGCGCGAATTGCAGCGTCTTATTGCCGTTTTCCGTGCAAAAGGCAAGGAGTTCGACCACATTATAAAGATGGGCCGTACACAGTTGCAGGATGCGGTGCCTATGACACTTGGCCAGGAGTTCGAAGCATTTGCCGTTACTCTTGACGAGGAGGTGAGCCGCCTGAACGAGGTTGCCAATCTCTTCTTGGAGGTAAACCTGGGTGCGACAGCCATTGGTACAGGTATCAACACCGTTCCCGGTTACTCTCACACCGCAGTAGATGCCTTGCGCGTTATTTCGGGCAAGAAGTTCGTGCTTGCAGGCAACCTTGTGGAGGCTACATCGGATGCCGGTTCATCGGTAATGTACTCGTCGGCATTGAAACGCTTGGCGGTTAAGCTGTCGAAGATTTGTAACGACTTGCGTCTGCTTGCGAGCGGTCCCCGTTGCGGTCTTAACGAGATTAACCTCCCTGCCGTTGTTCCCGGTTCCAATCTTATGCCCGGCAAGGTGAACCCCGTTATTCCCGAACTTGTGAACCAGATATGTTACAGCGTAATAGGCAATGACCTCACGGTGACTTTCGCAGCCGAGGCCGGCCAGTTGCAGCTGAATGCGATGGAGCCCATTATTGTCCACTCAATGCTTTCGTCGATACGTATGATGCTCAAAGGCTTGACACGTCTGCGCGTGCTTTGTGTCGACGGCATTACTGCCAACGAGGGCCATTGCAAGGAGCTTGTGTTGGGCAGCATTGGTATTGCAACCGCCCTTAACCCTGTTATCGGTTTCGAAAATACCGACCGTCTTGCGAAACGTGCCCTCAAAGAGAATTGCAGCATTTACGACCTTGTACTCGAAGAGAAACTTATTTCGAAAGAGGAACTCGACGAACTGTTGCGTCCCGAAAAGATGATTTCGCCCCACCTGCTGAAATCAAAAAGACGTTATTGATACTTTTTTACATAATAATAAGACTATGGCCCGCTAGCAGGCGGGCCATAGATGTTTAAAGTCTTCCTTATGAGAAACGCACTCCTCTTTATTATGATATTGTTTCTTGTTGCTTGCGGCGAGAAACAGCCTGCATACAAGGTGAATATAATAGACAATATTCCCACAATGGTACCGCAGTTGCCCGCCGACGTGAAACTTGACCAGGCTGCCTACACGCAAAAGCTCTTTGTGAGTTTTACCGGTGTGGGGGTTGAGGTTTCGAGTGCTCCCCACGGTGTGGATGTGAGCGTAAACGGCTCAAACGTAGTGTTGCGTTCCGCTGTGGCAGGCGTGGAGTATGTGGTGCGTGGTACCACCGATAACGGCTCCCTGACCATTGTCAGCGAACTCTCGCCATTGCTCACCCTTGATACTCTCGATATTCATTCAAAAGGGAACCATGCAATAGCCGTTTCATCGAAGGAGAAAATTTTTATACGTGGTTCGGTGGCGGCTCTCTCCGACGAGCCTGCGACCGGCGGTGTGGTTGACAAACAGGCTGCGCTGCTTTCGCTTATGGGCGATGCGGTGCTTTGCGGTGAAGTGGACATCTGCTTGCAGGCTACCCGTCGCGATGCTTTGCGCTCCACAGGCATAATATACATAGACAGCGCGCACATTGCAGTCGATTATGCGGCTGCAAGCGCCGTGAACGCCACCAAAGGGGTGGTGCTTGCAGGTGGCGAGTTCGTGGGAACTGCGCTCAAAGATGTGATAAAGATTAAGCAGGGCAATTTCATAATGCTCGGCGGCGCGCTCACACTTGGTGCTGCTGCCGACAAGGCCGATGCCATCACCGCCCGTAATATATACCTGTACGACGGCGTGCTCACTGCCGACGTGCAGGGTGCCGCGGCAAAGGGGCTCAAAAGCAAGGAGTCGGTATTCCTGCTTGGCGGCGAGTTGAAAGTACACACTTCGGGTGGGGCCCTCTTTGCCGAAAAGAAGAGTGATTACAGCTCCTCGTCCTGCATAAAGAGCAGCCTTAATACCTATATAAACGGTGCTAATGTGTCGCTTGTGAGCGACGGCGATGCCGGCAAGGGTATAAACTGCGACGGCTTGTTGCAGATTGATGGCGGCCACATTGCAATAATGACTGCCGGCGACGATGTGAACCACCCGATAGACCTTAACGCCCACGCCTCGGCCAAAGGGGTAAAGTGCGATAGTACAATACTCATAAATGGCGGTAATATTGAAATTCTTGTATTCGGCAAGGGAACACGTTGCGAGGGGCTCGAATCGAAAAGGGATATAATTATCGGCGGCGAGGATACAAAGCTCTACATATATGCCTATGACGATGCAATCAACACCGGCGGGAACCTCACAATAAACGACGGAAGGCTCTTTGTGTATTCGGTGACCAACGATGGCATCGACAGCAATGGAGCAATTGATATAAATGGCGGGCTTGTGATTGCCAACGGCTCACGCCATCCCGAACAGGGTATCGATTGCGACTTCTTCGGCGATTATACCTTGCGTAGCGGTACCGTCATTTCGCTTGGCGGAACGGCAGGGCCGCATCCCTGTATGCCCGAAAACGCTGCTACCGAAGCTGCGGTGGTTGCCTGGAACGGTGTTCCTGTGGAGAGCGGGCGTTATTTGAACCTGTCGGGCAGTGATGACGAAGTAATATTCTCATATTGCCTGCCCTTTACAATGAAAAATGCGACACTTGTAATATCATCGCCTCAAATGGAGAATGGCGGGGAATATACCCTGTTTATGAGCGACTCCATTTCGGGTGGCGAATACGTGGGTTGCGGCTTTTATACATCGGCTAATGCGGTTGCAGCATCTTCATCGGTTTCCTGGGAGCAGAAGGAATTGCTCTCGTTTATAGAACCCGACGGCGAGATACGCCACGTCAACCCCGCAACGATGAAACGCGAAAGGGGAGTTCCTCCACCACCGCCTCCTCCACATAACCCCGGTGCTCCTTTCCCGCCTGTGGGAGGTGTACCGCAATTACCTCTGTACGATGCTAACAATTTACCGTGCAAGGGGTGGTAAACAGACAGCGGGGAGCCAATTGACTCCCCGTTGTTGTTTATGGTTCATCTGCAAAAAAAAAGTTGGTGGAATAAAACTCTCTCACTTTTAAATTCTCGGTGGTTCGTGAGCTATTCTTTCTGTCATTGAATTTCTTTATTTACTTTTTATCGCGTAAAAAGTAACTGAATAACCTTCTATCGTTTGCAGGTGAGCCTTGTTTTGCCTTGTGATGAATACCCCGGAATTGTCGGCCTTCACTGCAACAAAGTACAGCAATTGGCTTGTTTTGTACAGCCGTTATGTTTGTCAATTTCTTTATGGGAAAAAAATGTTTTTTTATAGTAAGATTTTGTGGGTTAATGAAATAGTTTGTCAATAAATCGTAATTAAGGCAAATGATTAGGTTTAAATCGTTTATATTTGCTTAAAATATTGTAAAAATGATACAGCGGTTTATTGCACTTCTTTTATTTGTCCACTGCTTTGTGCCTCTCTTTTCGCAAGGTGGCAAAGCACTGGTGATGGCAACTTCCGGGGGGACAACATTTATCCCTTTAAATAAGATTGTAAGTATAGGGTATGATGACAATATTATAAAAGTAAACGGCGCAGATGGCACCTTTTACATTAATGATATCGGCAATGTCGATAAAATGTTTTTTGGTATTGTCGGTGATGTAAATATTGACAGTGTTGTTGATGTAGCCGATGTTACAAAAGTTGTTGCTATGATTCTCGACAACTCAACTGCTATACCTGCCGGTGATGTTGATGGTGACGGAACAGTGGATGTAGCCGATGTGACAAATGTTGTTAACATAATCCTCGGCAACACAGACAGCGTAGCTTCGGTAACCACAACTGTTGTCAACGATGCGGGTGACACAAGCATTGCTCATGCGGTGAATGGTATCGAATTCAATATGAACAGTGGAGAGGTGCGTTCTGTGGCATTGTCACGAATAGGAAGTATATCTTTCGATGGTTCACAGGAGTATCTCTATTTGACTTTTGCCGACAAAAGGGATTCCTTGTTGATAAACGATGTCGATAGTATCATGTATGGGGAACTCTCCTCTGCTGTTATGGTCAATTATAGCGGAGAGTACGCAACTGTGGAGAATCCTTTTGCCTTTGATGGGGTTGGGGTAGAAATTACAGGTGCAAAGCTTGTTGTGCGTTCCACTATTGACAGTGATGTCGATTATATATTGTCGGGTGAGAGCGATTGTGGAAATTTCAAGATATATGGCACGAAAAAATATACCTTGCGCCTAGACGGCCTCTCTTTGACAAACAATGACGGTGCTGCAATAAACAGCCAATGCAAGAAACGCGCCAAAGTGATAATGGAGGAGGGGACTGTTAATTATTTGTGCGATGCGGCGCAGTATGTAACGCCAGCCGCGGAAGATGAAAAAGCTACCTTATTCAGTGAAGGGCAGTTAGTGTTTGAAGGAGCGGGGCAGTTGATAGTGTCGGGCAATTACAAGCACGCAATTTGCAGTGACGATTATATAGCATTCCGCAGCGGTAATATAGAGGTGATGTCGGCTGCGAGCGATGCTGTGCATTGTAACGATTCAATAATGGTATCGGGCGGTAATATAACGCTTGCGGCTTCGGGCGACGGCATGGATTGTGATGGTTACGTTACAATATCGGGCGGCGATATTTCGATGGAACTGACAGGTGAAGACAAAAAGGGTATCAAGGCACTTGGGGAGATAAATATAATCGATGGTGCATTGTCCATAATTTCGTCGGGTGACATTTCAAAAGGATTGAAAGGCTCGCGCAATATTACCATTTCGGGCGGAACAGTCAATATTTCCGTAAGCGGAAATTCAATATTGGAGGCCGGTGAACCCTCTTATTGTACGGGTATAAAGTGTGACTCTCTCTTTACTTTGAGTGGCGGAACATTGGATATAGATGCTACCGGTACTGCATCACGCGGCATTTCGGCCGATGGCAATATCGATATTACCGGTGGTGTATGTAATGTGGCATGCAGCGGTGGGTATGAAATTTATGACCCATCGGCGGTAGAGGGTGATGCTGGCGAAGAGATTAAATCCTCCTACATTGTGTATGTAAGCAAGCCTTCCACTTCGACCGGCAGTAACAGGCCCGGTTTCTCATCCTCTTCCTGGAACAATATCTATCTATATAACAGTTCCAACAGTCTGGTGGCAACATTGACAAACAGCGTTACCGTCAATGGTACGCAATTCTATTATTACGATTTTGGAGCAGAAACCGGTGATACCTATTATTTCAAGAGCGACAATTCGCGTAACTATACAATACAGTCAACATCGTTTGACGGTGTTACCGGCGATGTCTATTATATGATTTCATCAACCAGTACTACATCGGGAAATATAAAAACATATTCGCTTACCGATGTCACATCTTCTTATGCCGGTGCATCATCCTCAGTGGGAAGTTCCACGGAGAAGGCTTTTGCAGCAGCATGTATAAAGAGCGATTCTGTTGTAACAGTTTCGGGCGGAGTGCATACTCTTTCGACATCGGGCAATGCATCGAAGGCGATAAAGAGTGAGGGAGATTGTGTCATATCGGGCGGTGAGATTGATATAACCACAACCGGTAGTGCTGCAATAGTTGCTTATGATCCTGTCTATTGCACGGCAATAAAATGTGATGCCGATTTTATAATGAGCAACGGCTCCGTAACTATAAATGCCACAGGGCAGGGCGGTTTGGGAATTTCGGCCGATGGTATGCTTACGATTGCCGGTGGGGAAGTTGATGCAACGATAGGTGGCGCAGGTTCATCCTATACGGCATCGACCGGCACCGATTACTATTCGACCAAAGCACTTAAAAGTGATGGTGCAATGTCGCTTACCGGTGGAACCATTGTTTGCACTGCAACTGCCAATGGCGGCAAGTGTATAGTTGCCGATGGTTTGTTGACTATTGGCGAGGAGGGACGTAACGATGGTTATCCTTATATAACCGCTATAACAAAGGGCGCATCACTTGGGGCAAACAGCTCCTTTATGGGTGGCGGACCGGGTGGTAATGAGGGTTTTAATGCTGCTCCAAAAGCGATAAAGGGCAGTGCAGACGTTGTTGTTTATAGCGGCAATATCTACGCATCGACCACGGCCGACGGTGGCGAGGGGCTTGAAAGCAAGGCTACACTTACCATTAACGGTGGAAATATTGAGTGTGCCACGTATGACGATGCTATAAATGCAGCCACGGCCCTGGTTTTCAATGGCGGTTGTGTATATGCTCACGCAACAAACAACGATGCGATAGACTCAAACGGAACCATAGCAATCAATGGAGGCATCGTTCTTGCTTCGGGCAGTTCCCAACCCGAAGGCGGGTTCGATTGCGATAACAATTCCTTTACAATTACGGGTGGAGTGATTTTGGGAACGGGTGGTGCAGCTTCGTCACCGACATCATCGTCGCAGTATTATTCCTCACTCTCCTCCGTTACCGTTTCTCAGGGTAAATATCTTGTTTTCAAGAATGCAGCCGGTGATGTACTCTTTTCATACAGGTGCCCCAATAGTGTGAGCGGTGCATCGGTTTTGGTATCTTCACCGCAGTTTACAGCAGCTGCTCACAGCATGTTGTATGGTGTGACATCGGTGTCATCGCCAACAGAGAGCCATTTCGATGGTACTTTTATTATAGGAGGAACTCCTACGGGAGGAACAACTAAAAGCTTTACTCCTTCGACCAGATAGTGGATGTGCAGTTTGGACATAAAGCAAAAGCAGGGTTCAGTAGAAATTTAGTGTGGACAAATTGATTCTTTAATAAGTTGTTCTTCCTCATGCCATCCTATGTGTAACAAATTATTTCCTGCAATGGTAATTCTCAAAAAGAAACCGGCACCGTTAAAATCACAGTGTTTATCCGAGCATTTGCAGGAGAGAGTGCGAGGAATGTTTGCCCGCGAGTTAGGTGCCGCAAGGCAACTAACTGAGGAAGTCCCGCAGCACCCTGCAAATGTGAGAAAGATAAACACAGCAAGGGAGGTTCGACTGAAGGTTCGCCTTTGGGCGACGTGAACAAAGAACCGAGCGACTGATTTTTCTCGCGTGCCGGGCGTTTGGTTCTTTGCGCGACAAAGAACGTCAAAGATATATTTCCAATGAGAGAATAGCCGATAATAACACCGAAAAGTTTTGAGTAAGCCCCCTAGAATTTGCAGGTGAGTCTTGAATATAAAGCAAAAGCAGGGGCGAATTTCTACTGTTCGCCCCTGCTTTTGCTTTATGTCTGCAATATTTATTTCTCGCTTGCCTGATATCTTTTGTTGAGCCCCTCGATAACCTCTTTTGTGATGTCGAGTGCTTCGTTGGCATAAAGGAGATTGTCGCCCACGCGGCTTATTATGAGGTCGTAACCTTTCTCCTTGTTGAACTCTTTGAGGTAGGCGTTTATTGAGTCGTGCAACACAACATTGTTCTTCTGGCTCTCGGCTGCAAGTTCGCCTGCAAGACGCTCCGACAGTCTGTCATAATCCTCACGACGTTTGATGATGCGGGCCTGCTCCTCCTCGGCACGTTTCTGTGTGGCATATACGTTATTCTCAATCTTGCGCTGGAAGTCCTCAATGTCGGCCTGTATGTCCTTGGCTTTCTCGCTCAATGTCATACGCATATTCTCTTCCTTGCGCAACATCTCCTTGTTTATTGTTTTTGAGAGTTCGTAGTTATTGAGAAGGGAGTCGATATCGACAAATGCGATTTTAATTCCGTTTATGCTGCCGCAGGCTGTTTGTGAGGGTGCGGGTTGTGAGTTCTCTTTTGTGCATTGTGCGAAGAGGAATATCGCGGCAATGGCTGTTGCGTAAATCGCGGCTTTTTTCAGATTTTTCATAGTTTTAAGTGTTATTTTTTACTGTTTTCTTTCACTGCTAACGGGTTGTTGCGGCGTGCATCCTTGTCTTGCGACTGTGCGCACTTGATGCCTCTCTTGCGCATATGCTTGTTGCCGCCTATGTGTATGTTGGGGAATCTCCCGTTCTTTTTAATTATTATGGTTATTGCCAATAATGCAAAGCTAATTGCAATTATGAGCAATGTGAGTAGCAAAGTAGGTAACATATCTGTTTTGTTTGTGTAACCTTCTAAAAGTGGCAATTGTTATAAATTGCAGGTGTGCTGCGATGCTCTCTGCAAAATGTCAAGGCAAATCTTGTAATCTTGCCCGCTTTCCAGTATATTTGCGTTAAATGTGCAAATATATGATGCACAAGGCAACAATTTGCGGTATGCGGTTGCGAAGATAACTTTTTTGCGGTTCATTACGCATTTTTGCCGGTGAAAAAATATCAAAAAGAGTTTAATTGTTTCAATAATTAAAGTTCTTTTACAAAGTAGAAACGTAAATTAACAATTTTAAACAGAAATATTATGGAAATTCTGAATCTGGAACCCAAAATGGTGTTCGACTATTTTTTGCAATTGTGTAAAATTCCTCACGGTTCGAAGAACGAAGCGCAGATTTCTCAATTCTTGCAGGAGTTCGGCAAGAAGCTGGGGCTGGAAACAATGGCCGATTCCGTAGGTAACGTTCTCATAAAGAAACCTGCATCACCGGGCTACGAGAACAGAAAGACCGTGGTGCTGCAAGGACATATGGATATGGTGTGCGACAAACGCCCCGACGTGGTACACGACTTTACAAAGGATCCCATTGAGGCTTATGTCGATGGCGAGTGGCTGAAAGCGAAGGGCACGACACTTGGTGCCGACAATGGCATTGGCGTGGCTGCCGGTATGGCGGTGCTTGCCGACAATAGCCTTAAACACGGCCCCATAAACTGCCTTTTCACCATCGATGAGGAAACGGGCCTCACCGGTGCCGAAAAGCTTGCTCCCGAATTCCTGCAAGGTGATATACTCATAAACCTCGACTCGGAGGACGAGGGTGACATCTTCATCGGTTGTGCAGGCGGTATGCGTACAACGGCAACATTCAAGTATCTGTTGCAGCCTATATCGGGCGATATGTTCTATATGAAGGTGGATATTGCCGGCCTCACCGGCGGTCACTCCGGCGATGACATTGAGAAGGGGCGTGCCAATGCCAATAAACTGTTGTGCCGTTTCCTGTGCCGTGTTGCCGAAAAGTATGAGTTCTATCTGTGCGATATTTCGGGCGGCAGCCTGCATAATGCAATACCTCGCGACGCTTCGGCTGTCATTGCAGTGCAGTCGGCCGAAAAGGAGTCGGTACGCATCGATTTCAATATGTTCGCTGCCGAGGTACAAGACGAATATAGCGTAACCGAGCCCAACGCCCGTTTCATATTGCAGAGTACCGACCCTGTGAACCGTTGTATCGACCCGGCTGTGGCAAACAAGCTGCTGAAATCGGTGAATGCAGCCTTCAATGGCGTGTTCGCAATGAGCCAGGATATGCCGGGGCTGGTTGAAACGTCGAGCAACCTTGCTTCAATAAAACGCACTGCCGATAATATAATAACCATTGTGACCAGCCAACGCAGTTCCATTGAATCGGCACGTTATTGCGTGTCCGACACGGTGCGTGCGGCCTTTGAGCTTGCGGGCGCGGCAGTAGAGTGCAATGGCGGTTATCCGGGTTGGAAGCCCAACGTGAAATCGGAAATTTTGAAGGTGGCCTGCGATACCTACAAGGAGATTTTCGGCCGCGATGCCAATATAAAGGCCATCCACGCCGGCTTGGAGTGCGGCCTGTTCCTTGAAAAGGCTCCGGGGCTCGATATGATATCCTTTGGCCCCACAATGCGTGGTGTGCACTCGCCCGACGAGAGGCTGAACATTCCTTCGGTGGAGCGTTGGTGGCGTCATCTGGTGGCTGTGCTCGAAAATACACCTGTAAAATAATAAAACACAAATTTGCGCGTTATAACAATGTTATAACCGATAGATAGATGAAAATTTTAAGCAAGATACTTTCGATACTTATGTTGGCGGTTATCGTCGTTGCTTGCAGCGACGATACCGATTTTTCGACCGACACCAATCACAGGCTGATATTTTCGACCGACACAATCCGTTTCGACACTCTTTTCACCACATTGAGCTCTTCGCGCGACGGGGCGGTCGTCTATAATTTCAACGACAAGGATCTGAGAATACTCTCGGTGGAACTTGAAGGCGGCTCTTCGTCGTCGTTCAATGTTATGGTCGATGGGCAGTACGGTACCACGATGCGCGACCTTGAAGTGCGCAGTGGCGACAGTTTGTATGTCTTTGTGAACGTGACTCCCGCACTCAACGGCTCCGACGTGCCTCTCTTCCTCTCCGACAGGCTGGTGTTCACGCTCGAAAGCGGAGTGCGGCAGGCGATAGTGCTCGAAGCGCACAGCCGTGATGCTGTGTTTATGCACGCCGTGACAGTAAATTCCGACTCTGTAATTAAACGTGGCCATTATGTTGTTTACGATAGTCTTGTGGTGGCTCCCGGTGTGACGCTCACTGTGGAACCCGGTACCATATTGTACTTCCACGACAAGGTGCCTATGGTGGTGCGTGGAACGCTCGCGGCTACGGGTGCGCAAGATGCCCCCATTGTGCTTCGTGGCGACAGAACCGACCGCATATTCTCTTACCTCCCTTACGACCGCTTGCCGGGGCAGTGGGGTGGAGTGAGTTTCGCATCGACAAGCAACGGCAATGTGTTGGAGTATTGCGATATTCACAGTGCAAATTATGGAATAAAGATTGAGCAAGGCGACGAGAGTGCGTTGCGCCTTACGATGAACGCATCGCGCTTGCAGAATTTCTATGGCAACGCATTGGAAACGGTGCAGGCACAAGTGGATGTAACGAACACCCTTATTGCAAATGCCGGTGGCAATTGCGTGAAGGTTGTCGGCGGCAGGGTGAATTTCACTCACTGTACCATTGCCAATTTCTTTGTCTTCAAGTCACGCGATGTGGCCCTTTCGCTCTATAATTATGACGGATTGGAAGATGCTCCGCTCCATTCTGCACGTTTCCTGAACTGCATAATCACAGGCTCGCGCGAGGATGAGGTTATGGGCTATTTCCAGCCGCAGGATAAAGCAGTGCCGGGCAGTGAAAACATTTATTTTGAGAATTCGCTCCTGAATACAATAGTTCCCGAAGGTGACGAGCGTTTTGTGAATGTCCTTGTTGATGCAGCTGCTACGCCTCCTTTTGCAAGCGAGCATTTTGCATTCATCAACCACGACATCTACTATTACGATTTTCATTTGACCGAAGGCTCCACTGCACGCTCTTTGGGCAGCGACGCTGTGCTTTCAAGCGATATGTTCAAGCACGACAAGGATGGCAACCCGCGTGAACCGGGTTCAGTGGATGTGGGGTGCTATCAATATGCGGCACCTGCAACAGAATAGCGAATACTATTTTATATACAAAGAGGCTGACTAAAAAGGCTCTTTTGTTGTTACGCTTGACCGAAAAATACTCATTTACGCTTAGTAAACTGCGTTTTTTCGGGCTTCGCAAGCCTAAAAATAGCTCTTTTTATCCAACCTCCCTACAAACGTGGGTGACCCATTTCACTTTTGGGTCACCCACTTTGTGTTTGTGCTATTCGTGATGATAGGGGAGGTGGTTAATGATGGTGTAGGCCCGGTATAGTTGTTCCACGAAGAGCAGGCGTATCATCTGGTGCGAGAATGTCATCTTTGAAAGGGATAGTTTCTCGTGTGCGGCATCGTAGACTTTCGGTGAGAATCCATAGGGGCCGCCAACAATGAATACAAGCCTTTTTGTGGAGATGTTCTGCTTGTGTTCCACCCAGGCGGCGAACTCGGTGGAGCGGAACTCCTTGCCGCCCTCGTCGAGCAGTACCACGCGGTCACCGGGTTGCAGGGCTTTCAGAATGAGTTCGCCTTCCTGCTCTTTCTGTTGTGCTTCGCTTAACTTGCGCGCGTTTTTGAGTTCGGGAATAATCTCCATATCGAACTGTGCAAAGTGGCCCAGTCGCCCGGTGTAGTCTTTTATGCCGGCTATTATGTTGGTGTCGACGGTGCGCCCTACGACCAAGAGTGTTATTTTCATTCTCTATCCTGTTTTTTAGTGTCGCGAAGATAGGAACTTTTTGCGGTATATCACAAAAATGGCTTTTCATTTTGCGGTTATTGCGGGATTTTGCCTATCTTCGCGGAAAATACTTTTTACTATGGATATTAAAGACGAACTTATCGATAGGCTCATCGACCTGTCGTTTGCCGAGGATATCGGCGATGGTGACCACACGACTCTCTCTTCAATCCCTGCCGATGCAATGGGAAAGAATATGCTTCTCATAAAGGAGGATGGCGTGCTTGCCGGTGTTGAGATGGCGAAACGTATTTTTGCCCGTTTCGACAAGAATTTGCAGGTGGAGGTTCTCATTGAAGATGGTGCCGAGGTGAAGAAGGGCGATATTGCAATGTACGTGACCGGCAGTGTGCGCTCCTTGTTGCAGACCGAGCGTCTTATGCTCAACGTTATGCAGCGTATGAGTGGTATTGCCACAATGACACGCAAATATGTGCGCCGTTTGGAGGGTACCAATACCCGTGTGCTCGACACCCGCAAGACAACTCCCGGTATGCGCATTATGGAGAAAGAGGCTGTGCGCATCGGCGGTGGTGTGAATCACCGTATAGGCCTGTTCGATATGATTCTGCTCAAAGATAACCACGTCGATTTTGCAGGCGGAATAACAGCTGCGATTACCCGCGCACAGGAGTATTGTAAGGCCAACGGAAAGGATCTTAAAATTGAGATTGAGGTGCGTAACTTCGAGGAGTTGCAGGAGGTGCTCGACCTGGGTGGTGTGCAGCGCATTATGTTCGACAACTTCGATACCGAAAAGACACGCAAGGCTGTGGAGATGGTTGCCGGCCGTTTCGAAACAGAATCATCGGGCGGTATCACTTTTGATACATTGCGCGATTATGCCCTCTGTGGTGTGGACTACATTTCGGTAGGTGCCCTCACTCACTCGGTTAAGGGGCTCGATATGAGCTTTAAGGCTGTGAAGTGAGTTGATTGATTGATTTTTCGGAGCAGTTGACCGATTATAATTCCACTTGTGGATAAAAAGGCGTAACTTGCTACCGAAAAATTGTGATTGCACTATGAAAATAAGCAAGAGAACGACAGAGTATTCCATTTACTTCCTTTTCTGGGGAGCGCTCTTTCTTTCTCCTTTTTGGGGTATAAATCTAAATTCGCTGCCCGAAACGGTGGATTGGGAGCAGGTCTTCAAGTTCTGGACCTATCTTATCCCGGCTCTTATTCTCTTTTTCATAAACAACAACCTGTTAATGCCGTTCCTCCTTTACAAAAAAGGGGGGCTGCATTACTTGTTGTATCTCATTTGTATCATTGTACTTGTTTACTTCGGCTTTGTGTTCGTGACATCGACAATGGGCGACAATGGGCACCATCCGCCGAAACATCATCACAAGGAACTGCACCGGGCAAAAGGCAAAGACCATCATATGCAGGTGGAGGCGTATGTCAAGTTATATGATACACAACTAACCGTACACGACTTCTTTTGCGACAATGTGGTCCACAAGGTAACGAAGTCGCCGCCCGGTAGGTTCAAGGAGAAACCGTTGCCGTACGCAATGGTGCACCCCGACAGTGTGCAGATTCTGCTCATTGTCTTTACGCTCATATTCAATATATGTGTGAGGCTCTTTTTCCTCACAACACGCACCGATGAACATTTGAGGGAACTCGAAAAGCAGAACTTGCAAACCGAACTCAACTTCCTCAAATACCAGATAAATCCTCACTTCTTTATGAACACACTGAACAATATCCACGCACTCATAGATATTGATAAGGAGAAGGCGCAGGAGTCTGTGATTGGGCTGTCAAAGATGATGAGGCATATGCTTTACGATGCATCGGCTTCGTTCGTTCAGCTGTCGAAGGAGATTGAGTTCCTCGGCAGCTATGTGGAGCTTATGCGCTTGCGATATACAAAGGCATTGAAAGTGCGATGCTCTTTTCCCGAACAGACCGACGGTTATTACGTGCCGTCGCTCCTCTTTGTCTCGTTTGTGGAAAATGCCTTCAAGCACGGTGTGGCTTATAATGGCAAATCGAATATCGATATAAGGATGTGGGTAGATGGTGAGCGCATCTGTTTCTGTTGTGAGAACAGTTGTGTGGCCGGCAACAGCAGTGTGAGGGAAAATTCCTACTCCGGCATTGGAATAGAAAATGTGAGAAAAAGGCTCTCTCTTATGTATGGGGAGGAATATAGTCTTGAAATAAAAAGAGATAAGAAAAATTTTAGTGTAACATTGAAAATACCGGTACAGAATGATAAAATGTATATTGGTTGACGATGAGCCTCTTGCTCTGGTGCAACTGCAAAAGTATGTCGAGCGCGTGCCGTTCCTCGAATGTGTGAGGGCGTGCAATTGTGCAACCGAGGCTATCGGGGCTTTGTCTGCCACCGAGGTCGATGTTATGTTTGTGGATATAAATATGCCCGACATCAACGGCCTGCAACTTGTCGGTTCGCTCGCGAAACCGCCGATGGTTGTATTCACGACTGCCTATTCCGAATATGCAATAGAGGGGTTCAGGCTCGACGCCGTGGATTACCTGCTCAAACCGTTCTCGTTCGAGAGTTTTATGAAAGCGGTGAACAAGGTGCACGAACTTCATTCCTTGCGCAGCAAGGCCCGTCAAGGGTACACCGAAGAGGGTGCTCTGCAAGATAATTGCCTTTTTGTGAAGTCGGACTATCGTATCCTGCGTATTCCTATCGACGATATCAGATATATCGAGAGTATGAGCGAGTATGTGAGAATTTATGTCGATGGTTACACAAAGCCCATCATTTCGCTCATAAGTATGAAGAAGATAGAGGAGTTTCTCCCCTCGTCGTCATTTATGCGCGTGCATCGCTCTTATATGGTCAATCTAAAAAAAATAGTTGAAGTGTCGAAGATGCGCATTGTCTATAACGGCGATGTCTTTGTGCCCATAGGCGATATGTACAAGGATAAATTCTTTGAATATATCGACAGCCGTTTTGTGGGCAAGAACAGTTGATAATTTATCTGCTTTTTTATAGCTTTGCGGTGTGGTGAACCATTACGGGTGGTTCTTTGTTGAATTTGCTGTTGAAAGAGATAATTATGAGACACGAAGAATTTATGCGTCGAGCCATTGAGCTTGCAGTTGAGAATGTGAAGAGTGGTGGCGGCCCTTTCGGTGCCGTTATAGTACGTGACGGTGAGATTGTTGCCACAGGTGTCAACAGGGTTACACCCAATAACGACCCTACGGCACACGCCGAGGTATCGGCCATCAGAGCGGCCTGTACAAAGCTTGGAACGTTCGATTTGAGCGGTTGTGTGATTTATACATCGTGCGAGCCTTGCCCCATGTGTCTGGGTGCAATCTATTGGGCCCACCTCGACAAAATATATTATGGTGCCAACCAGCACGATGCTGCCGCCATAGATTTTGACGACTCTTTCATTTATCGTGAGCTTGAACTGCCGGTAGAAAAGCGGCATAAGCCGGTGGAGAATATTCTGCACGATGAGGCTCTCGCACCCTTTAACCTGTGGCGCGACAAAGAGGACAAGGTGGAATATTGATTTCTTTGAATACAGAATAAATACAGAAAAGGTTGCCCTGCGTGGCAACCTTTTGTTATTTCAGTGTCTTGAAATGCAGAATGTGGATGGTGATTCCTGTGGCAAGCAGCAGAAAGAGAATGCGCTGCCACCACACTTCGGCAATGCCGAATGTGCAATAGAGCAGTGTGCCCCACACCATACTCACCGATATTATTTTTACTCTTAAAGGGATAGCCTTGTTCTCGCGGAAATTACGAATGTAGCTGCCCAGGTGCGGGTGGGATAGCAACCAGTCGTACAGCCTCTTGGAACTGCGGAAATAGAGTGCAGCCGAGAGCAACAGGAATGGAGTGGTGGGCAACAGAGGTACGAATATGCCTATAATGCCAAGCAGCAGGGTTACGGTTCCTAAAAATATAAGAAGATATTTCATCATTTATCAGTGGTGCTACGGGTTTGTGCAACAGTTTGCCGCAAACGCACGCGAAGTTATGAATTTTCTTTCTATTAACGTA
Organism: Bacteroidales bacterium; assembly: GCA_015060885.1. Classification (GTDB taxonomy): domain Bacteria; phylum Bacteroidota; class Bacteroidia; order Bacteroidales; family Bacteroidaceae; genus HGM04593. The sequence goes on from SUXO01000010.1 coordinate 52,388, forward strand.
TATGTGGGATTTAAAAATAGTTTGCCTCCTTTTGTCCGATATAAGTCCGTTACCTCGGTTAAAAATGAAACAACTTGTTATGTAACGTTACAAAATGGGGTATTTGTTTTAAAAAAATATTATTTTTTTTTATTTATTCAAAAATGTGTTGTACATTGCAGATGTTTAAGAAACACCACACTTATAATTAACCACTTTAAAAGATACCACTATGAAACGATTGATGCTGCTTGCGCTGTTTGCTCTTATGGCAGGTGCTGTTTATGTATCGGCCCAACAAAAGGCTGATAAGGATATTTATGGCTTGTGGCAGTATGCCGAAGAACGTGTTGCGCCCGATGGTACGGTGCAGTATATCGGGAAGCCCATTTTTAAGAGTATCAATCAGGACAACACCTATTTCGCAATGGTGAGCATCACGCTCGATGTTGCCGGCAGCGAAAAGGAGAAACCCTACTCGGTGACCGAAACCTATATCACACAGCAGGGTGAAATTGAGTTCTCTTCTCCCGGTTCCTATTTGGAGTACATTGGCGAGCACTTTACAAACCCCGGCCTCACAAATACAATTTCGAGTATGAGATATGAGTTCAAGGACGATGCCAAGACCGTAATGTACATTGAATATCTCACAGCCAACAATAACGATACCTGGTTTGGAGAGACCTGGATAAAGGTTCAGCCTTTTGGAACAAAGAAATGAGTTTGAATGATACAAGCATAAACATAGCCGCCCACGGGCGGCTATGTTTTGTTTTTACAGGCTTGCTTCGCTTACTATGCGTGTGCGTCTGTTCTTGCCGCCTTTACCGGCAACGTGGTGGGGCAGCGGGTGGTTGTAACAGGCCCACACAAGTATGGCTGTGGCCATAACGCGGTCGTCGTGGTTGCCCTCGACGGCTCCCATCTCCTTGCCGTTCTCTTTAAGTTCATAGAGGTCGAGCTCGTATGTGGTTTCAAGGCACCGCTCGATGTACAGTTCGTCGCGCAAGGCTTTCACAAGGAAGTTTATTACCATAGGCTTGGTGGAGCTGTTGGTGTGGAAACCCCACCGTCGTGGTCGTCCCTGCTTTATTTCGAGTTGCGACGTGCGGCTGTAAAGGTTGCTGTATTTGCCGGCTATTTCGTTCAGGATGTACTCAAAGTTATCACCCTCGGTCCCGTCGGTTTCGAGAGTGTTCGACTCTATGATGAGCAGGGCGTTGTTGTAGGCACGGGCAATCTCAACTGCTTTCCAGGCAAGGCGGTCGTGCTCTATGTGACCGTGCCAACAGGCTGCAATTTCGGGTACTCCGCCGTCGAGCATCGCAAGGCGGTCGGCAACTACAATGCAGGAGTAGTCGGCCTTGTCGCTAACACCGCCTACATCAACGGTTACTATGTAGCGGTCGCGCAGTGTCTGCTCCTCATCGGGCATAAGCCACACCCACAACGAGTTTTCATCGCACTGTTCCCCGTGGGCAGCCGCTTGAAATCTTGTCCTTTCCGTTGTGCGCCCCTGTTCGTCGGTGGCGTGTCCGTCGCTCACGATGTCGCCCTTGAATGGTGGCGGAACACAGGTGCGGCGTATGTTCTGCACATAAGAGAGGCGGAATACGCGGTGTCCGGTGCTTTGGAAGGCTTCGGCAGCGGTGGAGGGGAACTCCGAAAATAGCCTCCATTCGTCGGGCATCTCCCTGCGTTTTTCGCGGTACCAGGCAATCGCTTCGAGTGTAGCGCCCAGGGTGAACAGTTCTTGTTCGTAATCATCGAGGCTTTCAATGAAGCTGTTGTAATCGTTGGCCTCAATGGGCTTGCTGTAAAGGTCTATGCTGTACCAGGGAATAAAGACCGGTGTGAAATTGTTTCTCCCGGCTACGGCATCAATCCAGGTGCGGTGAAAGAAATTGCCCACTCCTTTGGCGGTCGATTCGAGTACTTTCATTGTGTATGGGCCTGCTGCGATGGAGCCGAAGATGGACTGCACCAGGTCTTCGGGCTTGCGCCCCTGCGTCGCTTTCCACAAGCCAACTTCGGTAAGGTGGGCCATGCTTATGTCCTCGCTACGCAGGGAGTCGGGTTTCTGTGAAGAGCCAAGCGAATAGCGGCTGTTGCTCCAACTGATAACACGTGTCTTTTGTGCTCCCTGGTAGGGCGATGTGGTAATCTTTTTGCCGCCGGTAGCCCAAGTGGGGTAGCGGTTTATCACTTTTGCCAGCATACCTGCCACGATTGATGACTGTTTCTCAATATCGCCGCAAATTACGCTGTTCCAGTTCTGCTTGTGAACGAGTTGTATCCACAGCATATAAAGCTGCGTGAGCGTGCTTCCGCCCCATTGGCGTGCCTTGCACAGAATAATGTCTATGGGCTTGCCGGCAAGGCGCAGTGCTTCCATTGCTGCAAGGTATTGCCGTTGCGGGCGGTTGAGGGTAAACGGTATGTCACGCCCCTTTCCTTTGTCCGATATCGTGGTCATACTCCTTGCCCAATATTCAAAATCGTGCTTTATTCGTGTGAGGCAGAATTCGAGCCACAATCTCAACAACTGCTTGCTTGTGGCTTGTGTCCCTTTCTCCTGCTCAATGTATTTGGGCGCACCAAGCCCTGCAAGTTTCTGTGTAATCTCCTCTTCAAGCATAGATGCGGGCAGGTAAATATATTCCAATGGGAAGCCTTCAATCTCAACACGTTTACGTGGTAATGCCGTGGAACCTTCGCCCGTAATGGGATTATAAACGGCTGAGATTGCTCCCAGCCGTTCTATGTTCTCTTTTATTATTTTATCCTTTTCCACTTTCTTCGCTATTTATATTCCTGCCAGGTCTGTTGCACGGCGGTGCAGGCGATGGCTGTTGTATATTTTTGCAAACTGTTGCTGCACATTGTTGTGGAGAGTTGCCTTTATTGCCATATTGGGTTGCGCAAGCACCGGCTGACGCAACAACAGCCATTGCAGTATTGTCTCATTCACAAGATAGTCGGTTATCGATTGTTTGAGCAGTGGCAATATGTGCGGTGGCACATCGCTTTTTGTATCAAAGGCAACTTCGATGTAGTTCTTTCCTATTTTGTGTGTTATAGAAGGGAAACGAAGAGCAACAGCAGACGTGAGCTCGTTCAATGCTCTTTGTGCGAACATAACGAATAGTTCTTTATCATCGGTGCTGCTTTGCAGGGTATCGGCATCAAAGTCTTTGCGTTTTGCCGCTTCGCCCATATAGTGGTTCCTTAAATCGATCTGCTGTTGCAGTTCGTCTCTCTTTATTATTATACAATGTGTCATTGCTGTTACAGGTCAATTATTTTATTGGGGTCTTTAAGCTCAATTACCGGTTTCTGTCGCAATGCAAACAATTCACGCAGCTGTTGTGCCATAGCTTGTGCCTCGGCTGCCGGTATCGCTGCCTCCTCGGGGCGGTGTTGCAACAACCATTGCTGCAAAACTCTTTTTACCGCATAGCTCTCCATACTTTTTTCTATTCGTGAGAGAGCCGTTTCGGGGAACATTGCCGGCATAGGCAGGGTGAAAATATACATTCTGTCATAGTTTGTCGTTTCATCGGTTCTCTCTTCAATGCTGCAAATTGCAAAATAGCGTGAGATAAGGTTGCCCAGTTCGGCAATGGCATTGCCTATGTGGTCGCTTAACTGTGTGCTGTCGTCACTCGATACCTGCATCTGCGCTGCGAGTCTTTCGGGAATACCGATCTCTTTACGTGCTTCACCTGTGTAATAGGTGTAGATTTGAATTCTTTGTTCAATGTTCTTGTGCAGAACTTTCAGTTTAATCTCTTTCATAAGCCTTTTTTCGGCAAAGGTATATTCCTTTGCATACTGTGAGGTTGCTATTCTGCCATTTTGCCGGTGTTTTGTGGCAATTTGGATACTTCTTATACTGTTGCAATCTTACGCTCGCGCAATGTCTTGTATATTATGCCGCGGAATGTTTCCTCATCGAGGTAAAACGATGGTGCAGGTTCCTCTATGATTTTTTCGAGTATTATGTATCGGTAGTGGCTGCTGCTTTCCCGTATGCGTTTGAGGTAGCGGCTGTAAATCTCCTTGTACATATCGAGCTTGTTCTTGTTTACAAGCGGAAGGCGTTTCTTGCGCATCATAGGTGATATGTAACGTCGCGCGTTTTCAAATGTTACATAGAAACGTGGTGCCTTTCCTTTGACCGCAGTTTCAATTACCTCGTTCTGTGTTGCCAGCGGGTTCTCTTTTCTCACCTCCCGCATTGTTTCGAAGAATGCTTCGATTACGTCGTTCTTGCGCATAGTGCGCACCGACCTCTTTTCTCTATCTTTCATTTTGCTTTTGTGTTTGTTTGTGTCTGCAAAAATAATAGCCAAATACGGCTAAAAGGTTGCTCTTTTAACACTTTATTTGCTCGTCATTGTTAAATTGTTGATATATAGGGGATAATTTTTGCGTAAGATGGAACTATTATGCTTGCACGCGTACCGTTTATAAATGAATTGGCAACTTTTGGCTTCTTTTGCCTCTGCTCACTTTCTCTTTTTTGTATTTCAACAACCTTTGATTGTCAATTTTGCAACCTTGTCGGGCGGTTTTGATATTTCCTTTGCCGTTGGAAAAAATGAACCATTATAAACTTTTATTTATGAGACAGAATTTGAAAAATGAAACACAAGAACCTTATTCCGAAAATGGAATCAAGGAGGGTGCGGCAGTTGCAGGAATGCAAGGCGTAGCCGCTGTTGAACAGCCATTGTCATTAGCAACTCTTGAAAGCGGGTTGAAGGAGCTGTTCGGCGATGATTTTGATATCAACGACAATGTGTCGCAAGAGGCTCTTTTGCAACACTTGCGCGTGAACCGCGAACAGAACGAGCGTTTGGCGGGAGCTTTGGAGCGCGATCCTCGTCTGGCGCAGATGTTGGTCGATATGATTGAAGGAAAACGTAATGCCCATTCGGCTATGGCGCGTTACTTCGGTCGCTCGGTTATGAATATCGACGAGAACAGTCCCGAATTTGAGGAGGTGATGCGTGCCGACGAGGAGCACCGCGATGAGTTGTTGCGCAATGCCACCGAGCGCCGCAATTACGAGGACAACCTGAATGCAAGCCGTGGTGTGATAGAGAATTTCTGCCGTGAACGCGGTTACGATGCGGCGACATTTATGAACGATGTGTGGGACAAGCTGGTAATGCCCATACTGTCGGGCAATTACACATACGATGTGTGTACTGCGCTTGAACACGCAATAAATTATGAGCAGGATGTCGAGGACGCTTTTGCGGCAGGCGACATAAAAGGGCGCAATACAAACATACAGCGTATGAAGGAGAACTTCGGCGACGGTCTGCCGAAGGGTATGAGCAGTGCTGCTCCCGATGCAACAGCCAAACGTCGTCGCAACCCTCTTATCGAGGATGCCTTGCAAGCATAAACAGGCAATATCTAATTATTTATCAATCAATAAACATTTAAAAAATGAGAAAAATTTTCAATTTCTTGAAGGAGAACCCTCTCTTTGTTCTCCTTTCGTTAGTGAGTGTGGCGTTTGCTCTCTTTGTCGATGAGCAGGCAGGAATTTCGTTGGCAATGGCAACGGTGGTTGCTCCCGGTAACACAAAGGCATCCAGGGGTATTGCCGGCCTTCCCACCCAGGGCCTGGGCGATGCAACAACGGTGTCCAATGCATCGGAGCTGAGCCCCGACCTTATGGATGCCGACATCGACACCCAAATTGCCAGCATCGCCAGTGACGAAAGTATCATCGATACCATAAAGAGAAAGATACGCCGACAGGTGCCGGTGACATCATTCGAGGTCGACCACTATCTCATCGATGACAAGCGTTCAAAGGCATACACCAATGAAACCTATACCGGAATTGGTGCCACACGTGCCGAAATCCCTTTCTCCACCACAGGCGAAAGAAAAATTTTCCAAGAGTATTTCACTGCAATATGCAAAGGCGTGAACGGCTACGACTCTACCGGCCAGACCGAAATGCCCGGTGTCGACCTTATGCTCTTTTTCGTGGGCAAGAACAGTACTACCGAGGCTCCTATCGCAATGGCGGTGAATGGTCCCAAAGCCAACGCTACCGACGATTACTGCACGGTGCCCACAATCCCTGCCGGCACCGAGATAATACTACTCTCATCGGCTGCCTATGAAACACAGAAGTTCATAGCTCCCAGCACCATCGTTCCCGTTCCCGAACGAATGTATTTGCAGAAACAGCTATGCAACAGCATCGTGAGCGACTATTTTGCAGCACAGAAAAAACGCATACAATTCAACAAATCGCAGATTGCCGAAGCTGTGTTGCGTCAGTTCCGCCTCGAAAGTTGCCGTACAGCCTGGGTTGGCCAGCCCGGTAAATTCAAAGTGCAGGCAATGGATGCCGCTATGGGTTACCAGTGGGACTATTTCAGCAAGGGTATCCGTTGGCAGTTCAAACGCCAGTACGACCTTTCGTCGAAAATCACTTTTGCCGACCTCATAAACCTCTCAATGGTAAAGTTTACCGGTTTCAATTGTACCAAGAAGGCAATATGGCTGCTTGGTAAACAGTTGCTTAACGATATCCAGAAAATCGACCTCACCCTGCACAAGAACATCAGTGTGGGCAGCAGCAAGACATTCGGCATAGAGTGTACACGCATACACACAGTGTTCGGTGACATCGACCTCATACACGACCCCACACTCGATGCGCTCGGATATTCTAATTGCGGCGGCCTCATAGATGCCAACGGCCTTGTACGCTATTACATGAAGAACGAGGACTCGAAAACCGAGAATGTCGATGGCGAGGAGGCAAGCCGCCAGGTTGTTATGACCATCGACTGCCTCTGCTTGAAGGGTTACAGCCACATATGGGTTAATGGCGCGGCTGCCGAGAGCGATATTCCCGGAACTTCACGAGTGGTGAGTGCGTCGGTGCTTCCCGCATCGCCCAAAACCAACGATGTGGTTGTTCTCACCGAGGATGTAATGCACCAGGTGAATGGTGAGCAGAAATTGTGGTTTGCCGCCGGTTCGGTTGTCACATACAACGGTTCCACCTGGGTGGAATATACAGGCGAGATAATTGCAGCATAAAAGATGTTGAACATTGCATCACGCTCTTCACAAAGGGCGTGATGCTTAAAACAGAAAAACAGAATGAGAAAAAGAGTTACATATGAAATTCACGGACAGGTAGAGAGAAACAGTTTTTTCAGAGTGGGCAAGGTGCTGATAAGGGTTGAATTCACAGGCGGTATGATAAACTCCACCGGTTCCTATCCTGCGCAGTATACAACCGAGAACCCTCTCTATCAACAGGCAATAGAGAACAGTGAGGCCTTTCGCCGTGGTGAAATTAAGTGTGGCAAAGTCGACATCCTCGACTCCGTTGAGAAGGATGAGAAGAGCGATGCCGGGAGTGATGATTCAGTGGCGGTTTTTGCCGATGTCACCAACCTGCAACAGGCACGCACGGTCCTTATGGGCGAGCCGTATAACTGCAACCTTTCGGAATTGCAGAACAAGAATGCCGTGAAGGCTGTCGCTGCGCAGAAAGGCATATCGTTTCCCTCCTGGCTATGATTACAACACAGGAACTTATAGACAAAGTCGCCTTTTTGGTGAACGAGCCCGGCAACGATTCGGCTATAACGCTGTTGAGCGAAGATACGCGCTCCTTGTCCGACACCATATACGAACTTCTGCCCGATGCAGTGATGTCTGTGCAGAACAGCAAGCATTGTGGCGTGCTTAATCCCAAAATCCATACAGCAACCGATAGTGACATAACCGATAATGGAGAAGGCTGCGTGACGGTTGTTCTCCCAAACGATTTTGTGAGCCTGATAGAGTTGCGTTTCAAGGGATGGGCAAGGCCTTGTACCACAGTGGAGCCGCCTGCATCGCCGCTTGCGCTTGCGCAAAGCAATGCAAATACGCGAGGGGGCTGTTGCAAGCCTGTGTGTGTCGAGGGGGTGAACAGTGCGGGTTTAAGGGTGGTGAACTGCTACTCCTTGCCGCCGGGTGTGGCTCCTGTTGTGGAGAACTTTGTGTATGAAGCTCTCTTCGACCCGCAGGCAGGCCTGTCGTGCCGGCAATGGGGGCCGCTCGTGTGGGCTGTTGTCTACCAATGCGCGGCTCTTCTGTACAATGTATTCGAAAAGTACGATGCGGCAAACTCCTTTATGGCAATTGCGGCATCGTGGTGTAAAAACGGAAAAACAGAATAGTGTTATGGGTGCAAACAGAATGAAATTCTTTCCTAATGGAAACTATTGGGAAACAGCCCCCTTGCAGTGTGCCGGGGGCGATGTGCGCGTGAGAATACATAAAAAGGGGCCTTATCCGGTCGATCTGCTTGTGAGCATCGACGGTGAGGAGGAGTATATAAAGTATGACGACTTCGGGCTCGACGAACTCAAAAGCGAAATTACTCTCGAAGGAACAATGGAAGGGCAGTGCGTGAAGTTCCGTTCGCGTAGCGAATTCACACTGGTGAAATATATGGAGCAGTAGCCATATGGACACGATGAGATATATTTTTGCATCGCTTCTGGCCAATATCGCCGGTCTGCTCTTTCCCATCAGGAACGATATATTCGGGTTGGTACTGCTCTTTTCGCTCAATTTCGTTGTTGGGCTGTTTGCCGACCTGAGCAATCACCGCGATTGGAGTTTCAAAAAGGCATTCTGCTTTTTCAGGGATGCAGCGGTCTATTTCGTGATGGTTGCTTCAATGTATGTGCTGGGGCATCTCAAAGGAGAGGAGCAGGCTGCCGTACATTGCGTTTCGTTTATGATATATGTTGCAATCTATTTCTACGGTACAAATATCCTGCGCAACGCACGTATGCTCACACAGGAGCACAGCACATTGTTCAGGATACTCGATTTCCTATACTATGTTTTGAGTTTTAAGGTAGTAGGGAAGTATGGTTACTTGAAGAGTTATATGGAGTCGTATGAAAAGGATAAGAAAAATATGGTGGTGTAGTATGCTGTTTCTCTTTGCCGCTTGCGTTACGGGCGGCAACAGAGAGGTGCTGCACGGCTCGCATAACAACAGGGCGGAACGTGTGGTGCGCGATAGCATATATCTGCGCGACAGTGTATTTGTTGCAATGCGTGCCGACACTGTGTTCTACGAGAAGCAGAGAACTGTTTTCCGCGACAGGTTGAGCATTGATACCTTTATCGTGTGCGACACGCTCTTCAAGGAGCGTGTGGTTACAGTGGAGAAGGTGGTGAAACAGTATCCCTCTCCCTGGTTCTTGCTGTCGGCAGTAGTGTTGTATGTGGCTTGGCGCAAAGGTGTTCTGCACCGTTTGTGGAGCCTGTTGAAAGTTTTTATAGGATAAGTTTATGCAAAAGAGTTTTTCATTTAAAGGAATTACAAGGAACAGCGACAATCTCCTGGTTGCCGATGGCGAATGTATGGAACTTATAAACCTGCGGGTAAAGGATGGTTGCCTTGAACCCTATCCGTCGGGGTATAATGAAACCGAACTTGAATGTTGTTTCTCAAAGATATATTGGCATCCCGCTGCCGAAATGTTTTTGTGCCTCGAATACAATAACGAAGGGCGGGTGTACATATACGACAAGAATTTCAGGATTGTGAGGGAACGCACTACCGGCGACAGCGTCTACTTCCCCTTGTTGAAAGGGGTGGAGCGCATAGAGTTTGTCGGTAATATTGTATGTTGCATTGCTGAAACAACAACATATTATTTCATATACGACTCGGTGGAGTATCGTTGGCTGGGAGCACGTCCCGATATGCCCGAACTCTCCTTCTCTTGCGTGTCGCTTGTGTATGAGGCTGTCAGCGATGATGAATATGTTGCCGGCTACTCTTATCGCAACGGAGATGCTTCGCTCCGTTGGGGAAACGTTGCAAAGGGATATTTCGACCAGGCGTTGTCCATGTTGCACAGTCGCGGGTATTATGTCGACAGGGCTCTTTTCCGCTATGCGTTGAGGCTCTTCGACGGCACTCATTTCTGCTACTCGCCCATATATTATGTCGATGACGACAGCACGAATAACGGGCTTGCACGCGATGCGGCAAACTTTCAGTCGGAACCGTTGAACCCCGGTACGTTGAGCAGTAAATATGTGGCGAAGGTGCAGGGCTTCATCCCTGCTTTTCATTTGAAGAACCTCAATCTTGCAGCCTGGGAGAATATAATAGTGGGAATAGATATCTTTACCACAGGCTCCATCTATGGGCACAAAATTGCAAGGTCCAATGAAAAATGGTCGTCGCGTAACGGTGTGTACCATTCCGACGAGACGGGCTACGAACGCTATGTCGAAAAGAGCGGGCAGGAGATACTGAACGACGTTGCATCTGCCGCCAGTTTTTATAAAGTGGCTGAATATAACATTTACGGTGTGCTTGTCGATAACGTCGTGGATGTCTCCTTGTCGAGCCTGGCTCTCTGCGAGAACCTGCCCGACGATAGCGGTTCGCTGGTCGATCGTAAAGCTGCGTACAGCTACTTTTTCAATGGCCGTCTGCATCTTGCCGGGCTAAAAGAGATGTTTATGAAAGGGTATAACCCGCGTGTCTATTTGCCTGCAAATGTTACGCCAAGCTGTGCCGACTACGCGCTTGTGGTAACAAGGCTTAAAACCACAGCCGGCATTTCGGTTGTTAAAAGGGAGTATATAAGGGATTTTACTCTTGGTCTTGAAAACGGAGAACTCTCGATGTCGCCCTATATAATGTACCCCGATTCGCGTGCCTTTGAGATTACCTTCACAATAACGATGGGCGAAACCACATACCGCAGAACATTCCCGTTGAACAGGCATAAGACACTTAACCTTGCCCATTATATAAATGCAAGCGGCAGTCTTTACGAAGTGACGCTCGAAGCACATCTTGCCAATGGAGCAACGCCATCCTCTTATGCCGAAAACAATATCCTGGCCTACTTCTCGTACACACCGGGAGTCTATCAGATATCATATGTCGCCAATGGTATATGGTATTACGAAGGGAAACCGTTTGTGTTGCGCGACGGCCCCGACGGCAACAGGTATTATCGTATGTTGTCAATTCTCAGCCCAAGAGCCGGTGACACAATTACAATAACAATAAAAAGGAGCTCTTCCATTACAGAGGTTACCGGTGTAGAGGATATAAAACTCGATGACACCTGGGAAGTGATAGAGGATATTGAGGATATTGAAGATATTGAAGAGGAGAATGCCTGTGATGTTCGTGCCAACGTGATGAAAGTGTCGGCAGTGGACAATCCCTTCTACTTTCCGGCGAAGAATACCTATTCTCCTTCGCGCGAGGCCATTGTTGCAATGTGCAGCAATACTGTGCCTCTTTCACAGGGACAGTTCGGCCAGCATCCGCTCTACCTCTTCTGCCGCGATGGCGTTTGGGCTATGCAGAGCGATGCTTCGGGTGGTGTCACTTATGCAACGGCCCATCCCGTAGCCCGCGAAATATGCGTGAATGCAGCCTCGGTGCGCAGTGCATCGTCGGGGATAGTCTTCCTGGGCAAAAGGGGGCTGATGCTTATGCAGGGCAACACTCTTAAATGTCTGTCCGCTGTCATCGATGCCGATTCGCACTTTATGCAGAATGTGGTTGTGCGCGACCTCTTATATCGCATAGCGATGATTGCCGACAACCACTACTCTCTGAGCCGAAGAAGTTTCAACGAATATATCAATGGGGAAATTGCAGTGGAGTATATACACGCCGAGAATGAAATCTGGGTTTCAAACAATGCTTATGAGTACTCCTATGTGTATTCTCTCGACAATGGCACTTGGACAAAAATATCGCGTAGCTTCATCTGTTTCGTGAACGCCTATCCGCGCCAGCTGTGTATGAGAATCATTGACGACAAGAGCTATGTTGCGGTAATCGACAGGAATAATGTGGAGCCTTACTCGCACATTACCCTCCTTACCCGCCCGCAACTTTGGGGCTCTAAACTGCCTAAACGCATATTGCAGTTTATGCTTCACGCAGCCATAAAGAGTGCAGCTTCGGCTCCCGCTTACTTCTATCCCGGCTTGGCTTGTTATCTATTGTGCAGCAACGACGGTGTACACTTTAAATTGGTGGCAGGAGCCGAAAAGAATAAAGATTTTAATGATATTGTTTTCCCGTATTTCCCAACGAAGGCATACAAATATTATATAATAGCCTTGTCGGGTACAATAGGCAATGACAGCCGCATAGTGGGTGCCGAACTCTCCATTGCAGCTGCCTGGGAAAACCGTTTACGTTGATTTGTTATGAATATAGTTGTAGATAAAAAGGAACTTTTGGCCGGCTTGCATAAATTGTCGGCTCATTTCGGGATGAAACTTTCAGCTCCCGAACTTGTTGCCTCCACTGCCGATGACGAAGAGAAAATCTCCATTATGTTACAGGCATCGGCAATGGAACTGCTTAAATTGTTATCGCCCTATGCAATGCTTGATAGTGATGCTTTTCAGCTCGATTTTACGCTTAAAATGCCTGTCAACTGGAAGAGCGGCAGGCTTGAAAGCCTGGCAGCCCTGTGCAAGGACTATCTGCTGCATTCGCTCTTTTCCCGCTGGCTCGATTTTGTGAAGAGTGACAGCGCAGGGCTTTACAGGGCGTTGAATAAAGAAACCGCAGCCGCAATCCTGCATATATTGTCGTTGCGCGAAAAACCGCTCCGTGACTGAACGGGATAATCAAAAAAAAAGCGAAGAATTCTTCGCTTTTTTTTGATTATTGTACAGCCAGCTTTTTCCTTGAATACCGCCGGTTGGTCTCTTTTATGATATCTTTTTTGTTCCGTCCTATATATATGCTGCATACGGCAAATATAATGAACGCTACGATAAAAGTAATGCTCGATATTGTGTTTTCCAAAAATCCTTCTGCACTTCCTATTATAAGTGCAAGGCTTATGAGCTGTATTGTAATGAGTGTGTCTGCTTTCATAATGGGTGTTACTTGTTGTTTTCGAATGACCAATATATAAGCCCGCTCCCTGCGGTATCGCCGCTCTTGGTTTTGAGCGTTGCCTGGCTTATCAGTTTCCCTTTGCGCAGTAGCAGGACTTTGCCAATCTCGTTTTTCCCTCCTTCGTGCGGCAATCTTTTTATTTCCATCCTGTATCGGTTGAGTTTTAGTATCCTGCTTCTTTCCCCCAGGAAGTCCTTGACAAAATCCTCGTCTTTGTATTTGTCGTAAATATGATAACTCTCCGTGAGGTTGCTTGTCCACTCCCGTTTATGCCTGAAAACGTGTAGCAGATGTTCTGCCCATTCAAGACATTTTTCTGCTATGCAGTCGCATAAATGTCTGCTTTTGCCAACTTCTCTACTTCTCATAATTAAAATAGGTTTTATTTGCTTTTGTGTTTTATTATAATTTTTGTATGTTTGTCGCAGAAATGGTCTTGTAGCCTTTTTTTGCTTCTGTTTTCGGCTTTTGCAGCCGTTTTGTTGCAAAAATAGCCATTTGTGGCTGCAAATATAACTTTATATTTGGTAAATGAGGTTGCTATTTTACTCCATTTAGTAAAAAATGGCTATTTTATAATTGGTCTAAATAATGCGCCTTGCGCTGTAACGAATAACAATAATGGACAGAACAATAAAAGATAGGATATTGAGTGTTTTCAAGTTCAAGAAGATAAATGCCAACCGTGCCAGCCGTCTGCTTGGAATTCCTCAACGAACCCTCAACAGGCAGGTGAACGAGGATGGCAAGGTGGGTATGGAACTTGTCTATTCCCTGCTGAACACTTTTAAGGATATCTCCCCCGCCTGGCTGCTGCTCGGGCACGGCGAAATGGTGCAGGATGCCGACGCGCTTGCAGCCGTTGAAGGCTCGGCTCCCTTTTTCAGCAACCTGCCTGTGAGTGCGGGCTACAAAGAGGCCTTCGACCCTGCGCGGGAGAAACCCACCGGCTTCATATCCATGCCGGGCCTCTCTGCTCAATTCTACTTTCCTGTTTCGGGTACATCCATGGAACCCGAAATCCATTCGGGCGACATCATTGGCGTGAACAGGGTGGAATCCTTGCGCGACGTGGACCCCGACAAGATATATATGATTGTCACAAACGAGTCGCGCATGATAAAGCGTTGTCATTCCGACGAGAACGATGACAGCATAATGTGGTGTGTGTCGCCCAATTATCCCTCGTTCAAGATTAACAAGAACGATATATGCGCTCTGTTCCATGTTGTGAACAGAATTGAAAGGCTTTGATTATAAGCCTTTATGTCTCCGATATTATGGCAGGCAAACGCTTGCCATAATTATTATATGGTATTCCTGAAAAGAATAAAATTCAATTTTTACGGTTCAGTAGAAATTTAGTGTGGACAAATTGCTTCTTTAATAAGTTGTGCTCCCTCACGCTGCCCTTTGTATAACGAATTATCTCCTGCAATGGTAATTCTAAAAAGAAACCGGCACCGTTAAAATCACAGTGTTTATCCGAGCATTTGCAGGAGAGAGTGCGAAAGCTCGTGCAAATGAGCGAGTGAAAGTTTACTTGCACGCAAAGCGAATGCAGGCTCACCTGCAAATTCTAGGGGGCTTACTCAAAACTTTTCGGTGTTATTATCGGCTATTCTCTCAATTAAGAGAGGATTTCTGCTGCACTTTTTGAAAAAAGTGCCCAAAAACGTGGGCAGTCGTACTTACCAGTCGGCACTTGCTTTGCTCACAAGTCGCTGCTACGCCTGCGACATTCTTCGGTCGCTTCGTGCCTTGCCGCTCACTACTGGTCGCAATGCTTGGGCGTGGCACGACTCGCTGCGCTCAAACATGTACCACGCTTTTTCCTGCGCATTGCTCGGTAGCTCTCTGTGTCGCGCCACGCAGCCCTTTG
>SUXO01000055.1 GCA_015060885.1 Bacteroidales bacterium
CTAAATCCTCGGTGGCCCGTGAGCAATTCTTTCTATCATTGAATTCCTTTATTTACTTTTTGTCGCTCAAAAAGTAACAAAAACGCCCGGCACACGGGGCGTTCAAGCCGCTCCTGTCTCTGCTCGTGAATTGCTTTAAAGCAATATAACTCGTTCGACACTCGCTTGTCGCTGCAAGCCTTTCTGCCGTTTGCAGGGTGCTGCGTAACTCGCTTCGTGCGGCTATATAAGATAAATTATACCCGCACTGCGCTCAGACAGTACTCGCACAATGGCCTGCCCCCGGCAGGGCTCTCCGCTGTCTCTCTTACGGTGCCGGTTTCTTTTTTAGAATTACTTTTGCTTGCGTTGTGCAACGCAAAGGTAATTCGTCGCTGAAAGCGAAAATAACGATTAAGCGAGAGTAGAAGGCAAATTTATTTGCATTATGCCGAGCGTGAGTTATTTCGTTATACAAAGGGCAGCGTGGCGCGACACAGTGAGCTACCGAGCAATGTGCAGGAAAAGCGTGGTACATGTTTGAGCGCAGCGAGTCGTGCCACGCCCAAGCATTGCGACCAGTAGTGAGCGGCAAGGCACGAAGCGACCGAAGAATGTCGCAAGCATAGCAGCGACTTGTGAGCAAAGCAAGTGCCGACTGGCAAGTACGACTGCCCACGTTTTTGTGCACTTTTTTCAAAAAGTGCAGCAGAAAGCTTCACTTAATTGAGAGAATAGCCGATAATAACACCGAAAAGTTTTGAGTAAGCCCCCTAGAATTTGCAGGTGAGCCTGCATTCGCTTTGCGTGCAAGTAAACTTTCACTCGCTCATTTGCACGAGCTTTCGCACTCTCTCCTGCAAATGCTCGGATAAACACTGTGATTTTAACGGTGCCGGTTCCTTTTTAGAATTACCATTGCAGGAGATAATTCGTTATACAAAGGGCAGCGTGAGGGAGAACAACTTATTAAAGAATCAATTTGTCCACACTAAATTTCTACTGAACCATGAGAACAGGCATATATGAACAGAGCAACGGAAATGCGCGCATTTCCGTTGCTCTGTTTATATTATCGCTCGTTTACTTGCTGTTAAGGTCGTCAAGTGTTACATCGGGGTAACCGGCAGCCTTCAACGAGGCGGCGCAAAGGTCGAGATTGTCGGGGCGGATAAAGACATTGGCCACTGTATCCTGTGCATAGGCATACATATATTCTACCGACACACCTGCATTGCTTATTATCTCCAAGGCCTTTCCAAGTTCACCGGGAACGTCGGGTGTCTGCAAGCACACCACTTTGTTTATCGATGCTGCGAAACTGTTGGCACGCAATATTTCACAGGCCTTCTGCGGGTTTGAAACAATGATGTGCAACACGCCGAACTCGGCATTTTCGGACACGGTGAAAGCCTTCATATTTATATTGTTCTCACCAAACAATTTTGCTATTTGTGTGAAACGTCCAAGACGGTTCTCCAAAAAGATTGACAGTTGGTCTATAAACATAATATTCTGTTTTAAGGGTTATTACTCAAACTTACGATGGTCGATGGCGCGTTTTGCCTTGCCCATACTGCGCTCGATGGTATTGGGTTCAACAATCTTCACATTGGGCTTGATGCCTATAACACTCTGGCAACGTGCTGTGATGCGTTTTTTGAGGTCGACAAGCTCGTTAACACGGTCGGTGTAGTATTCGGGATGCACCTCTACAAGAATGTCAAATGTGTCGACATTGTTCACGCGGTCCACCTCGATAAAGTAGTAAGGCTCGCATTCGGGGAATTCCAGGATAATGGACTCCACGGTCGAGGGAAAGACATTAACACCGCGTATAATGAGCATATCGTCGCTGCGGCCGAGTATCTTGTTCATTCGCACTGCTGTACGGCCACATTCGCACTTTTCGTATATTAGCGAGGTGAGGTCACGTGTGCGGTAACGTATCATAGGCATACCCCACTTTGTAAGGTTGGTAAACACAAGCTCGCCCTTCTCGCCGGGTGCTACGGGCTGCAATGTCACGGGGTCGATGATTTCGGGATAGAAGTGATCCTCCCAAAGGTGTGTTCCGTTCTGGCACTCGCACTCGCAACCCACACCGGGGCCGCACATTTCGGTAAGGCCATAGATATCATAAGCCTTTATGTGGAGTTTCTCCTCTATTTCGGCACGCATACTGTTGGTCCAGGGCTCGGCACCGAAGACACCCACGCGCAATTTGAAGTCGTTTATGTCGAGGCCGCTCTTCGCAATGGTTTCGGCAAGATAGAGAGCATACGATGGAGTACAGGCAAGCACGGTGCTGCCGAAGTCGTGCATAAGCGTTATCTGTTTTTCGGTATTGCCGCTACCTGTGGGCACTATCGATGCTCCAATGAGAGTACCGCCATCGTGTGCACCCAAACCGCCTGTAAAGAGGCCGTAGCCGTATGATACCTGCATTATATCCTTGCTGGTTACGCCTGCCGCCATAAGCGAACGGGCTGTAACCTCGCTCCACATTTCAAGGTCTTCGCGTGTGTAGCCTGCAACAATGGGCTTTCCTGTTGTACCCGACGATGCGTGCAAGCGTACAATCTGCTCCATTGGAACACAAAAGAGGTTAAAAGGATAGTTATCGCGCAAGTCCTGCTTTGTTGTAAACGGCAATTTCGTAATGTCGTCGATACTGCGGATATCTTCGGGTTTAACCCCACACTCGTCCATACGCTTGCGATAATAGGTGGAATCCTCATATACGTGTTTCACCATCTTCACAAGCCTCTCACTTTGCAGGCGGCGCATCTCTTCGCGCCCCATACATTCAGCTTCTTTGTTCCAATACTTTGTCATAAGTCTTTTTTTAATTACCCCATTTGGGTGTTTTTCGTTCTTTAATTTATAGCTGACGGCAAAACTACAATATATTTTGAAAAAACGTCAGATAAATGTAATTTTTTTAAAGAAATGATAGCAGAAAATTGTTATCAGCATATATCCCTTGCACCGAAAACAGAAAAAAACGGCGGTAAAAAAAGGATAAAAATTGTCACGAAAATGCCGGTTTAACATTTTTTGCACAAGAAAGGCTAAAATGTGCAGAAAATGAAAAACTATTTATTTTCATTTTATACTACATTTGCCAGCCAAAATGGATAAAAAAGGAAGAGATTATGACTAAAATAAAAGATTGTTGCGTGCTCATAACAGGAGGAGCATCGGGTATCGGGAAAATTATGGGGCGCATAGCTCTTGAACGCGGCGCACGTTGCCTTGTGATATGGGACATAAACGAAAGCAACATAAACGTTGTGAAGAGTGAGTACAGGAAGCTGGGCCGTGTGGAAGGATACAAGGTGGATGTGGCCGACAGCAGACAGGTTGAGGAGATTGCAAGGCTCACCGAAAGGGAGTGCGGTGTTGTGGATATTCTCATAAACTGCGCCGGCATTGTAGCCAACAACAAGACCTTCGACAAACAGACAGTAAGCGACATTGAGCGCACAATAAACATAAACACCATTGCCCCTATGGTAATAGCCAGGCAGTTCCTTCCGGGAATGATTGAACGCGGGAAAGGGCACGTGTGCAACATAGCATCGGCAGCCGGCATGTTGTCGAACCCCAGGATGTCGGTATATGCAGCAAGCAAATGGGCTGTCATAGGATGGAGCGACTCGGTGCGCATTGAACTCAAACAGATGAAGAGCAAGGTGCGCTTTACAACCATTGCACCTTATTTTATAAATACAGGAATGTTCGACGGGGTGAAATCGCGCATATTCCCCATTCTGAAACCCGAACCCACATCGCACAAGATAATGAACGCAATAGAGAGCAACAAGAACTTCAAAGGGATACCTTTCGGGTTCCATTTCATACGTTTCTGCCAGGCTTTGTTGCCTACAACGATTTTCGATTATATCTTTGGCGAGGTAGTGGGAATTTTCCACGCGATGGATAATTTCACAGGCCGTAAAAAGTAACAGACACCAAATTATGAGCATTACAAATACCGAAAACAGGATTATCGAAAGAACCATAAAGGCGCAACGCGAATATTTTGCAAGCGGCGCAACGCTGGAATACAGGTTCAGGAAGGAACAGCTTAAAAAGTTACAGAAAGCACTTGCGACGTGGGAGAAGGATTTATGCGAAGCCCTGTGGGAGGACCTCCACAAGTCGGAACAGGAGGCTGCGATGACAGAAACCAGCATTGTAAAAAGCGAGATAAAGCATCATTTATCGCACCTGCGCTGCTGGATGAAGGGCAACAGGGCCACCACCCCGTTAAAGATGATGCCCTCGTGCAGCCGTACAATGTACGGACCGCTGGGCAACGCACTCATCATTTCGCCGTGGAACTACCCGGTGCAGTTGTTGCTCAACCCATTGGTGGGTGCAATATCGGCAGGCTGCACTGCAATACTGAAACCATCGCCACAGGTTCCCAACGTATCGCTCACCATAGAAAAGATGATTAAAGCTACCTTTGAGGAGCGTTACATAGCCGTGGTACAGGGCAACCGCGAGGTGAACAAGGCTTTGTTGCAGGAGAAATTCGACATAATTTTCTTTACCGGCAGCCCCGCACTCGGCCGGATTGTAATGCAGGAGGCAGCAAAGACGCTTACTCCCACTATTCTGGAACTTGGTGGGAAAAGTCCCTGCATTGTGGACAAGAAGGCTGATATTTCCATTGCTGCACGCCGCATTGCCTGGGGCAAGACACTGAACGCCGGCCAGACCTGTATTGCTCCCGACTACTTGCTCATACACTCGTCGCAAAAGCAGGCCTTTATAAAGGCTTTTGCAAAAGAGATAAAGAAACTGCACGGCGAAAAGACAGAAAAGAGCCCGCACTATGTGAGAATGGTGAGCGACAAGGCGTTCGAGCGCGTAAGCGGTTATTTGAGGGATGGGGATATAGCATTCGGCGGCAAGTGCATAGCCGGCGAACGTTACATTGAGCCCACCCTGCTCGACAATGTTGCCCCTTCGTCACCTGTGATGCAGGAGGAGATATTCGGTCCCGTTTTACCTATGATAGAGTTCACCCACCTGGATGCAGCCATCAACTTCATAAACCGCCGCGAAAAGCCTCTTGCACTCTACTACTTCGGCAAGAGCGACGACGGGAAAGAGGTGCTACGCCGAACATCGTCGGGCGGTGCCTGCATAAACGACACCATAATGCACATTGCCAACGAGAACCTGCCCTTTGGCGGTGTGGGCAATTCGGGTATGGGAAACTACCACGGGAAACGCAGTTTCGAGGCCTTCTCGCACCTGCGTGCTGTGGTAACGACCACCACCCTCTTTGACCTCCCTTTCCGATATATGCCTTACAGGATGTGGAGCCTGGTAAAGAAAATACTCTGATTGAACACACATTAAAAGCAATATAGCCGATACCCGCGGGTATCGGCTATATTGCTTTTAATCACTCTTCGGGCAGATACCTGTCGGGTATCTTCTTGTTGCTCATTATGAGCCCCTGCTCCTTTATTTCGTTGAGGCGACGGGTAATGTTGCCTTTGCCTGTTGCGAGCTGTTTATAGGCATCGTTGTAGGCCTCCTGTGCCTTTTCCAGTGCCCCTTCTATTTTTGTAAAATTTTCGGTAAAGAGCACCACCTTTTCGTAGACAGAATTGGCAATATCCACAATCTTCTGCACGTCGCGCTGCTGCCGTTCGCGTGTCCACAAGGAGTTTACCACAAAGAGTGTGGATATCAGGTTCGATGCCGAAATAAGCACTATGCCGCGTTTGTAGGCATAGTTCCACAAGGAGTTGTCGGCCTCCATTGCAAGGAAGTACGAGGGTTCGTTGGGGATGAAGAGCATCACATAGTCGAGCGAGTTGACATTGTACTTTGCATAGGACTTTGTGGAGAGCTGGTCGATGTGACGACGTATGCTCGACAGGTGTTCTTTAAGGGCAAGGCTGCGAGTGGTTTCGTTCTCGGCAGCAAGGTAGTTCATATAGGCTTTGAGCGACACCTTCGAGTCTATTATTATGTCGCGTTTGCCGGGGAAGTGGACTATTATGTCGGGTTTCATCCCTTGCTTTGTTTCGTCGTGGTGAAGAGCGTTGCCGGCATCGTCGCGCAGTGTCGCCTGACGCTCCCATTGTTCGTTTTCGATGAGCCCCGAATTTTCGAGTATCTGTTCAAGGATTGTTTCGCCCCAGTCGCCCTGGAACTTATTGTTGCTTGTACCCACAATGGCATTGGTGAGGTTTATTGCATCGCGGCTTATGCGGTTATTGGCTTCGATGAGGGTGTTTATATTCTGTTCGAGCGAGAAGCGTTGCTTGCTCTCCTCGTTGTAGAAATGCTCGACCTTCTCTCGAAATGATTTCAAATCGATATTGAAGGGCTGCAACATTGCCGAAAGGCGTTCCTGTGAGAGACGGCCGAAGTTATCGCTGTTCTTTTCAAGTGCCTCTGTGGCCATTGTCTTGAATTCGAGCCGCATCTGTTCGAGCGAGGCCTTGAACTGCTCCTTCTGCGCATCGAGCCGCTCGCCAAGAGCGCGGTTCTCGCTTTCGAGCCCGGCAATGTGGGCAAACTGTTCTTCGCGCTGACGCTGCTGGGCGGCTATTGTATCTTCGTTCTTTACGGCACGCTCCTGCGCCGCCTGCAACTGCGCTGCAAGCATCGCATTCTCCTTTTCGAGCGATATATTGCGACGGGCCTTCGCCACATACATCACAAACATTATCACAAACAAGACGGCAAAGAGTGCTGTTGCCGAACATAGCAGAGTTGTCATATCGTTATTATATTGTGTTTCTCATTATCAAATACCTGCGGTTCAACGCCTGATATTCTTTAAAATGGCCTGTGCCCAACGGTAACCGCGCCGAAAACTGTCGCTGTTCAGAAGCATAAGTTTCCCTGCATCGAAAGCCCACAGAAGCAACCCTTCGACCGAAAGCAGATGACGGAACGAGCCTATGCTGTCGGAAAGCCTGTAACGGGCTTCGGTTCTCAATACCTTGTTGTGCAGGCGTGCCAGCCTCAATTCGTTCAGGTTTTTTATGCGTGAGTAGTCAAACTGTTTCATTGCCACCCTCCTTATCGCTGAAAAACATTCTGCAAAAACGGGCAACTGCCATATCGGTAAAAAGCCTGCCACGCAACATGTAGAGCAAGAGCGCAACCGACAAAAGCAGAAAGGCTACCACAACAAACGAGAGCGCATATCCCGTAACCGCAGCTATGGCCACCACCGCTGCTGCCAGAAAACCCAGCAGCGAGAGAAGCGAGATAACAGCCACCAAAAGCCACGAAAGGATGTCGGCAAAAAAGAGCGACAGGCTCTCGACAAGCGAGAGCTTTATCCCATCCATTTCAATGTTGAGAGTCTCCTGCACTTCGCGTGAGAGCCTGTCAAAGTTCTGTTTCACACTCATAGACTACTCCTCAAAGGAAACAATCACATCGTCTTTCACCACTTTCTTCTCGCCGTGGCAACAGCCCATCTCTTTACCGATGTGCTCTTTGGCCTCGTCGATTTTCTGTTTTATGTCACGGCGCAATTCATCGCCTCTCTTTGGAGCAAACAAAGCTGCCGCAACACCACCTACCAGCATTCCGCCGGCAAACGCAAGTAAACAACATCCGAATCTCATAATACACTGATATTTAAGGTTAAAAATACCGTATACCGCCCGAATGTCGTTCAACATATGCGAAGATAGCTACTCAATTGCCAAAAATCAACTTTTGAAAGGTATTTTTACAAGCTATGAAAAAACAAAAATACCTTTATTAGGTGTTTCAAGACAAAATTGCTATCTTCGCTTTTTGAAACAGCCTTTGGGCGGTTCGGTTACTGAAATAACAATCGGCAAAGAGTTGTGGCATCACATTTTCAATTTTTTATGAATATTATAATGAAAAGAGGTCTTATAGCACTTTTATCGGCAGTCATCGTATTAAGCGGCTGCAACAATGCCGGACAAAACAGCGGTGAAAGCGATGAGAAAGGAAACGTATTATCCATAACCTTCGACACATTAAGGGTTAATGAAGTGTTTGCGCTCGACAGCATTGAGAAGGAGTCGCCCACCCTGCGTATCGACATAAACCTGCTTGTGCCGAGGACAACCGACCAAGCCGTTGCCGAAAACATAAACAACTGCATAACATACGCTGCATACGGGTACGAGAACATTACACCGCAGATTGCGACAGACAGCATTGTGAAACAGATTGTGCACACCTACTATGAAATGCGCAACGACTATTTCAACGAGAAGAGCGTGAACCCCGGTTCGCCGTGGTTCAATGCCTATTACATACTAAAAAGCGCGGCAGGCAAAGGGCGTGACAACTGTTTCTGCTACACCGTGCGCAGTGAGGTTTACGAAGGCGGTGCCCACCCTTACAGCATAATAAGCGCGGTAAACTTCGATGCTGCAAGCGGAAAGGAGATTGGCCTGCACGACATTTTCGCCGAAGGGTGTGACAGCCTGCTCACCGAACGGCTCACCACACGCCTTGCACAACAGCACGATGTTGCATCGTTGCAAGAACTTAAAGAGATAGGCTTCCTCACATTGAACGATATGTATGTCACAAACAATTTTGTGTTGGGCGAGGACAGCATTTACTTTATTTACAACGAATATGAAATTGCTCCATACGCTCTTGGCAGCAGTTGCATTGGATTCAACTACAACGAACTGAAAGATATATTGAAATAATGGAAGAGATACTTAAATATTTCCCCTCACTCACCGATAGACAGAAGGAGCAGTTTGCTGCACTCTATGACCTCTACTTCGACTGGAACTCAAAGATAAATGTCATTTCGCGCAAGGATATAGAGAACCTCTACCTGCACCACATTCTGCACTCGCTGGCAATAGCCAAAGTTATACAGTTCCGCCCCGGAACATCGGTAATGGATTTCGGTTGCGGTGGTGGCCTGCCCGGTATTCCGCTGGCAATTATGTTCCCCGAAACAAAATTCCACCTTGTTGACAGCATTGGCAAGAAGGTGCGTGTTGCCGGTGAGATTGCAGCAGCGATAGGGCTCACAAATGTTAAGACCAGCCACAGTCGCGTGCAGGATATAAAGGAGAAATATAATTTTGTGGTAAGCCGCGCGGTGATGCTGCTGCCCGAACTTGTAAAGATTTGCAGCAAGAATATTGACAAGGAGCAGAAGAACTCACTGCCCAACGGAGTGATATGCCTCAAAGGAGGGAATATCGAAGGAGAGATACAGCCATTCAGGAAGTATGTTGAGTGTACAGAGCTCTCCACCCTATTCGACGAGGAGTTCTTCAAGGACAAGAAAGTAGTTTACGTTCCCATAGGTTAAGCAATATGGAGATAAAAAGATTTATATTCAATCCCATTGAGGTCAACTGTTACCTGTTGTGGGACCACACAAAAGAGGCTGTGCTCATAGATTGCGGTGCGCTGTTCCCCGCCGAAAGAGAGCAGTTGAAGGAGTTCGTTGCCAAAAACGGCCTTGTCATAAAACACTACCTTAACACCCATCTCCATTTCGACCACATATTCGGCAATGCCTTTGTGGAAGAGGCGTTCGGCGTAAAATGCGAGGCGAACGACGGTGACTGGCCCTGGGCCGAGAACATTGCCGAACGTGTAGCACGTTTCGGTTTAAGGTTCACCGAGAAGATATCCCGCCCTTTACGTATTCTGAACGATGGCGACACGGTGACGTTCGGCGAGGAGAGCATAAATGTAATAGCTGTTCCCGGACACTCGCCCGGCAGCCTTGCATTCTACATTCCCAAGCATAAGGTTCTGTTCACGGGCGATGCTCTTTTCAGGCATAGCATAGGGCGCACCGACTTCCCCGACAGCGACCACCGCACGCTCATTAGCTGCATAAAAGAGAAACTCTTTGCACTGCCCGATGACACGGTTGTATACCCCGGCCATAGCGAGGAGACAACTATCGGTTATGAGAAGGATTATAATATGTACGTAAGATAAAAAAACAGACACCTATGAAAAAGTTATTGTTCACACTGCTTGCAGTGGCTGTAATTGCAGGCATATTCGTCGCAACGTGCCCCGACGAAAAAGAGCACGCAAAAGCAATTTTAAGTATCTTCGAGGATGCTGCAAGGCCCCAGGATGCTGCTGCAATAAGGCTTATTACAAAGGCTGTGGAGGATGCCATAACCATTGATGACTATTACATATTCAGCATAGGCAAGGTAAAATCGGCAAACAGCGACAAGAGTGTTACTTTCGGTATTCTGGGCAAGGCCTACTTGCTCGACAAGGAGGCTCACACAGGGAAGAAAGTAAATAAATAAAAGAGCCTTTATAAGCGACAAGAAGCCCGTATGCGTGCATACGGGCTTCTTGTCGTATAAATCGGGCCGTCAATGCAGTATCTTATACAGCAGTTCGCGCATAATCTCGCCGTCGGGAGCAGCCGCACCCTCGGCACCTTTTGACTGCGCATCGGCAAGACGTATAAGGTGCAGGACATCCATCACGTGAACGGCACGATAGTTCTTCATAGCCTTTATGTAGTCGCTCACGCCCCAGGTGCTCTTCAAGCCCAGGAAGGCGGCAATGCCACGCTCACTCTTGTCGGGGGCATAATAGGCCATCATCACATTGGAGAAGAAGCCGAACAGGAGGGCAAGTGTCATCTGTATCGGATTCTTTTTGGGATTCTGCGCAAAATACTTGATAATCTTGTTGGCTTTGTATATATCCTTGTTCACTATTGCATTCTGCAACTCGAAATTGTTGAACTCCTTGCTTATGCCGATGTGCTCCTCGACATGTTCGGGCGAAATGGTTACCGTGCCGGCAGGCAACGATATTGCAAGTTTATCAATCTCGCTTGCAAGACGGCAGAGGTCAGACCCCACCGACTCGCATATCATCATCACCGATTTATTGTCGGCTGTGAGCCCCTTTTCACGCAGATAGCCATTCACAAAAGAGGGCAATTGCTCGGTACGCAGTTTCTTGCTGTCGAGCATTACGCAGGAGCGTTCGAGCTCGGTTGCCACCTTCTTGCGTTTGTCGAGCGAGCCGTTCTTGTGGGCAAACACAAGCACGGTACTCTCAACGGGAGCCTGCAAGTAGTATATAAGGTTGTCGATGTTCTTCAACAGCTGAGCCTCACGCACTATGATTACCTGTCGCTCGGCCATCATCGGGAAACGCTTGGCTGCGGTTATTATGTCGTCGATATTGCTGTCGAGGCCGTAATAGACTGCCTGGTTAAAGCCCTGCTCGTCCTCGGTGAGGGCGTGGGTAGCTATATAATCGGTTATACGGTCGGT
This sequence comes from Bacteroidales bacterium, assembly GCA_015060885.1. Taxonomy (GTDB): domain Bacteria; phylum Bacteroidota; class Bacteroidia; order Bacteroidales; family Bacteroidaceae; genus HGM04593. The sequence goes on from SUXO01000055.1 coordinate 11,265, forward strand.
GAAATAGCCCTCTTCGCCCATAAGGTAATATACCGGGCGAAACTTTCCGCTTTTTAGTTCCGTTATAATTGATTCGTATGTATGTTTTGCCATATTGAGCTTTTAAACTATCTTTGCCATTAACGCAAAGATAGTTTAAAACGGGCAAGAAATATGAAGTTTACTCCAATATTTTCAGGAAGCCGTTTAAATTTTATTTTGCCATTGTTTGAGTATTGTTTTTATATTTGAGCTGTCTATCCAATAAAAGAGATACGGAATGTCATTGTTGAATTTGCCGGGCTACGAAGCAAAGATACGCGAGAAGGAGGGAAAGAGAGAGATTTTCGACCGCTTGCGCCGTTGTTATGTGGCACTTACTCCCGAGGAGTGGGTGCGGCAACACTTCGTGAATATGCTCATTGAGTACAAGGGCTACCCCGCCACGCTCACTGCCAACGAGGTGCCCATAACACTAAATGGGATGATGCGCCGTTGCGACACTGTTGTGTATGACAAGAATTTGAGGCCGATAGCCATTGTGGAATACAAGGCTCCGACGGTGAAAATAGACGAGAAGGTTTTTGCACAGATTGCACGTTACAACCTTGTTTTGAAGGTCAATTTCCTCATTGTGAGCAACGGCCTGCAACACTTTTGCTGCAAGATGGATTACGAGAAGAACAGCTATTCGTTTTTAAGAGAGATTCCTGCATACGATGTGGTTGCCGGGAATTGGGCTCAGTAGAAATTTACTGTGGGTTAATAAAAAAGTACTATCTTTGTTTTTATGGAAACAAAGATGTTAGAACGGTTCAGTAGAAATTTAGTGTGGACAAATTGATTCTTTAATAAGTTGTTCTCCCTCATACCATCCTATGTGTAACAAATTATTTCCTGCAATGGTAATTCTCAAAAAGGAACCGGCACCGTTAAAATCATAGTGTTTATCCGAGCATTTGCAGGAGAGAGTGCGAGGAATGTTTGCCCGTGAGTTAGGTGCCGCAAGGCGACTAACTGAGGAAGTCCCACAGCACCCTGCAAATGT
>SUXO01000056.1 GCA_015060885.1 Bacteroidales bacterium
GCGAGAGTAAGAAAGCAAATTTATTTGCATTATGCCGAACGTGAGTTATTTCGTTATACAAAGGGCTGCGTGAGGGAGCACAACTTATTAAAGAATCAATTTGTCCACACTAAATTTCTACTGAACCGCAAAAAGTATAAATTTACAACAGTTAACATATTTTAACTACGGGGGGGTAATTGCTCAAACTTTTGACTTACATTCGCAGCAAGAAATTTCTATTTATTAACATAAAAATTTTATTGCTATGAAAAAGTCTTTTATTTACAACTGCTTGCCACTGCTCTTTGCAGCGATGGCTACGTTTTCTTTTACTGCTTGCGGTGGCGGCGACGGTGATGACACCGATTATGCGGCTATTGCGGCAATGCAGGGTGCGCTTGGTGGAGGAACGGGCGGCTCAATGCTCGACAACCGTATTGTGGACCTGGGGCTCTCGGTTAAGTGGGCATCGTGCAACGTGGGTGCCACACAGCCCTGGGAGTACGGCGGCTATTACGCTTGGGGAGAAACCGAGGAGAAAAGCAACTACTCCTATAATACCTACAAATATTATGGAAGAAACAACACCGGTATTACGAAATATTGTACCAATAGCAGTGATGGAACCGTTGATAACAAAACAACCCTTGAACCCACAGACGATGTAGCCACCGTTAAATGGGGCGGCACTTGGCGAATGCCCACAAGAGCCGAGCAAGTCGAACTACGCAACAGCTGCACTTGGACTTGGACTACCCTTAACGGCGTTAACGGTTACCGCGTAACCGGCCCCAACGGCAACAGCATATTCCTGCCCGCTGCGGGCAGCCGCGCGTCCACGGCGATATCCGAACAGGGAACCTACGGAATTTATTGGTCGAGTTCGATATATAATTCTTGGAACGGCGGAGCGTATTATATTGATTTCTACGACCATAAGACCGAAGTTTATTACAATAACCGCATGTTGGGCCACACCGTGCGCCCCGTTTGCCCATAATCCCTCTGTTTGCAACCACCCCAATTGCTTGCAAGAGAGGAGAGTTAAGTTAAAATATGAAATGATGGCAGCTTTTATAAATTGGGCTGCCATCATTTTCTTTATTACAACCTTAAATTACTTGCCATAAATTACTCGAAGGAGATTTTCTTAAAATTCTGTCCCGATTTTCACAACCAAACAAGTCGAGGAGTGTGCACTGAAATGAGTATTTTTCTGCCGTTAACATATTTTAACTACGGGGGGGTAATTGCTGAACTTTTTGACTTACATTCGCAGCAAGAAATTTCTATTTATTAACATAAAAATTTTATTGCTATGAAAAAGTCTTTTATTTACAACTGCTTGCCACTGCTCTTTGCAGCAATGGCTACGTTTTCTTTTACTGCTTGCGGTGGCGGCGACGGTGATGACACCGATTATGCAGCTATTGCGGCAATGCAAGGCGCGCTCGGTGGAGGAACGGGTGGCTCAATGCTCGACAACCGTATTGTGGACCTGGGACTCTCGGTTAAATGGGCAAGTTGCAACGTGGGTGCCACACAGCCCTGGGAGTACGGCGGCTACTACGCTTGGGGAGAAACAGAGGAGAAGAGTGAATACTCTTGGAGCACTTACAAATATTGGAGAGATAAAAATGGTAATGGTCGTTATGACTATAACGCTTCAACTTCAGAACTTACAAATATCGGCAGTAATATTTCCGGTACTCAATATGATGCTGCGACTGTCAAATGGGGTGGTTCTTGGCGTATGCCCACCAAAGCCGAGCAAGACGAACTTCACACAAAATGCACTTGGCAGTGGACTACCCTTAACAGCGTTAATGGTTACCGCGTAACCGGCCCTAACGGCAACAGCATATTCTTACCCGCAACGGGCATAAGCGGTGGGCAATTTTCAACAGGCTTCTTGCAAGGTTCCTTCGGCTTCTATTGGTCAGGTTCATTAAGCACTGTTTGGTATGACAATAGGGCTTACAATATGAACTTTGGAATAGGCAATTACGATTTTGATGAAGTGGACGAACGTTGCACTGGCCTTGCGATCCGCCCCGTGTGCCCATAAACCCGCTCATTTATAAAAACATACAACAAAAGTGCGCCAGGTGGCGCACTTTTGTTGTATATACACTATATAAACAATTACTCCCCGTAGGGCTCACCCTCCTCTGCAACCATACGGCCGGGAGAAGCGGCATCGCCCACGATGTAGGCACTTTTCTTTTTGGGTGTTGTGAGCGCGGAGCGCATCTCCTCAATTTCGTCAACCTCGGCGGGCGAGAAGTATTCGAGGAGTTCTTCACGTGAATAGAGGAATAGCGCGGCTGCTTCACTTATAAGCACCTCGCCAAGAGAGCCCTCCTTACGGAGTTCCTGTATAAGTTTGCGACATTCACTGCCTGTGGCACTGCCATCGATGAAATTCAAAATCTTCTCTTCGCGTTCCATTGTTCGACCTATTTATGTGTTTCAACAATTTTTGTTTGGGGCAGCTCCTCGTTGCGACGGGCAGTCCTGTCGACCAACGCTGCTGCAACCTCCATAAAGGCTACTCCGTCGGGGGTGTTCTTCATTGCAATGGGAACACCTTCGTCGCCACTCTCGCAAATGCTCTGCACAAGAGGCACCTGGCCTATAAGTGGGATGTTATAGGCCTCGGCCATACGTTTGCCGCCCTCCTTGCCGAAAATATAATATTTGTTGCCGGGCAACTCGGCGGGGGTGAACCAGGCCATATTCTCCACTACACCAAGAATGGGCACCCCCACCTTCTCGTTTATGAACATATTAACGCCCTTTATTGCCGCTGCGAGCGATACCTCCTGCGGGGTGGTCACCACAACTGCTCCGGTAAGGGCAAGGCACTGTACTATCGTGAGGTGAATGTCGCTTGTACCGGGAGGCAGGTCGATGAGGAAGTAGTCGAGTTCGCCCCAGTTGGCATCGGCAATGAGCTGTTTCAAGGCGTTGCTTGCCATACTGCCACGCCACAGGATAGCCTGGTCGGGGTCGACAAAGAAACCTATCGACAGAATTTTAACGCCGAACTTTTCAATGGGTTTTATGAGGTCGCGCCCGTCGATGTGCTCGCTGTAAGGGCGTTCGTCCTCCACGCTGAACATCTTGGGAATTGAGGGGCCGAAGATATCGGCATCGAGCAGCCCCACCTTGTAACCCATACGTGCAAGTGCTATCGCCAGGTTGGCCGACACTGTGGACTTGCCCACTCCGCCTTTACCCGACGAGATTGCAATAACGTTCTTTACCTGCGGCAGGAACTTGCCCACTTCGGGGCGGGCAGCCTGGCGCGACACGGCTGTGATGTTGCCCACTATTTCGACATCCTTGCCGACGTATGTGAGTATCGCCGTTTCGGCCGACTTTATGACCGAACGGATGAAAGGGTCGGTGGGCTTTTCGAATATAATGGAGAAGGAAACCTTGTTGCCCTCGATGCGTATGTTGTCGTCGACCATTTCGGCCTCGACAAGATTTTTGCCGTTACCGGGGTAACGTACCTTTGTGAGAGCGTCGAGTATCAGTTTGGGATATAATGCCATAAGCCAGGAAGTGGTTTAAATTTCTTCTAAAAAATCAAATTTCATAATCGACATCGGCACGCAGTTCGCGCACCTCTTTGCAATATGCCGCCACCGCCTGGTGAGCGGGATGCACCTTGTAACGGCCGAGCGCGGCCTCATCGTCGAAGGTCGATATAAGTACAGCATCGTACGCTGTTGCCGATGGGGTTTTGTTGACACCCACCTCCATTGAACGTATTTCGGGCACTACACCCACAAGGGCTTCGAGGTGCTCTTTCATCCACTGCGCGTGCTCCACGCGGCTTTTTCCCTGCGCGCCCTCAACAAAGCGCCACATTACAATATGTTTAAGCATAAATATTATTTACTTGTCTGCAAGCTGCTGCGCTTGCTGCGGTTATAACTACGGTATTCGTCGAGTTCAATTTCAACGTCAGGCTCCACAAACGTCTCCTTGCCGCCGAGGCCGAATGAGATATATTTTATAGTGAGGCCGCGTTCGAGCCACTGCGACTCATAATATGTGCGTATGGAGAGTATGTCGCTCACGCTCTCCTGCGCATAAACATCGCCGATGCACTCCTTGACAGGCAGTGCGTTGACCTCGGTCACATATTTTGTATATGTGAACATAAAATTGCTGTCGGTCTTCAAGTGGATGGTGGCATCGGGAGCAAGTATCTTTGCATAGCGTTGCAGAAAGAGCGACGATGTGAGCCTCTTTGTAAACTTCTTCATCTGCGGGTCGGGGAATGTGAGCCATATCTCACTCACCTCGCCGGCGGCAAAGAAGTGGTCGATAATCTCAATGGTGGTGCGCAAGAAACCCACATTGGTGAGGTTGTTTTTTATGGCATCGGTTGCACCGGTCCACATACGCGCACCTTTTATATCTACCCCTATAAAGTTCTTGTCGGGGAACTTGCGTGCAAGAGCCACCGTGTATTCGCCGCGACCGCAACCAAGTTCAAGCACTATCGGATTATCGTTTTTGAAGAAATCCCTGCCCCATAAACCTTTCATTTCAAAAGGGCGCGCATCGCCCATTGAGAAGTGGTGCTCAATGACATTGGGGTACTGCGCCATATCGGCAAATTTCTTCAATTTTCCTTTTCCCATAACTTTTTATGCAGCTGTTTTAGTTTCGTATTCGGCCTTCACCGCCTCGTAATAGTTGGCAAAGGTTGCGCTCATATAAGGCGTAACCCACAGGGATGCAATACCGGCTGTTATAATAAGCAATAAGAACCAACCTATAAAGGTAAGGATTAGGCAGAAATACTCCCATTTGTGCCCCTCCATCATTGCCATACTGCGCTCTATTGCGGCGTTGAACGACAATTCGGGGTTGTCTTTAAGCACAAAAGGAACCATTGAATATGAGAGCGACTTTATGATACCCGGTATTATCAGAAGCAATGTCCACAATATTGTGTAAATATAGACAAGGAGGTAAGTTCCAAGCACGCGGGTGTAATCGTTGAAGCCGTCGAAGATACTTTTCACTTCAAGTTCCTTGCCTGTACGCAGGTTATCCAGGAATAACACATTGTAGGAATAGGCCACCGGAATAATAAACAGGTATGTAAACAATGAACCACTCCAAAGAGTGCTTTCGAGAGTGGATATAACTGCCGAGAGAGCTATATACACAAACGTAACAACTGCGGCCTTTCCCCAGTTGCCATTGAGTTGTGCCCAACCGGCATCCCTGAACGATTTCAAACTACTCATAATTTATCTATTTCAATTATTGCCATTAAATATCAAGCACTGTTACCCAACCGTAAACATCGGGCTCGTCGCCATACTGTATCGCACGCAAATGTTCATAGAGTTTTGTACATACGGGACCGGGCTTGCCATCCTTTGAGAACACATAAGAGCGGCCTGTTTCAAGGTCGTCGATGCGCTCAATGGGCGAGATTACGGCTGCCGTGCCGCAAGCACCTGCCTCCTCGAATGTAGAGAGTTCCTCTTCGGGAACGGGGCGAACCTCTATCTTCATACCCATATCCTTTGCTATCTGCTGCAAGCTGCGGTTGGTTATAGAGGGAAGGATTGATGTAGAAAGCGGTGTCACATAAGTATTGTCCTTTATGCCAATGAAGTTGGCGGCACCGCACTCGTCGATATATTTCTTCTCTTTTGCATCGAGGTAGAACTCGCAGGAGTAACCCTTGTCGTGGGCAAGTTTGTTGGCACGGAGGCTGGCAGCGTAGTTACCACCCACCTTGTACTTTCCTGTTCCAAGAGGAGCCGAACGGTCGTACTCGCGGATTATCACATAGGGGTTGGTAGAGAAACCGCCCTTGAAGTAGGGGCCCACAGGAGTAACGAAGATTATAAAGAGATACTCCGATGCGGGGTGAACGCCCACCTGTGCGCTTGTACCTATGAGCAAGGGGCGTATATATAGCGATGCGCCGCTCTCATAAGGGGGGATATAGTCCTTGTTGAGTTCCACAACCTTTGTAACCATATCGCGGAAAAGTTCCACGCTTACGTGAGGCATAAGAATACCGTCACAAGTGTGCTGCAAACGCTCGGCATTGGCTTCGAGGCGGAAAATTCTCACCTTGCCGTCCTTGCCGCGGAAGGCTTTAAGGCCTTCAAACGCCTCCTGCCCGTAGTGCAGACAGGTTGCAGCCATATGCATATTTATATGCTCCGAGGAGCTGATTTCAATTTCGCCCCACGCGCCGTCGCGATAGTAGCAACGAACATTATAATCGGTTTTTCTGTATCCGAAGCCGATATTTGCCCAATCCAAATTTTTCATATCTGTATCTTTTTTGTTTTTTATTGTCACAAACACACATAGCCGTCTGGAACGGCCTAAATTATTGCAGTTAAATGCCTCATAGCCATTTGTCATCCCGAACCTTGCGTGAGGGACCTGAAACGAGTAGTATTGAGATATCTCACATTTGTTCGATATGACACAAATGACAATATGAGTGACAGATGGTCAACCGCTATGCCATTGCCCAAATTATTGCAAAGATAATATTATTTAATCAAATGCAATTGCAGGGCACATTTTTTTTACCCTTCGACCGACAAATCGTCACTCATACGTTGCAGTATGGCATTGACCTCATTGTCGACTTTGTAGAGCTTGTCACGGCAGAATTTTATCAACCCGTCGGCCTCTTTCAACAATGCCGACAGTTTGTCGATGTCGACTGTTCCGCTCTCTATTTCGGCCATTATGGCTTCCAGGCGTTCCGCTGCCCGGACATAACTTACTGGTTTCTCACTCATTATTCTTGTTTTTTTCGGTTACAACACTGGTAAAACTGCCACCCGCAACTGTGGTGACAAGCTGTGCACCCTCCTCAACATCGTCGATGGAACGGACAACCCTGCCGTTCACACGCATTATGCCATATCCGAGCGAAAGGATGCGTTCGGGCGAAGCTGCTTTTGCCCGTTGCTCCCACATATCGAGCCTGTGCCCCTGACGTTGCAGATAGAGGGCGACCGATACGGGAAGGCGTTGCAGTGTCGCTGCAAGCTGCCTGCGACGGGTTTCCAGCACACTGCGTGCTGCCACGCCCAACCGCGCGCTCACATCCTCCAACATCGCGTTCTGCGCTGCCACAGCGTGGATTAGCAGCTCGGCTGCCGCTGTGGGTGTCTTTGCGCGGGTGTGCGCCACGGCATCGAGAACCGTATCGTCGCGCTGGTGTCCTATACCCGTGATTATCGGCAGGGGGAACTGCGCACAGTTATTGGCAAGGTCATACGTATCGAAGCAACTCAAATCACTTGTTGCTCCACCACCCCTTATAATTACCACAACATCCCAAGAGTCGATATTTTCGGCAATGCGGTCAAGGGCCGATATAACCCCCTGCTCCACCTTGTTGCCCTGCATTGGGGCTGCAAACAGGTGAGGGTAGAATACAAAGCCATAGGGGTTGTTCATCAGCTGGTCACAGAAATCGCCATACCCCGCCGCAAAAGAGGAAGAGATAACCGCTATGCGCTGCGGCAGGGCCGGGAAAGGGAGCTCTTTGTTGAGGTCTATCACCCCTTCGGCCTTCAAGCGGTTGAGTATCGCCTGTTTGCGCCTCGCAATGTCGCCCAGCGTATAAGCAGGCTCAATATCGCATATATCGAGCGAGAAGCCATACAGTTCGTGAAAGACTACCGTTACTTTGAGCATAACTTTGAGCCCCACGGAAAAACGCTCCCCTGTCTGTTCCAGAAAGTATGGTTTGAGCAAAGAGTATATGCGGGCCCATATTGTGCCGCGGGCCTTTGCAACCATCTCCTGCGTTGCTTCGTCGCGCTCCACAAGTTCCACATAGCAGTGTCCGGCCTGCGTTTCGCGCACCTCACTTAACTCACCCACAACCCAACAGGCCGAAGGCAAGCCTTGTGCAAGCGTATTGCGCACAAGGTTGTTGAGCGAATAAAGCGATAGCGGTTCATTCCCGTTCATAATTCACAGTCCATTGGTTTATACCACGTTGTGAGGCGATAAAAGCCCCGCCCACAACCATATTGTCACTATAAAACACTGCCGATTGTCCCGGTGTTACCGCCGAAACCTCTTCGAGGAAGTGCACAAGGAAGAGCCCCTCGGCCACCTGCACCGGCGGCTCGCACATAACGGGACGGCTACGGTGACGCACACGTACCCGAAGGTTCTGCGCCGGTGCCCCTGCAACCCATTGCGGGGTTTCCACAAGCATATATTCGGCACGCAGCAACTCTTCGGCACCAAGCATCACGGTGTTTTTTGCCGCGTTGATTTTCAGGACATAAGCGGGGTAGCCGAGCGCAATGCCCAACCCCTTGCGCTGCCCTATCGTGTAGAAAGGATACCCTTTGTGCTTGCCCAGCACACGCCCCTCGCTGTCGACAAATGAGCCGCCTCCGAAGCGTTCGTCTATGCCGGGAACGGCCGAACGCAGGAAATCGCGGTAATCTCCCGGAATGAAGCATATCTCCATACTCTCGCCATCGTCGGCAGCCCTTTCAAGGCTATGCTCGCCAAGATAACGGATCACGTTGCTCTTCTCCCAATTACCCAATGGGAAAAGCACCCTGCCGAGCTGCTGTTGCGTGAGCCTCCACAGGAAATAGCTCTGGTCCTTCCTGTCGTCGTCACCCGTGCAGATATAGACCTTTTCACCGATGGTTTTCAGCTGTACATAATGCCCTGTGGCAATATATTTGCAGCCGAGTTTGTCGGCCCACTCTTCCAGGGTTCTGAATTTTATTTCGGGGTTGCAGTTCACACAGGGATTAGGGGTGAAGCCTTGCAAATAGGCATTGACAAAGGGTTGTACCACCTTCTCGCCGAACTTCTCGCGTACATCGGCAACATAATGGGGAATTCCCAGACGGGCGGCAAGCTCTGCCGCTGCCTCAACCGCTTTGAGCGAGGATTCACAAGTGACAAGTGTCAACCCCACGACGCGATAGCCCTCTTCGAGCAACATACTGCACACAGCCGTGCTGTCTATGCCACCGCTCATACCCACCAATACACTTTTTTCGTCAATTGCCATAGTTCTACTTTTTATATCGGTAAATTCCGCCTCCATTATATCTTTGGGAATTCGAATGACAAAGATAAAAATTTTTTGTACATTTGTCTCGACATTTTCCATAAACAATCATAATTCTATATATGACAGCAAACGGTTCAACCCAAAAGAAGGTTCCCACCGAACTTGGAACAGAAAAAATAAGCAAACTGCTTGTACAATATGCCGTGCCGGCAATCATCGCTCAAACGGCTGCATCGCTCTATAATATGATAGACAGCATATTCATAGGGCAAGGTGTGGGCGCGCTTGCAATTTCGGGCCTTGCCACCACTTTCCCGTTTATGAACCTCTCGGCAGCATTCGGCGCTATGGTGGGACTTGGCGGTGCCACACAGCTTTCGGTGAAACTGGGGCAGAGGGACTACAATTCGGCAAAGCTCATATTGGGGAACATCGTGACGCTCAACATTATTGTGGGAACGCTGTTCGCCGCCGTTTCGCTGCTTTTCCTCGACAAGATACTCTACTTCTTCGGTGCCAGCGAGGCCACACTGCCCTACGCACGTGACTTTATGACTGTGATTCTGTATGGCAACATTGTAACCCACCTCTATTTTGGCATAAACGCTGCGTTGCGCGCGTCGGGGCACCCGCGCCAGGCAATGATGGCAACCATTATCACCGTGATAAACAACATAATACTTGCCCCTATATTCATATATGTGTTCCACTGGGGAATAAGGGGCGCGGCGCTTGCCACAATAATTGCACAGTGCACAACGCTTGTGTGGCAGATACGCCTGTTGAGCAACCCCGACGAACTTTTGCACCTGCAACGCGGCATCTATAAATTGAAAGCCGACATTGTAAAGGCTATTCTCGGCATTGGAATGTCCCCCTTCTTCATTAACGCCGCAGCATGCATTGTGGTAATAATTGTGAACAAAGGGTTGCGCACCTATGGTGCCGACGGCGATATAGCCATTGCCTCCTATGGCATAGCAAACCGAGTGACTTTCATATTCGTGATGATTGTGCTGGGCCTTACACAGGGTATGCAACCGATTGTGGGATATAATTACGGTGCAAAACAGCACAGCAGGGTGGCATCGGCATTCAAGCTCACCTGCATATGTGCAACTATCGTAATGGTCATTGGCTTCATTCTCAACGAGTTCATACCCGAAACCATTGCACGTGCCTTCACCACCGACACAACCTTGATAAACAATGCCGCAAAGGCTATGAGAATAATGTCGTTCGTAATGCCATTGATTGGTTTCCAGATGGTTACCACCAACTTTTTCCAAAGCATAGGTATGGTGCAGAAATCGATATTCCTCTCACTCACACGACAGATACTCTTCCTCATACCCTTGCTCCTTACCCTGCCACTCTTTTATGGAGAGGACGGCGTGTGGTTCAGTATGCCCATTTCCGACTTTGTAGCGGCTATGCTCACAATAACGATACTTAAAATGCAGTTCAACAAATGGAACCGCGAAATGGGCGGCCAACAATAAACCACTATCAAAAGAACCAATAAAAAACTGAAATATATGCAGAAATTTGTAATTTCAATAGGTCGTCAACTTGGCAGCGGTGGAAAGGAGATTGCCGAAAAACTGGCCGCACGCCTGCACATACCCGTATATGACAAGAAACTCCTGGAAGTGGCTGCAAAGGAGAGCGGGCTCGACACCACAGCCTTTGAAAGTGCCGATGAAAAGGAGTCGAACAGCCTGTTCGGGGGAGTGTTCAGCATACACGGCTCACTGTCGGGATTTCTTTCGGGCGGGAGCTGTATGGAGAGGGACCAGCTATTCCTCATACAGAGCGAAGCCATACGCAAGATTGCCGAAAAGGAAGCCTGCATAATTATTGGCCGTTGCGCCGAATATGTGTTGCGTGACAACCCCAATATGATAAGCATCTTCATCACTGCCGACAAGAGCGAGCGCATACAGCGCATTGCAAAGAAAAAGATGGTAGACGAGAACAAGGCAAACGAACTTATTGAGAAGGGCGACAAGAAACGTCGCTCCTACCACGACTACTATGCCACCACCCACTGGGGCGAGGCACACAGCTACGACCTGTGCATAAACTCGTCATTGATGGGCATTGAGGGTACGGTCGAACTGTTGTACAGCCTTATAAAGAACCGGTTCGGGCTATGAAACGGATTGGGCTGTTGAGCGACACCCATAGCTGGTGGGACGACAAGTATCTCTTCCACTTCAACGATTGTGACGAGATATGGCACGCCGGCGACATTGGCTCAATGCGCATAATAGAGCAGTTGGAGGCGCATTGCCCCGTAAGAGCCGTGTGCGGCAATATCGACGGCAGCGATGTGCGTTTCCGTTTCAAGGAGATTGCACGTTTTAGAATAGAGGATTGCAACGTGCTTATGAAGCACATTGGCGGCTACCCCGGAAGGTATGATGCATCGATTCGCAGAACCTTATACCAGGAACAGCCGCAGTTGTTCATTTCGGGGCACTCGCACATTCTCAAAATAGAGTACGACAAGCTCATAAATTGCCTGCACATAAACCCGGGAGCGGCAGGCAAGCAGGGATGGCAACAGGTGCGCACCCTTGTGAAATTCACCATAAACGGGTGCAAATTCGAAGACCTGGAAGTTATTGAACTGAAATAGAACAGAGGGGCACTCACGGTTGCCCCTCTGTTTACTATAAATGAAGAGATAATATAGCAGTTAACATAGGTTCACCTGCAAAAGTCGGGGGAATAAAACTTTCTCACTCCTAAATCCTCGGTGGCCCGTGAGCAATTCTTTCTATCATTGAATTCCTTTATTTACTTTTTGTCGCTCAAAAAGTAACAAAAACGCCCGGCACACGGGGCGTTCAAGTCGCTCCTGTCTCTGCTCGTGAATTGCTTTAAAGCAATATAACTCGTTCGACACTCGCTTGTCGCTGCAAGCCTTTCTGCCGTTTGCAGGGTGCTGCGTAATTAAATGTAATTTAATAGACAATGCTTGCAGCAATTAGTCGCACGTAGTGCGGGATG
>SUXO01000057.1 GCA_015060885.1 Bacteroidales bacterium
GCGTGCAAGTAAACTTTCACTCGCTCATTTGCACGAGCTTTCGCACTCTCTCCTGCAAATGCTCGGATAAACACTGTGATTTTAACGGTGCCGGTTTCTTTTTAGAATTACCATTGCAGGAGATAATCGTCGCCGAAAGCGAAAATAACGATTAAGCGAGAGTAAGAAGGCAAATTTATTTGCATTATGCCGAGCGTGAGTTATTTCGTTATACAAAGGGCAGCGTGAGGGAGCACAACTTATTAAAGAATCAATTTGTCCACACTAAATTTCTACTGAACCCCAAAAACTTCTCGGTGTTATCTCTTTGCCCCTCCTCTTTAATATCAAAAAAAATCCCTGCATTGTGTGTATTGCAGGGATTTTGTGTTACAGGTATTAGTTTTTAAAGTTCTTTGCAGGCTTGGGTCCAAATTGTGTTAACGGTGTCGGCCGGCATACTCCAACCCTCTTGCGGAGAAAGGTTGCAGCTGCCCACTTTGGGCGCGTCGGGCATACAGGAGCGTTTGAACTGCTGTGTGAAGAAACGGCGCATAAAGGTGGTGAGCCATTTGTTTATGGTGGCTTTGTTGTGCGTCTCTTTAAAGGCGCTTTCGGCCATCATTGCTATTTTGGCGGGTGAGAAACCATAGCGTACAAAGTTGTAGAGGAAGAAGTCGTGCAGTTCGTATGGGCCTACAAGGTCCTCGGTCTTCTGTTTTATGTTGCCTTGTTCGTCGGCCGGGATAAGTTCGGGCGAGATGGGGGTGTCGACAATGTCGAGCAGGGTGGTGCGTACCTTCTCATTGCTGCTCTTGCCGGCAACGTAGCGCACAATGTGTTGCATAAGTGTTTTGGGAACCGATGCGTTAACGCCATACATACTCATATGGTCGCCGTTGTAGGTGGCCCAGCCGAGTGCGAGTTCCGACAGGTCGCCTGTGCCCACCACTATGCCGTTGCATTGGTTGGCGATGTCCATAAGTATCTGTGTGCGTTCACGTGCCTGCGAGTTCTCATACGTAACATCGTGTTTTGCAATGTCGTGCTCAATGTCCTTGAAGTGCTGTATGCAGGCATCCTTTATTGAAATCTCACGGATGGTGACACCCAGGCTCTGCATCAGTGTCATTGCGTTGTTGTATGTGCGGTCGGTGGTGCCGAACCCTGGCATCGTAACGGCTATGATGTTCTTGCGTTCCTTGCCTATGGTGTCGAATGCGTTTGCGGTCACCAGCAGCGCAAGGGTGGAATCGAGCCCTCCCGAAATTCCTATTACACAACTTTCTGCTCTTGTGTGTTCCACTCTTTTGGCAAGGGCCAAAGTCTGTATGGAGAATATCTCTTCGTAGCGCTTTCCGGCATTGGCTTTGGGTATAAAGGGGTATGCGTCGAATGTGCGTGTGAGCGTTGCCCGTTCTTCACTCTCTTGTGCAATGTATATGGTGTCGAAGGGCTGCCCGGCTGTCTGTGTGGCAAAATGCCTGCTTGCAATGCGCAGTTTGCGCAATTTCTCAATGTCGATTTCTGTTATTGAGTAGTTGCTTCTGTTTGTAAATGGAGTGCCGGCTGATAGTTGTGTGCCATTTTCATATATGGTGTTGTAACCGGAATACACAGCGTTGCTTGTCGACTCGCCATAACCTGCATTCGTGTGCAGGTAGGCGCAGATGCATCGGCGGCTTTGTGCCGCCATCTGCTCATTGGCTTTGTCAATGGCTCCAACTTCGGCTCCGGCGGCAACGGGGTTTATTATAACCTCGGCTCCTGCAATCGCTTGCAGAGTACCCGGGGTGAGCGGTGCTTGTGCATCACTGCCTATCTCAATGCCGAAAGTGTATGATGGTGTGCGGTAGAGCAGGTTATCTCCTATTCTCGCCTCTTGCCCGCAAAGGGTTATGGTGGCATTGGCCGGAAGAGTGGTGGCGGCTGCAAATGGGCTGACAGGGTTGCCCTGTGCCGTTACTCCCATTATGTTGCCACGGTGCATAACCACTGCACAGTTGTATATCCGGCCGGTGTGTTCCACGGGAAGCCCTGCAACAATTATGCTGTTGCTTGCTTTGCCGGCTGTGAGCAGGGTGTGCAGTGCGTCTTCGGCTTTCTTTATGAAGAACGGTTGTGTGAAGAGGCTGCCGCAGTTGCACGATGTGATGCAAAGTTCGGGGAAAGTTATGAGCTCGGCATTTTCGTGCGAGAGCTTCTCTATGAGAGCGGCTATCTCTTGTGTGTTGAAGGTGCAGTCGGCTACACTTGTCAATGGGCTTGCAGTGGCAACTTTTATGAAACCGTTTTTCATATTCTTATATTAATGATGTTACAAGGTGTCTATATTTGCAAAACACTTCCCTTTTGAGGAAGTGTTTTGCAAATTGTATGTTTTTTAATATATGTCTTCGGGTTTTGCGGGGTTGTTGTAAATCGATTTCGGAACAATCTCCAAGTAGTCTTGGTTGTACTCCTCTTTACCGATAGAACCCTCGGTCACGTTCTTTATTCTCACCCAGTGACCTTCGCGTGTGGGGTTGAGTTCCTGGTTTGTAACAAGTATTCTTCGCATACCGTTGTCTGTGTCGCGCATAGGTGTCTTGCTGCCCACCCAGATGCTTGCGGGTGCCTTCATATATCCACGGTTGCGGAGGGCTTTCTCGGCATCCTGAATCTCCTTGTCGGACAAACGCTCGTTGGTCTCTTCGTCAATGTCGGAGAACCAGCCGATACGGTTCTTGTTCGATTCGTCGTTACGCATATCCACGGGGATACCGCAAATTACGTCATCGAGATAGAACTGGATAACACCACGGCGGTTTGACATTGAGAAACCTATACGTACCTCGTATGTTCCTTTGGGAACGTGAGGCAGGCGGTACTCAATGTTGAAGATACCCTCAACAAGGAACTCGTCGCCCTGATAGTTGGTGTAGCTGCCTGTACCGGTTACCCAGGGGTAGAGGTAGTAGATTCTACTATCGTTGTTGAGTGCTCTCAAACGTGTGCTGAACTGTCTTTCTCTTGCCGAAAGGTCGCTGCCTGCGGGAATGTAAACGAAAGGATAGTCGGTGTTCCAGCGAACACGGTTGGTGGTGAGCTCGGGGAAGCAGGAAACAATGTCCCAGCGCATTCTTTCGTTTATGATATTCTCACGCATCTCCTCCTCATTATATACAAGAATCTTGTCGAGGAAGTGGATTGTTGCATTTTGGGGGTCGAGGCTTACGTTTTTGAGCGATTCCCAAATTTTCTCGGCCTCGGTCTGTCTGATGACTCTGATATTGGTGTGGTAGTACATCATATCGCTTGGAGTCTTGTTGCAGTAGTTGAGCACAACATCTGTGCTCTTGAAAGCTGCATCGGTGTAGGCCTTTGTAACCTTAATCATACAGCCTGCATCAACATTACCTTTGGCAATCTCATCAAGGTCGGCATCGCTGTACTCCCATTCGCTGTAAGGGAGGTATGTTTCAAAATAGTCGTGCCAGTTGAACGCGCTGTTCATATTGGTGTTGGCGAGGAAGCCGTTGCCGCCCTCATAGTCCTGCTCCATAATCCAACCCATAGGACCGGAAACGAAGTCGAGCTTACGGTCGATAATATGGTAGGATATATATTTGAAAAGAGCATTCTTGGGGTGTGTGTAGATGTTTTCGTATCCGGGCTCCGAGCCATATACCTTTTCGGCAAACTCAATAAGGTCGTCGAGTGAGGTGATGGCCATATTGAAGCTGTTGTTTGCGGGGTTGGCAAGAACCTCGTTGGGCTCCATAAGCAGTGTGAAACCGTAGTTGTTCTCTTCGGGGCGGCCTTGCACGGCAGTGGGCTGACCTGAGAATACTACGAAATCGGCATCTTTGTCATAATCCTTGTCAACTTCGTATTTGTTGAGCAAGGCTGTGAGGCCTGTCTGCTGCAATGCCTCGCGGAAGATGCTGATGCCACCAACTTCGTTGATGATTTCCGATGCATTCTGGGTAGAGGGGTTCAACATTTTCGATACTGCGTGAATGGTACCGTTGTATGTGGAAATATCGCTCTCTACAATTTGAGCCTCGTTTACACCGAGGAAGTATCTTCTGTCGCCTGTTTCGGGGTCTATGTCGCTGCTTACCAAAACGGGGCGGTAGTTCATTGTTACTTTGGGGATGTTGCTGCCAACTTTGAAGTCTACGGTTCTGAACTCGTCTTCAATAATGTGGTTCTTGGCAATCTCGGAACATTTTTCAACAGAGAGGTCGCTCACGTAGGGCGATGTGACACCGGTCTCGATGATTGGCGAGAGGGGGTTTTTTTCGTTCTCGGCAACGCTGTTCATGTAAATCTCGTATTGCTCCTTTACAAAACTTTCAATGGCTTCGTTGGTGGGAGCTATACATGTGTATGCACCATATGTGGAGAGGGTTTTGAGCATATTTCCCGATGCTTTGTTGCCGATAGATGCCTTGTTGAGGATTTCAACAAAGTAACTGTACTTGTCGGGGTTGTTCTCCAAGTGTGTCGAGATAAGTTCTCCTGTAAATGTAAAGCGGTTGCTTTGGTCAACGTCTTCTTGGCAACCAATGAATGTGCCGCCCACAAACATAGCAAGTGAGAGGAGCATCCAACTTTTCAAATTTTTTGAGATTGCTTTTTTCATATTTGGTTATACTTTAATTTATTTGTTTCCTTGTCCGTGTCCTTTTGTGAAGGGTTATCTTTTTGTGTATTATCGACTTACAATTGGCGTTGCGCCCGTTTCCTTTTGAAACCGACGTAAAAGGGTGTAAATCAGTTCCAAATATAAAGGAATAATATTTACCAAACAAGAAATTTTCTTCAAATTTTATTTATTTTTCTTGCTTCACGCGGTTTCGGGCAATTCGGTTCAACTGTTGCCGCTACTGCTCATTCTGCGGTTTGAGTGGCTTAATGCATAAAATAAAAGGAGTGGACCACAGGGGGAACTGATTAAATCATTTTCTTTCGAAAGAAATTTAAACAGCTTCTTATTTGAGGAATACAAAATAGACGGCAAGTACAAGGAAGAGTACTGCCACAAAGTGGTTCCATTGCAGGCTCTCCCCCTTGAAGAGTATCGATACTATTATGCCGAATACAAGACACGATATCACCTCTTGTATCACTTTGAGCTGCACGAGCGAGAAGGGGCCTCCGTTTATCTCGCTGCCAATGCGGTTGGCCGGTATTAAAAAGGAGTATTCGAGCAGGGCTATGCCCCAGCTTATGAGGATAATGAATATCATGGGTGTGTTCGACGATATGATTTTCATATCCTGTAATTTGAGGTTGCCATACCAGGCAAGTGTCATAAAGCTGTTCGATATTATGAGCAGCACAAGGGTGAGGATGATTTTTGTCATTTGTGTAATATTTTTACTGTTTCTTTTCGGTTTTTGGCGGCAGCAGCTCCTGTTGTATGTTGCTCATTGCTCCCCAAATATTGTAATGGGCCTCCGGGTTCAGGCGGGTGAGTTGTGCGAGCATATCTTTCATTGCTTTGCGGTTGCTGTCATTCTCGTAGGGGCAATTCTTTACCTGTGGCGGGAAGGCGCGCAGTGCGGCATATTCTTCAACGTCACTCTCCTTTGTGAGGCATAACGGACGTATTATGGTGATTGGGAATTTGTCCATCTTCATTGCCGGTGCCATTGCGCTGAATGCTCCCTGGAATGTTATGTTCATAAGCAGTGTTTCAATGAAGTCGTCCATATTGTGCCCCAGGGCTATCTTGTTGCATCCCTCGCGCTGTGCAAGTTCGAAGAGTGCCTTGCGGCGGTTCCACGAACAGAGGAAGCAGGGCGAACGCTTTGTGTCGGTTTCGGCTGCAAAGCTGCTCTCTATGTGATGGAAGGGAACTTGCAGCCCTTCGCAGAAACGTTGCAGGAATTCGATATCGCTCTTGTAAGGAATGTTTACCATTGACACGTGCGCGGCAATGATGGATATTGCGGGCTTGTGTATGCGACTCCTTTCGGCAAGCAACTGCAACAGGGTGAGCGAGTCCTTGCCGCCCGACAGGGCTACAAGAATCTTGTCGCCGTCGTTCAGCAGCGAATACTCCTTTGTCGCCTTTGAAAAGCGGCTTTGGAGCAGCTTGTGCATCTTCTGTTCGGGTGTGTATTTTGCCATTGGTCGCAATTTGGTCGCGAAGTTAGTGAATTGTCGGCATTTATTGCCCATCTGCTTGTGATAATTCTTGCAAAAAGTACCTTTATTGCGGGTGCGAGCGGCCGAAAATTTAAAATTATTTAAAAGAAATAGGCTTTATAATATTTTATTTATACATTTGCCATAATGACCGATGATGTTGCTGGGCGGCAGTTGCCGCCTGTAAGTAAAAAATGAAATTGTATATGAAAAAGTGTTTATACATATTGCTGCTCTTTTCCTTTTCCGCTGCTGCTCTCTTTGCGCAGAGCAAGGCGGTGGCCAGGAAACATTTTCTTGCCGGTGAGTACTCCGTGGCAAAACCGATGTTCGCGAAATTGTTGAAGAGCTATCCCCGCAACAGCGAGTACAACTATTGGTATGCGGTGTGTTGCTATGAAACGAAAGACACGGTACCCGTGCGCGAGATGCTGGAATTTGCCGCATCGCGCAAGATAACCAATGCACACCGTTATCTTGGCGACCTGCTTGCCGACAGTTGCGATTACGCATCGGCGGCCGAGAAGTACGAGGACTTCCTCGATGTTGCCACCGATGACTCGCTCATAGCCATCTACCGTTCAAAATTGAATAATGTAAACCGTCTCTACCGAATGGTGAGTGCCACCGGTAAGGTTTGTGTGATAGACAGTGTGGTGGTCGATAAGGAGAGTTTCCTTTCGGCATACAAGATGGGGCGCGATGCTGCTTCGATATACTCGGTGGCCGACTATTTCGACGAGGAAGACGAGGATGGCGGTTACCTGTCGGAAACGGAACGCGGTACCGATATCTACTATGCTATGTGCAACGGTATGGCGGGTGACAGCCTGCTGAAACTCTACCACAGCAGTATGGTGGGAGAGCAGTGGAGCAAGCCTGCAAAACTTGCCGGTTTTGAAACGGGGGGCAACGACAACTATCCCTTTATGCTTGCCGACGGCCTCACGCTCTACTTTGCCAGCGATGGCGAGGGGTCGGTGGGCGGATACGATATCTTTGTGACACGCTACGATTCGGAGAACGGCCGTTATCTGCGTCCCGACAATGTGGGTATGCCGTTCAATTCCACTGCCAACGATTATATGATGGCGGTGAACGAGGTGGCCGGCCTGGGGTGGTTTGCCAGCGACCGCCGTCAGCCTGCGGGCAAGGTGTGTGTATATGTATTTGTGTACGACGATGCAAAGGAACGCTTCGATATTGAGCGTGACGGCTATGCGAATGTGTTGAAATTTGCTCTGTTGCACGACATTGCATCGACGCAGGGCGATGCCGATGCTGTGCGCAACGCCCGCCGCCAGCTTGCAATGTTGCAGTATGAACTGCGCGATGAGAAGAAGGAGGGCGATTTCCTCTTTGTGATAGACGATGCGCTGGACTATACCTCGCTGGGCGATTTCAAGAGTGCCGAGGCACGTGCGCTTTTCCAGAAGTGGCAGAAGGGCAGTGCGCAGCACGAAAAGGATGTGGCCGCCCTCCGGCAGAAACGCGATGCTTATGCAGTGGCTTCCAATGCGGGCAAGGCGCGTATGAGCGAGGATATTTTGCGCTTGGAACGCAAGGTCGACGGCGATTATACTGCTTTGCAGCAAATGGAGCGTGAGATTAGAAGATTGGAAACCGGTGTTATATATAAATAATTTGTTATGGAACTCTTTTTAGTGTCGTTATTTGTCTTTTTGGGTGCCTTGCTCTTGCTGGTGGAGGTAACTCTTGTTCCCGGGCTTGGTCTTACCGGTATTCTGGGAGTTGTGTCGTTCATTGTGTCGGTGGCCTATGCCTTTGTGGTGCTTGGCGTAACGGCAGGCTGGGTTACATTCCTTGCAGTGCTGGCCCTTGTGGTGTTCTTTGTACTGTGGTCGGTGTATGGTAAGCCTTTCAAGCGGCTTGCGCTGAAAACAAACATAGAGTCGACGGTAAAGGCACCGGATGCAGCGGCTGTTGCCGTGGGTGATGAGGGAGTTGCACTCACACGCCTTGCTCTTGTTGGAGAGGCCGACTTCGGCAAGGTGCAGATAGATGTCACTTCGGCCGATGGATTCATCGACGAGGGTGCCGCGGTCTATGTGTCGCGCATAACGGAGAGTACCATTTTTGTTAAGAGAAAATAATGTGGCTCTGTTGCCGCAACAAAATGTATAATTTTTTAATTTTATAATTACTATGGATGGAGTTTTTATCGGAATTGTGACTTTCGTGTCGTTTGTGGTGCTCGCGATTTTCTTTCACTATGTGCCTTTTATGTTGTGGATATCGGCACAGGTATCGGGTGTTTATGTATCTTTGATACAGTTGTTTCTTATGCGCATACGTAATGTGCCTCCCCACAAAATCGTGGCTGCCATGATTGAGGCACACAAGGCCGGTCTTAAAGGCATTACACGTGACGACCTGGAAGCGCACTATCTGGCAGGTGGCCGTGTGGAGAAGGTGGTTCACGCACTTGTGTCGGCGGCAAAGGCCAATTTCGACCTTACTTTTCAGATGGCGACAGCCATCGACCTGGCAGGCCGCGATGTGTTCGAGGCCGTGCAGATGTCGGTTAACCCCAAAGTGATTGACACTCCCCACGTTACAGCGGTGGCAAAGGATGGTATCCAGCTCATTGCCATTGCGCGTGTGACCGTGCGTGCCAACATAAAACGTCTTGTGGGCGGTGCCGGCGAGGAGACTGTACTTGCACGTGTGGGCGAGGGTATCGTTTCGTCAATTGGTTCTTCGGAAACTCACAAGGAGGTGCTCGAAAACCCCGACTCAATATCGAAGCTGGTACTTAAAAAGGGACTCGATGCGGGAACTGCATTCGAGATTCTCTCTATCGATATTGCCGACATCGATGTGGGCAAGAACATCGGTGCTATGTTGCAGATAGACCAGGCCAATGCCGACAAGAATATCGCCCAGGCAAAGGCCGAGGAGCGTCGTGCAATAGCTGTGGCTCTGGAACAGGAGATGAAGGCCCGCGCACAGGAGGCACGTGCCCACGTTATAGAGTCGGAGGCCGAAGTGCCCAAGGCTATGGCCGAAGCGTTCCGCAACGGAAATCTCGGCATTATGGACTATTATCGTATGAAGAACCTGCAAGCCGACACGGCTATGCGCGATAACATCGCAAAGGGTTAAGTCATATATTTTTTACATTAACTGTTAACATTTAAAGAAGTTGATTATGAAGCGTTATTTTCCTCCTTCGGAACTGCTCATTGAACCCAACGGGGCAGTCTATCATTTGGGAGTAAAACCGGAACAGTTGGCAGAAAAGATTATCCTGGTTGGTGACCCCAACCGTGTGCCCAAAGTGGCTGCATTCTTCGACGAACAGGAGTGCGACATAAGTGCACGTGAGTTCCGCACCATCACGGGTACCTACAAGGGTAAACGCATAAGCGTGGTGGGAACAGGTATCGGTTGCGACAATATCGATATTGTGGTGAACGAGCTCGACGCGCTCGCCAACATCGATTTTGCGACACGTTACGAGAAGGATACCTTCAAGCAGTTGCAGATGGTGCGCATTGGTACCTGCGGCGGCTTGCAGGAGTATTGCCCCACAGGCTCTTTCATCTGCTCGGTGAAGTCGGTGGGTTTCGACGGGTTGCTCAACTTCTACGCCGGGCGTAACGAGGTGTGCGACCTGGAATTTGAAGAGGCTTTCAAGAAACACCTCAACTGGTCGCCTTTGCTCTGTGCCCCCTACACAATCCCCGCCGACAGCGAGCTTGTGGAGCGCATAGCACAGGACAATATGGTGCGTGGCGTTACCATTGCCTGTGGCGGTTTCTTTGGCCCGCAAGGCCGTCAGTTGCGCGTGCCTCTGGCATTCCCAAAGCAGAACGAACTTATAGAGTCGTTCGAGTACAAGGGACAGCGTATTACCAACTTCGAGATGGAGAGCTCGGCTCTTGCCGGCCTGTCGGCTCTTATGGGGCATAAAGCTGTCACGGTGTGCCTTGTCATTGCCAACCGCCTGGCCAAGAAAGCCACAATGGATTATAACGAGAAGATGCGCGAACTTATACAGACCGTGCTCGACCGTATATGATTGCCATACAGTTGTGAAGAGGCGCGCCTCTTCACAACTGTTATATATACACAAACAGAAACACAAAACTCACAGCGAGAGATATTATGAAGGATACAATATGCGCACTTGCAACACCGCAGGGTGGTGCAATAAACATCATACGCATTTCGGGGCCACAGGCTGTTGCCATAGTCGATAAGATATTTGTTCCGCGCAAAGGCGCGTCCCTTGCCCAACGCAAGAGCCACACCGTTGCCTTCGGCGATATATATACCGGCCCCGATGAACTGCTCGACGAGGTGCTGGTAACAATTATGCGTGCCCCACACAGCTACACAGGCGAGGATAGCGTGGAGATAGGCTGTCACGCATCGACCTACATAACACAGCAACTGTTGCTCACTCTCTTTGACAACGGGGCGCGACAGGCCGATGCAGGAGAGTTCACGATGCGTGCCTTCCTGAACGGGAAAATGGACCTGAGCCGTGCCGAAGCGGTGGCCGACCTCATAGCATCGTCGTCACGCGCATCGCATCGCCTCGCAATGAACCAGATGAAAGGCGGGTTCAGCGCACAACTCTCGCTCTTGCGCGACAAACTCCTGAAATTGACCTCACTGATGGAACTCGAACTCGATTTCAGCGAAGAGGATGTGACATTTGCCGACCGCTCCCAGTTGCTCGGCCTCTGCAATGAGATTGAGGAGGTGATGAGCCGCCTGGCATCGTCGTTCAGCATAGGAAATGCCGTGAAGAACGGAGTGCCGGTAGCCATTGTGGGTGAAACGAATACCGGCAAAAGCACCCTGCTCAACGCCTTGTTGCACGAAGAGCGCGCCATAGTAAGTGACATACAGGGAACAACCCGCGACACCATAGAGGGAGTGATGACACTTGGCGGGGTTGCCTTCCGTTTCATAGACACCGCCGGCCTGCGCGAAACATACGACGTGGTGGAGCGAATGGGTATAGAGCGCACCCTGGAACAACTGTCGAAATCGTCCATCGCACTGTGGATGATAGACCCCTTGCAAAGCAAGGAAGCAATAGAAGAGGTGGCCCGCACCCTGTTGCCCATGTGCCGTGGCAAACGCCTTGCCCTGCTGGTGAACAAGTGCGATGCCGTGGACCCCATAGCCCTCTCAAAGGTGATGCAATGGGGTAGTGAAATGGTGCGAAAATATGGCGAAGGGATAGAGTGGGACGAACACGACCTGTGGGCAATATCGGCCCGTCTTGGCACCAATATGTATAACCTTGAAGAGTTCCTTGTGCGTTCCGCCTCACTGCCCGCGATATCGTCGCACGACGTGGTGGTAACCAATGCCCGACATTACGAAGCACTCAAACGCGCCCTTGCAAATATTGCCGACGTGAAGCAAGGCCTTGCCACCGGCCTCAGTGGCGACCTTGTGAGCGAGAGCCTGCGTGCCGCCCTACGCAACCTGTCGGAAATAGTTGGCGAAGTGACCTGCAATGAAGTCCTTGGCTCTATATTCGCAAATTTCTGCATCGGCAAGTAATCTGTTGATTATCAAATAGTTAAATCAATCATAAATGATTAATATAGCACTCTTTACGGGTGCTATATTTGTTTGTGCAAGCATCGTTGTTAATCGTTGCTAAGCCTTTTTACGCCTGTTTTTGTACCTCCT
>SUXO01000058.1 GCA_015060885.1 Bacteroidales bacterium
CGGGGGCAGGCCATTGTGCGAGTACTGTTTGAGCGCAGTGCGGGTATAATTTATCTTATATAGCCGCACGAAGCGAGTTACGCAGCACCCTGCAAACGGCAGAAAGGCTTGCAGCGACAAGCGAGTGTCGAACGAGTTATATTGCATTAAGCAATTCACGAGCAGAGACAGGAGCGACTTGAACGCCCCGTGTGCCGGGCGTTTTTGTTACTTTTTGAGCGACTAAAAGTAAATAAAGGAGTTTCAATGATAGAAAGAATATCTCACGGGCCACCGAGGATTTAGGAATGAGAAAGTTTTATTCCCCCGACTTTTGCAGGTGAGCCAGGAGATTGTTTTTCGCGTCGCCTGTGTATTCGGGCAGACACATCGGTCTGCCCCTACGGGAAACCGTAATCCTTCCGTATATGGCGTTAGGCTTTTCTGCAATAATCCATAAATTATGAAGAGGGTGTCCGTCACGGATACCCTCTTCAACCTAAAAATCTATGAAAAACTTTTATTGGGTTGTTACGCCCAATGGGTGAAATCTAAATAATTACCATCTTTTGCCCTCGTTCTTGCCGTCGCCTCTTTTGTGGAACTCTTTGTTGCCACGCTCGCCGCGTGCCATACTCTTTATCATATGTCCCTGGAAGGCGCGTTCGGCACGCTGTATGTCGAGTAACTTTTTGGGCGACACTGCGTTAAGGTATTTTGCAATGTACTCTTTTTCCAGCTCGGCTGTCTTTATCTTTGCATCGGCTGTGCCGGTGAGAAGTATTGTGCACTCCTCGTCGGTGAGTGCCTGGCCACGCCCTTTTGCTACCTTGCTGCGGGCTTCGCGCTCAATGCGGAACTTCTCCTTCTGCAATTCGAAGTAGATGGGGAAGAAGGCGTTGGCCTCTTCGGGTGTGAGGCGTGCTTTTTCGGTGATGAACTCACGTTGCTTGGCCTGGAACTGTTCGGGTGAGAAACGTTTGCCTTTTTCGGGCCTTTTCTCCTGTGCCATTGTGGCAGTGAGGGTTACCGATGTTAATATGAGTAATAAGAATAGCTTCTTCATAATGCTTGTCTTTTAGTAATTTTCGGTTACATAACAGTAGAACGTATAGTCGTCGATGGGGTAGCTGTTGAGCATTTCGTCGATATATTCGTTGCTGTAATAGTCGTCGGTGGCGACAGTTTCGCTTTTGCTGTTGCTTGTAAACAGTATGTAGCTGCCCAGGAAGAACACAGCCGCTATTGTGGCGGCATAGGCTATGTGCTGCAACCTCTTTGTGAAGGTAAGCGTGCGTGCCTTTTTTTGCGGCACGGCCGCGGTGCGCGGCAACATATTCATTATGTTGCCTTCGAGGTTGTCGAAGTAGCCTTCGGGCACCGTGAATGGGCATCTGTTCTTGTTGTTATCCTGTTTCATATCTCTGCTTCTTGTCTGTTTGATTGGTTATGTGCCGAAAGGTTTAATCCTTGCCTGCCAAAAATTCTTCAATTTTTTTTACGGCAATGTGGTACGATGCTTTCAGCGCGCCCACGCTGGTGCCCGATATCTGTGAAATCTCCTCGTATTTCAGTTCCTGGAAGTATTTCATTGTGAAGACAAGGCGTTGCTTTTCGGGAAGGCGGGCAATGGCCTCTTGCAGCAGTGCGTCGCTGTGGTCACCGTCGAAATAAGGGTCGCTTTCGAGTTGGAAGGCTATCTCTCCTTCGGGGCTGTCAATGGATATTGTGTTGCGGTTCTTGCTCAGGAAGGTGAGCGTTTCGTTTATGGCTATGCGGTAGAGCCAGGTCGACAGTTGTGCTTCGCCACGGAATTTGTCAATGTTGCTCCAAGCCTTTAAGAAGGTGTTTTGCAGAATGTCGTTGCTGTCGTCGTGCGAAAATACCATTTGGCGTATGTGCCAGTAGAGCTGCTCGCCGTATTGCCTGATGATTGCCGAGAATGCAGCCTCGCGTGTATTCTCGTTGCCGAGCTGCGCGATTATCGCCTTTTCGTCGAATTTGCTGCTTTTCCCTTTCATTTCTCTTTTTTGCTTGTGCCGTTACCTTTGACTGTTGTGCAGCCCAATGGTTTAATCCATTGCGCTCTTTTTTGCTTTTTTCTAAACGTGAAAAACTTTCCCTTCGTCGGCAATGTGGCTGTTGGGGAATATCTCCTGCGCTTCGGCAAGGAGGGTGCTTTCGTCATCGTAACGCGATGAGAAGTGCCCTATGACAAGTTTCTTTACTCCCGCTTCTGCTGCAATGTGTGCCGCTTGTGCCGCGGTGGAGTGGAACGTGGCCTGCGCTCGTGTTGCTTCGCTTGTGGCAAAGGTGGCTTCGTGGTACAGCAGGTCGGCACCGGCAATGAGCGGGCAGTTTTCGGGGCAGGGCAGTGTGTCGGAGCAGTAGGCATAACTGCGCGAAGGGTCGGCATCGGTGGTGAGCCTTGCGTTGGGTATTGTTTCTCCTTCGGGTGTTATGTAGTCCTCGCCCTCTTTTATGCCGCGACGCTTGTATTCGGGTATGTTATAGGCATCTATCATATCGCGCCTTATGTGCCTTTTCTTTGGTTTCTCGGTGAAAAGGAAACCGCAACAGGGAATGCGGTGCTTTTGCGGTATGGTGTGAACGGTGATAGTGTTGTCCTCGTATATTACCTGATGCTTTGTGGCATCGATGTCGTGGAATATCACCTGATATTTCAGTTCCTTGCAAAAGAAGTCGAGTTGCTCTTTCATCAGTTTGCGCAGCATCTTGTCGGCATATATGTGAAGTGGGGCAGTGCGACCAAGCAGCCCGAATGTGGAAATCATTCCTATGAGCCCGAAACAGTGGTCGCCGTGCAGGTGTGATATGAATATGTGGTTTATGAACGAGAAGTGTATGTGGGAACGGCGCAGTTGCAACTGTGTGCCTTCGCCGCAGTCAATCATAAATTGCTTGTTGCCTATCCTCACCACCTGCGAGCTTGCATTGTGCCGTGTGGTCGGTAACGCCGAGCCGCACCCTAGTATGTGTACTTCGAATATCTCCATTGTTGCCTGCTGTTTGTGCGAAGGTACAAATTTTTTATTAAAACCGGCGACAGGTAAGTAAAAGAAAAGCGGAACCTTTTGAGGTTCCGCTTCCTTCGTTATGTTGAATAATTGTAATTATTCCTCGTTGCCTTCGAGCTTGCTCTTCAAAGCTGCGAGAGCGTCGATGTCGCCAAGAGTTGTTGAAGCAGCCTGGTTCTGGATAGCAGGAGCAGCCTCCTCGGCTTTCTTGCTCTTGCGTGCAGCAGCAGCGGCTTTCTTCTCCTGTTTCTCTTCTGCCTTTGCAGCATCCTCGAAGATGCGGCTGTGAGAGAGGATGATTCTCTTTGCCTCCTTGTTGAACTCGATTACCTTGAATGAGAGTTTCTCATCGGCAGCAGCCTGTGAGCCGTCCTCTTTTACAAGGTGCTTGGGAGTAGCGAAGCCCTCAACGCCGTAGGGGAGTGATACAACTGCACCCTTGTCGATGAGCTCTGTGATAACACCCTCGTGTATTGAGCCTACTGTGAACACTGTCTCGAATACATCCCAGGGGTTCTCTTCGAGCTGTTTGTGACCGAGGCTCAAACGACGGTTCTCTTTGTCTATTTCGAGTACCTGAACATCGATGGCCTCACCAATCTGTGTGAATTCAGAGGGGTGTTTAACCTTCTTTGTCCAAGAGAGGTCGCTGATGTGGATGAGGCCGTCTACGCCCTCCTCAATCTCAACGAAGATACCGAAGTTTGTGAAGTTGCGCACCTTTGCAGTGTGCTTTGAACCAACGGGGTATTTCTCCTCGATGTTAGCCCAGGGATCCTCTTTGAGCTGTTTGATACCGAGTGACATTTTACGCTCGTTGCGGTCGAGTGTGAGGATAACTGCCTCTACCTCGTCGCCCACCTTCATGAAATCCTGTGCCGAACGCAAGTGCTGGTTCCAAGACATCTCTGAAACGTGGATAAGACCCTCTACGCCGGGAGCGATTTCGATGAATGCACCGTAGTCGGCCATAACAACAACCTTACCCTTAACGATGTCACCCTCTTTGAGGTCGGCGTCGATAGCATCCCAGGGGTGGGGAGTAAGCTGTTTCAAACCGAGAGCGATACGCTTCTTCTCGTCGTCGAAGTCGAGGATAACAACATTGATCTTCTGGTCGAGAGAAACAATGTCGGTAGGCTCGTTTACGCGGCCCCAAGAGAGGTCGGTGATGTGGATAAGACCGTCAACGCCACCGAGGTCGATGAATACACCGTAAGAGGTGATGTTCTTAACGGTACCTTCGAGTACCTGGCCTTTTTCGAGTGTGCTGATGATCTTCTTCTTCTGCTCTTCGAGTTCAGCCTCGATGAGTGCCTTGTGAGATACAACAACGTTTTTGAATTCCTGGTTAATCTTGACAATTTTGAAGTCTTCTGTCTGGCCAACGTATGCATCGTAATCACGGATGGGCTTAACGTCAATCTGTGAACCGGGCAAGAATGCCTCGATGCCGAATACGTCAACAATCATACCGCCCTTGGTGCGGCACTTGATGTAACCCTTAACAACTGCCTGCTCTTCCATAGCTTTGTTTACAAGCTCCCAAGAACGGCTTGCGCGGGCTTTCTTGTGCGAAAGGTTCAACTGTCCTTTCTTGTCCTCCAAGTTCTCGATGTAAACCTCTACTTCGTCACCTACTTTGAGGTCGGGGTTGTAGCGGAACTCGCTGATGGGGAGGATTGCATCCTGCTTGTAGTTGATGTCTACAATAACTTCGCGCTTGTTGATAGCGATAACCTTACCGTTAACAACCTCGCGGCTCGATACTTTGTTGAGAGTGCTGTTGTAAGCCTGCTCCAACTGCTCGTGTGAGAGACCAGAGATGTTCTCTCCGTTTGCGTACTCTTCCCAATTGAAATCGGGTGTACCTGTGAATTTTTCTGTGCTCATAATTTAATTTACTTTAATGAGTTAGACATTATGTTGATAGAATTCGGCCGCAAAGATACTGCTTTTCCCGCAAATAACCATATCTTTTTGTAAATATTTTATTTATAAGGTGTGTGATGATGGGAAAAGGTTGTTTAAGGTTTCCCGTAGGGGCAGACCGATGTGTCTACCCGAAGAAAGCACCGCACAATGGCAGGGCGCACACACCGGTGACGCTCCTACATTTGTTTGTATTTCTGTTCTTTTGTCTTTTTCATTACATAGTTCCTGTCATATCGAGCGTATGCGAGATATCTCAAAATGCCACTGAATGGTGAGATTTCCCACACAAGGTTCGAATGACAATCTGTTTTATTTCCCGTAGGGGCAGACCGATGTGTCTGCCCGAAGAAAGCACCACACAATGGTTGGGTGCACACACCGCTGCCCCCTACAAAGAGAGAATAGCCGAGAATAACACCGAGAAATCAAAAGCGAGAAAGGGTGGTGTAGATTGTGAGTGCCAACATCAAAAAGTTTCAAGCTGTTGCCTCGGCTTTGCCCGCATAATAAAAACAGGATGCGCTTTAAGGGCACATCCTGTTCCATATTATTATAAAGGTGTTTTTTTACTTTACAAATGTCTTCTTGCCGTCGATGATGTAGATGCCGGGAACGGTGATAGCCTTAATTTGACGGCCTGTGATGTCGTAGATAACCTTTGCAGCGTTCTCCTCAACAGCATCCTCGATGTTCTCAATGCCGGTTGTGCCACCCCAGTCAGGGTTGTTGCGTTGTTGTATTTGCACAATCAACCTATTATATATCAATTTGCTGCAAAATATAAAAAAATATATAATATAACACGGCCGGCAGGCAAAATTCTTTTTCGAAGTGTTTTTTGGGGGTGAACGTTAAGTTTTTTTTGTTAAACAAAGCGTTTTTAATTTGTTTTATTCTTAAATTTGCGATACCGAAAAGGTGTGCCCGCAGTGCTTCCTGCTTGGGTTGCGTTTAAAATATATTGGTTTAACAAATAAATTATATGAATATGTTATCCTCTTTCAGCTGGTTGGATTTTTTAAGTGCCTTCATCGTGCTTTTCGCTATTATAGACCCGGTGGGTTCCATTCCCATTGTGGTGGGGTTGCGCGAGAAGGGAAAAACCGTTCACCCCGGTAGGGCGGTCATTTGTGCATTCTCCTTCCTGTTTGTCTTTTTCTTTGTGGGTGATGCTCTTTTGCGCCTTTTTGGTGTGGATATAAACTCGTTCGCGGTGGCCGGTGCATTGGTGCTCTTTCTGCTGGCTTTGGAAATGGTGCTCGACATCGTTATTTTCAAGGATACTGCTGTTGTGGGTAACGATGCTACTTATGTGCCGGTGGTGTTCCCGCTGTTGGCAGGTGCGGGTTCGTTTACCACATTACTCTCTTTGCGTGCCGAATATTCACCTTTGAGCATTCTGGTTGCTCTCTTTGCCAACGCTATTGTGGTATATGTGGTGCTGCTGATGACCAAGGGCATTGGCCGTGTGCTTGGCAAGGCGGGGCTCTATTTCATTCGCAAGTTCTTCGGTGTCATCCTGCTGGCAATTTCGGTAAGGCTTTTTACATCGAACCTCTCTTACCTCATCGAGAGTATAGGCGGGTAATCTTTTATTTGCTATAATACGAGCGATGGCGTGCCGCGGCACGCCATCGCTCGTTTTTACTTTGTTTATTGGTATTTCGGTTCACGAGCAAAAGTTTGTATCACATTGCATTTCCCGTAGGGGCAGACGGGCAATTCAAACTCTCCCTCTTTTTTGTAATAAAGAGGGAGTACCCGCAGGGGGTAGGCGATAAAACCAATTGTTCTGTTGCATTCAATCGCTTTTTTATACTCCCTCCGAAATTTACATGTAAATTTCTCGTCCCTCCATCAGAGGGACAGTTGTTCTTGTTGTTGTTTCTTTGCTTGCTTGTATTTTGGGCGCACACATGTATGCCCAATTAAAGCACCACACAATGGCAGGGCGCACACACCGGTGCGCCCCTACATAAGAGGATAGCCAATAATGACACCGAGAAATTTTGAGTAAGTTCCTTAGAATTTGCAGGTGAGTCGGTATTTCCCGAATTGTTCTGTTTCCTTTGTTTGCAGCGTGCCGTCGTCAGTGCTGTATATGAAAAGAGCATCAATGTCGTGCTGTTTGCAGTGGGCGAGTGAGGCTTCGAGCCCCATTACCATAAAAGCGGTGGCAAGAGCGTCGGCTGTGGCACAGTCGCCGGCTATAACGGTGGCCGACAACAGGCTGTGTGTCACGGGGTAACCTGTGTGGGGGTTAATGGTGTGGGCCACCTTCTTGCCGTCGATGTAGCGGAAGTTGCGGTAGTTGCCCGATGTGGCCATTGCTCTGTTGCTTATGTGTATTATCTCTTGCAGGGTTTTCCCTTGTCCTGTGGCATCGTCAACAGGCTTGTTTATGCCTATTGCCCAATCCTTCCCCTTGTCGTTCTTTCCTTTTGCAACAATCTCTCCGCCTATCTCCACCATAAAATTCTTTACACCTTTGGCTTCGAGGGCGCGGGCAACTTCGTCGCATCCATATCCTTTTGCAATGGCACTGCAATCGAGCATTGTCTGCGGGTGTTGTTTCACAATCCTGCCGTCGCGGTAGTCCAGGGTGGTGTAGCCCACGAAACGGCGCAGGGAGTCTATGGTGAGCGAGTCGGCAGGGAGCCCTTTCTTGAACCCGAATCCCCAGGCATTTACAAGGGGTGCTACGGTTATGTCGAACGCACCGCCTGTCTGTGCCGAAATCTCTTGTGCAAGGGTGAATACCTTAACGAATGTGCTGTCGGGGGTTATATCCTCGCAGTTGTTTATGGCTGTTATTGTCGACTGTTTGTTGAAGGTCGACAACGAATTGTCCACACGCATCATTGCAGCCTTTATGGTTTCGTGCAGGTCGTCGTTGCTTTGGTATATTATGTTGTAATATGTGCCGAACACCTTTCCGCTGTTGCTTTTGTAGGGGGTGTTACGTGTTATCACATATATGCTGCCTGCCACAAGGAAGAGCAGGAATATTATTTGCCAGGTTTTCATCTTAGTTGCCGGTTATTGGTTCTTGCCAAAGGGTATGTCGATGATGAGGCTGCAAGTGCCGCCGAAACCGCTGCTCTTGTTTTCGCCATATCCCGGTATGTACCACACTTGTGAGTTTTCTCCTTCGCCCTCTTTAAGACGGCTCTTGTATCTTATGCTCCAACCCATATGGAATATTTTCCACACTTTCACCTGTACGCCCACACCAAGTTCGAACCAAGAGCAAGAGGCTTCAATGCCTGTGAGGTCGAGCTCGGTTGTGCCACCCCATATGGGGTCGGTGATAAGGGGGCTCTTGACATCGTATTCTGCTTTTGTCCAGCCGTAACGGGCAAGGCCGTATAGCTTGTAGCCGCTCAGTTTGCCCTTCTTTTTATAAAGGAAATTGTAGTTCATGCCAATGCGGAAGTATGGCGCACCCGACTTATAATATATACCGGTCATGTCGTCGGTGGTGTCGGTGCTGCCGTAGCCTATCTCCACAACGGGGAAGAAGCGGTTTCCGAAATTGGCTTGCACGGCTACCTCGCTGCTCACATAGTCGTCGAAAAGGGTGTTTATGTAACCGTATGTGTCGACACCCACGCTCACTCCCTTGAAAGCGAAAGAACTCTCTTCCTCGGCTGTGCCTTTGCTGCTTTGGGCCATCAATGGCATTGCCGTGAGCAGCAGCAACAGGCTACTGATAAAAATATATCCTGATGTTCTCATGGCCGTTGAAGTTTACAGTGTTGTTAATGATGGCTGCGTTCTCTATCCACACATTGGTGCTTCTTATCTTCTCTATCTGGTGGAACATAAGTATTCCGCACTCCATCGATTGGTAGAACGGCTTGTTTATGTGGGTAACGTAGAGCGAGTCGCAGGTGGTGTCGTCGTAGTGGAATACCACGGTGTCTGTTTCTTGCGCATAACTCATTGGCAGCGAAACGCCGGCAGCCTCGGTTATGTGGTTTACCATTATAGAGTCCTTGCCGTTTACCATAAGTGACACGGTGAGGGGCGAGTATTCGGTATATGGTACCTCCTGCCCGTCGGCCAGGGTGTAGAATGTGATGTTGTTGTGCGATATGTTGTTGAGGTCGCAGTCGTACCCGTTGTCGCAGCTTGCCCACGAAAGCGTGAGTGCCAGCAGGGCTATTATATATCCGGTCTTTCTCATTTTAAATCTCTTTGGCTACGTTGTACTTGTTTCTCTCCTGCGATGTGCGGCTTATTAGTTCGGCAATGAAGCCTGTGAGGAAGAGTTGTGTGCCCAGCAGTATCATAGTGAGGGCAATGTAGAAGTATGGCGAGTCGGTTACAAGGCGTGCCGGTTCGTTGCAGGCAAGGCAATATAGCTTGTTGGCTCCGAGTATGAATGCCGAAACAAAGCCTATGAGGAATGTGATGGTCCCCCAAAGGCCGAATATGTGCATTGGGCGGTAACCGAATTTCGAAAGGAACCACAGCGACATAAGGTCGAGGTAGCCGTGGAAGAAACGGCTTATGCCGAACTTGCTCTTGCCATATTTCCTTGCCTGGTGGTGCACCACAAGCTCGCCTATTCTGGTGTAGCCGGCATTCTTGGCAAGGTAGGGAATGTAACGGTGCATATCGCCATACACCTCGATGCTCTTTACCACTTCGCGACGGTACGATTTGAGCCCGCAGTTGAAGTCGTGCAGGTTCTTTATGCCCGACACCTTGCGTGCCGTGGCGTTGAACAGCTTGGTGGGCAGTGTCTTGCTCAATGGGTCGTAGCGTTTCTGCTTGTAGCCCGAAACAAGGTCGTAACCCTCCTCGGTGATGAGCCGGTAGAGTTCGGGTATCTCGTCGGGGCTGTCTTGCAGGTCGGCATCCATTGTAATCACCACATCGCCTTGTGCTCGTTCGAAACCGCAATAGAGTGCCGGTGACTTTCCGTAGTTACGGCGGAACTTAATGCCGTGGATGCAAGGGTTCTTCTCTTTCAGCTGCTCAATGACATCCCACGAATTGTCGGTGCTGCCATCGTTGATGAATATTATTTCGTAGCTGAAATTGTTGTTCTTCATCACTCTCTCAATCCAGGCGGCAAGTTCGGGGAGCGACTCGGCCTCGTTGTATAGCGGTATAATGACTGATATGTCCATATTCTTCTATTTGTTTATGCTGCTTATTTCCTTTTGTTCTTAACGAAAACTGCGATTAAAAATGTAATTATGGGTGAAAACAGCAAGTTTGTACCAAAGATTTGCAGAACAAGATTGCGTGGGCTCAGCGATTTCAATATCTCGGCCGTGGTTGCAAACTGTTCTTTCATTGCGGCGTCAATGCCTTCGATGCCGGCGATGGCTGCGAACTGCTCCTGTATGACCGACATAAAATATCCGCCGTCGATAAAAAGGAAATATATGAGCTGTGCAACGGCCGACAGAGTGGCTGTGCACACAAACATTATCATCAGAAAGAGCCACGCCTCGGTGAGTGTCATCACGTTCTCCCTTTCGCGTTTGCGGTATATGATGGCAAGGCGGCCGGCTATAAAAGGCGTTGCCATAAATAGGGTGATGAAAAGGGTGGAGAAGAGCGACGATTTAAGCCCTATGAGGTAGAATATGTTTGTGAATATCGCTACCACACCCAGAATGGTGCCATAGAACATTGCTCTCTCGCTCATTGCCTTTATGCTGTCTTCTTGCATATACTCCTTATTATTTGCGGGCGAAGATAGTAAAAATATCCAATAACTAAAAATATATAAGGTGCATAAAGGGATTCAGTAGAAATTTAGTGTGGACAAATTGATTCTTTAATAAGTTGTGATCCCTCACGCAGCCCTTTTTGTAACGAATTATCTCCTGCAATGGTAATTCTAAAAAGAAACCGGCACCGTTAAAATCACAGTGTTTATCCGAGCATTTGCAGGAGAGAGTGCGAAAGCTCGTGCAAATGAGCGAGTGAAAGTTTAC
>SUXO01000059.1 GCA_015060885.1 Bacteroidales bacterium
TCGTGTGCTGCGCCTTTTGCTTCTTTTCGTCTCACGAAAAGAAGAAGATAAAAACAATTCAATTGAGAGAAAGACTCACGGGACACCGAGAACTTTAAAGCAAGGATAAAATGGCAGGGTGCACCGGCGTGTGCGCCCTGTTGTTGTGTGCTACTTTTTGGGCAGACACATCGGTCTGCCCCTACGGCAGAATCGTGAACCTTCTGTGTCGGGCGTTTTTGTTACTTTTTGAGCGACAAAAAGTAAAAGAGAGAATATTGCAGTTGACCTACGCCCTTTATGTCAATGTCATCCCGACAGAGCAAAGCGACGAGGGATCTCTCACACAAGGTTCGAGATGACAAAGACGCGAAAAAACATTTATGGTCAACATCTATATTATTACCAAAGTAAATAAAGGAGTTCAATGAGAAAGAATTACTCACGGGCCACCGAGGATTTAGGAGTGAGAAAGTTTTATTCCCCCGACTTTTGCAGGTGAGCCTGTAAAAGAGTTGCAGCATAATTAACCATAAATGGCCGGCAATGCCGGCCATTTATGGTTAATATAATTATGTTCCGTGTCACTTATTCATCCTTCACGTGGCTGCCTTTGAGCGTTGGCAGGCATATATGGTATTTTACTGCCAGCACACGGGTTAGGAAGACGCTTATGCCGCATACCGTATGGGTTACAAGCATATCGGCACCAAACCACAGGCAAATGCCGAAGACCACGCCGCCTATGACACAAGCCATTGCGTAAATCTCCTTGCGGAATATAAGAGGAATCTCGTTAATGAATACATCACGTATTACACCACCGGCAGCACCGGTCATTGCGCCCATAACAATACCGACCCAAAGGGGGAAACCGCAGTCGAGGCTCTTCTGTATTCCCACAACGGTAAAGAGTGCCAGCCCCACGGCATCGAATATAAAGAATGTGTTGTGCAGGCGTATGAGCCATTTGCCGAACAATATAACCCATAACAATGCAAGGCCCGACCAGCAAAGATATATAGGGTCGGTCATCCAGAATGGGGTAACCCCCAGCATCATATCGCGAAATGTTCCGCCGCCGATAGCCGTGGCAACTCCTACAACATAAGCTCCAAACCAATCGAAGTGCTTGGCCGACGCAAGGCGTATACCACTTATGGCGAATGCAAACGTACCCACAAACTCAAAGATAGTGGGCATTTTAAGAGCTGCAAAGTAGTCGATTATTGCCGGGATAAACGATAAGTCCATATTCTCTCCTTTTTGTTTTTCAGCCGCGAAGATAGGTATTTTTCCTCATCTGTGATGCTTTGCAGGTCTTAAATTATGAGTTCGCACAGTAAAATATCAATATTTTACGGGTACAATATTGGTGTAATCGCCTCTTATTATTTTAAAGTCGGCAGCAACGCCTGTGAATGCACTTTCGTCAATAGAGGTGCTGTTGGCGACGTAAGCCGTGTGTAGCTTGGGGCACTTCTCAACAGTATAGGCACCGATGCTTGCAGTGCCGGGAACGAATGTCACTGTTTCGAGGTTGTGCAGGTTCTTTATGCTGCTCTCCTTGTCGAAGTTGGCAATGGGCTTCAACTCAATGTGTCGCACTGCCGAAGGAATGAAACACATAGAATAGTCTGTGCCGTTTTTCTTATAAACCACATTTGAGAAACTTTCCAGGTTGGTGTTGTCGGGGTCAACGAACACGCGTTGCAGGTTGGGTGCCCAGGTTGAAAGACCAATGAAATTCTCTCCCAGAGTCTTTATGTTGCTGCCAATGTAAATCTCTTCAATATCGGGCGAAATGGCGGTAGCAGGGTTCAAAGATGTCACTTTTATGCCTTTCACGCTATAAGGAATTGAAACCGATTGGCTGTTTGCCTTTATGCTATGGATGTTCAGTTGGCTCTCATAGAAAGTGTAGGTACAACATTCATCCTCAAACAGTATGGCATCGATAGACGTAGGGCTCAAATGTTGGTATTTCGAATAAGATACCAGCGATGCTCTCATATTGTTTGTGGGGTCGCTGACATACCATCGGTTGTTGTAATACACATAGTTCCAGGCGTGTCCGCCACCGGGATAAGCAAGCAACAAACCATTGACATTTATGCAGGGGATACCTTGTGAGGTGAGCATTACATTGAGAAGGTTGGAGTATCCCTGACATATTGCTTTTTTGTTCTTGAACACGGGGTAGGGCTCATTGTCGTACCCGTATTCATAAGATATGTTTGCAACAATCCAATCGAATATGGTTATGTATGTTTCTGCCTCGGTGGTGCAATTCTTTACAAGGTTGTTTGTGAATGTGGCAATTTCATTATACTCCTCGTCGGTCATCGGCAACATACGGTTCAAGGTACCGGCAATTTCGGGACCGGCGGTATTGAGCAAGGTTGCAATTTGGCCGTTTATTGCGCCCGAAAGTTCCTTTGAATCATCCTCTTCGACAAATGATTTTGTTTGCATGGTTGCAAAATCAATGTCATTCATACTTGTTCCGATATTATTGTCATCGGAACACGAAATTGATATAACGCTGGCAGCGACTGCTGTAAAAATAGTGTAAAGCTGTTTCATAGAATTTATTGTTATTTTGCGAAAATAGTTAAATAAGTTATTTTAAGGACGTTTTTGAATATTTTTAACATAATAAATGCGTATAATTGTACGTTCTATAAGAAACTGTTTAAATTTGGAAATTTAAATACTCTCCAAATACGAAATATAAGATATGAAATTTCTTACCAGCACTCTTTTAATGGCTATTCTATGTTTATGCCCCGTTACAGCCTGGGCACAAAGCCGTAAGGCGGTCGATACCTCTACCGATATCCTTATGTTCGCTCCGGGTGCGGCGGGTGCCTGTGTATCACTCCTGAAAGGCGATTACAAAGGCCTTTTGCAACTGGCCGAGAGTGGGGCCACAGCAGTTGCTGCATCCTGCTTGTTGAAGAACGTTGTAAAGAAGGAACGCCCCGACGGCAGTGACAACAAATCCTTTCCTTCGAACCACGCAACGGCTGCTTTTGCCGGTGCGGCATTCCTGCAACGCCGTTACGGGTGGAAATATGGCATTCCGGCCTATGCTGTTAGTACCTATGTCGCCTGGGGGCGTGTGTACGCGAAAAAACACGACTTCTGGGATGTGCTCGCCGGTGCTGCGATAGGTGCAGGGTGTGCCTACATATATACTCGCCCATTTGCTACGGAGCACAATGTAGTCATAGCTCCTGCTCTAACCCCGGACGGCGGCCCGGCATTATATTTCTCTATGTCATTATAGCTCGGCCGCAAAAAGAGCATCACGGGCTTGTTGCTTTCATATAATTTAAGGTAACTGTTGCACGTGTACGTGTTTTATACGGAAAAATTTATTATCTTCGCCACATATTTATGGTGTACACCAAAACAGATATTAGCATTATGATTAAACAGGAGTGGAAAGAGAAGGGTTTTGTCGATGAGGCTGTTCCCGCAGGCATTAACCTGAAAGATGAAATACGCAAATTGTGTAAGGAGAAGAATGCTGTAATTCTGGCCCATTACTATACCGAGGCCGAAATACAGGATGTTGCCGATTTCGTGGGCGACAGCCTTGCTCTTGCACAGCAGGCCGAAAAGACATCGGCCGATATAATAGTTATGTGCGGTGTCCATTTTATGGCCGAAACAAACAAGATTCTCTGTCCCGACAAGCTGGTGCTTCTGCCCGACCTGAACGCCGGCTGCTCGCTTGCCGACAGCTGCCCGGCCGAAGAGCTTGCACAGTACAAGAAAGAGCATCCCGAATACAAGGTCGTTGCCTATGTGAACACATCGGCAGCAGTGAAGGCTCTCACCGACATTGTAGTGACATCGTCCAATGCCCGTGCCGTAGTCGACTCTTTCGGTAAGGACGAAAAGATACTCTTTGCTCCCGACAAGAACCTCGGTGGCTATCTCAACGCAGTCACAGGCCGCAATATGATGTTGTGGAACGGCGGTTGCCACGTTCACGAGCAGTTCTCCATAGAGAAAATTGTGGAATTGAAGGCCGCCCACCCCGAAGCGAAGGTGCTTGCCCACCCCGAATGCAAGAGCGGCGTGCTTGCGCTTGCCGATTTCATAGGCTCCACAGCCGATATTCTCAAATACACCCGCAACAGCGATGTACAGGAATTCATAGTTGCCACCGAGAGCGGAATCCTTCACGAAATGAAGAAGAGCTGCCCCGAAAAGAACTTTATTCCTGTTCCCCCCACAACAGGCCCTTGCGCTTGCAACGAGTGCAACTTTATGCGCCTTAATACCTTGCCCAAGCTCTACAACTGCCTAAAATACGAGTGGCCCTTTGTGGAACTCGACGAGAACTTGCGTGCCGATGCCCTGCGCCCCATAGAGCGTATGCTCGAACTGTCAAAGAACCTGAATAAATGATAGTGCAACGTGGGAAGGAGTAAATTTTCGCAGAAGGAGATAGATGTCATCGGCAAGCTGTTGCAGAGAAGGTTATCCGGTACACGAAACCAGCAGAAGGTGATAAGGCACACACTGCGCACAGTGTTCGAGTTCAATATATCCGATTTCAATGTGCAGGGCAAAGCCTTTACCTATGAGGACCTGCAAGAGTGCGTGCGCCGTGGCCGCATAAAAATCCTTGACGATGCAACCATTGAGGCAATGAAACAGCGTCACGCCGAAATGAAGCTGCGCGACGAGCAGTTGCGCAAGGCCGAAGCTGTGGCCAATGGCGAAGAGGTCGATTGGCAGGAGGCACTGCGCCAGTGGAAGGAGTATTACGGCACTGCCGAGTGAGATTACATTGATATAACATACAGAAAAGGCATCACTGTGGTGATGCCTTTTCTGTATGTATTTGTCTGTTCGTCTTTATTTGCCGAAACGCTCGCGCAGTGTCTTAATCATATCCACTGTCATAGAGTCGAGGTCGTACGACGGTTTCCAGTCCCACTCCTCACGTGCGCAGGAGTCGTCCATCTTGTTGGGCCAGGAGTCGGCAATGGCCTGGCGCACGGGGTCGAACTCATAATGCATCTTGAAGTCGGGGATGTACTTCTGTATTGCTGCTTTTATTATTTCGGGGTCGAAACTCATTGATGCCACGTTGAAGGCGTTGCGGTGAATGAGGCGCGAGGGGTCGGCATTCATAATGTCGATGGCTGCTTTAAGCGCATCGGGCATATACATCATATCCATAAATGTGCCGGCCTGAATGGGGCAGGCGAAATCCTCGCCCTTAACGGCTGCGTAGTAAATCTCCACTGCATAGTCGGTGGTGCCGCCGCCGGGGAGTGTCACGTTCGATATGAGGCCGGGGAAACGCACGGCACGTGTGTCAACGCCATACTTGGTGAAATAGTAGTCGCTCAAAAGCTCGGTAGCCACCTTTGTAACGCCATACATTGTCTTGGGGCGTTGAATGGTGTCCTGCGGAGTGTTGTCGCGGGGAGTGTTGGGGCCGAATGAGCCAATGGAGCTGGGGGTGAACACGGCGCATTTCTTTTCGCGTGCAATCTCCAATATATTTATCAAGCCATTCATCTGTATATCCCAGGCGAGCAGAGGCTTCGACTCGGCAACAGCCGAAAGGAGTGCTGCAAGGTTGTAGATGGTGTCAATCTCATATTTGTCGACAATTTCGGCAAGCTGCTTGGCGTCGCATACGTTGGCAATGGCAGCGGGGCCGCTTTCAAGGAGTATGCCTTTGGGTTCTGCACCGGGTATGTAGCCGGCAACAATATTACCATTAGGAATCTGCTTACGCAATGTCATTGTAAGCTCGGAA
This sequence comes from Bacteroidales bacterium, assembly GCA_015060885.1. Classification (GTDB taxonomy): domain Bacteria; phylum Bacteroidota; class Bacteroidia; order Bacteroidales; family Bacteroidaceae; genus HGM04593. Next base: position 5,774 of record SUXO01000059.1, read on the forward strand.
CCAATCTGTCCGGTAGAACCGATTACAAGTACGTTTTTCATAATGTTATATTTGTTTAATTTCGTTTTGCAAATTTTCCGCTAATATAATGCTATTTTTTTGTTATTTGTTTCTCTTTACACTCTTTTTTTGGTTCAAAAACCGAACTCTCTTTTTGCGGGGTTGCTTTCTAAATAATTATGCGTTTTTCTTGCACCAAATATTGCCGTACGGTAATTTTTATTTCTCAAATGTTGCGTACATAAGAATAAAAAAGGTACATTTGCGTGTCGATACACTATAACAACTTAAATATATAATATATGTACGGAAAATTTCAACAACACTTACAGGATGAACTGGCGGCAATAGAGGCTGCCGGCTTGTACAAGAAAGAGCGTAACATAGCATCGCAGCAGTTTGCCGAAATTACACTCGAAGATGGCTCGAAGGCACTCAACTTCTGTGCCAACAACTATTTGGGACTCTCCAACAATCCACGCCTCATAAAGGCTGCCGAGCAGGCAATGGAGGAGCGCGGTTTCGGTATGTCGTCGGTGCGTTTCATCTGTGGCACACAGGACTATCACAAGGAACTCGAAAAGGCAGTGTCCGATTACTTCAAGACCGAGGATACCATTCTCTATGCTGCCTGCTTCGATGCCAACGGCGGTTTGTTCGAGCCTCTTTTCACAGCCGAGGATGCCATTATATCCGACTCGCTTAACCACGCATCAATCATCGACGGCGTGCGTTTGTGCAAGGCGCAGCGTTACCGCTATGCCAACGCCGATATGGCCGACTTGGAGCGTTGCTTGCAGGAGGCGCAGGCACAGCGTTACCGCATAATTGTGACCGACGGTGTATTCTCTATGGACGGCAACGTGGCACCTATGGATAAGATATGCGACCTGGCCGAAAAGTACGATGCACTTGTTATGGTCGACGAGAGCCACTCGGCAGGTGTTGTGGGTGCAACCGGTCACGGTGTTGCCGAGCAGTTCAACTGCTATGGCCGCATAGATATCTTTACCGGTACACTTGGCAAGGCATTCGGCGGTGCAGTGGGCGGTTTCACAACAGGCCGCAAGGAGATTATCGATATGTTGCGCCAGCGTTCACGTCCCTACCTCTTCTCGAACTCTCTTCCCCCTTCGGTGGTGGGTGCCTCTATCGAGATGTTCAAGATGCTGGGCGAGAGCGATGCCCTTCACACCAAATTGCAGAACAACGTGAACTACTTCCGCGACAAGATGCTGGCTGCCGGTTTCGACATAAAGCCCACACAGTCGGCAATCTGCGCCGTAATGCTCTACGATGCTCCCCTGTCGCAGGTATTCGCACAGAAAATGGCCGAAGAGGGTATCTTCGTTACCGGTTTCTATTATCCCGTGGTACCCAAAGGACAGGCACGTATTCGCGTGCAGTTGTCGGCTGCTCACGAGCCCGAACACTTGGACAAGGCAATTGCTGCTTTCATTAAGGTTGGCAAGGAGCTTGGCGTTATCAAGTAATTTGGATTTTCCCACAAAAAAGCCGTGTTGTTCCGCAACACGGCTTTTTTCTTTGCGAGGATTAGTATTCTTCTTTAACGCACACTTATCTCAAATGTGCTTGCCGGCAGTCCGTCGCTGTTCACAAGGTTGGCCGTTGTGAATGGCTGCCAGCCGTAGCGGGCACGGCAAGGCAGTTCAATGTCACAGTTCTTGATGCGCACCTTGTTGCCCATAATCTCCACACTTTCGGCAGGGAGAAAACCGCCCTCCTTGCCTGCAATCTCAAATGTGCGCAATGGGTTGCCGTCGCTGCTTGCGAGCCCTTTTGCATTGCCGAATGTGAGCATTATGCTGTTGCCCATTCTCTCGGCTTTCTCAATGGTGGGGCCGCAAGGGGTTATATGTTTCATTGCGTATGTGTGGTGCAGGGCGAGGCGTGCAAGACGTTCGCCAACGGGCTTTTTCTCTGTGGGGTGCACGTTCCAGCGATTGCCCTTGTCGCTCGACACGGCATAGCCGCAGTTCTCTATTATGGCGGCAAGGCGGCGTTGCGAGTCGCGGAATTGTGGCCAGGTGGGGCGTTCGATGCTCGACAACTGTACGAAATAGAATGGCATATCGCTGTCGTTCCAAGTGTCGCGCCAGCTCTTTACAAGGGTGGGGAAGATTATTTCGTGCAGTTCCACATTGTGGGCGTTCGATTCTCCCTGGTACCAGATAGTTCCCTTTATGGGGTATGATGCTATCGGTGCTATTCCGGTTTCGTAGAGGAAGGCAGGCTCATAGGGGTGACGTTGCAGCTTGTTCCCGCTCTTTTTGGTGTTGAGCGATGCACGGCCACGGCACCACTCCTGTATCATCTCGTTCTCTCTCCAATTATATAGTATGTCAATTAATTGCGGGTGCCATTCGAGTGTCTTGCGGTCAATGAAGGCTTCGGCAGGGGCACCGCCTATTGCGTTGCATATGAGCCCCACGGGAACACCGAGCGAGTCGGCAAGCATTGCGCCAAAGTGATAGGCTACGGCCGAGAACTCTCTAACGCTCTCCTTGTCGGCAGTTTGCCATTGTGCGGGCAGGTAGTAGTTGTGGTTGTTTATTTTTTCGAGGTCATCTGCGCTCCATTCTATATTGTCGGTGTATACGCGGGGCTTCATATTGTAGAGGCGTATATGCTTGGTTTCGCATCCGTTGAGGCTCTCTTCAATGTGAGAACTCTCTTTCACCATAAATGCCATATTCGACTGTCCCGAACAGAGCCATACTTCACCCGCAAGAATATTCCTGTACTCAATCTTCTTGCCGCATCCCTTTACGGTGAGGGTGAGGGCTTTGCCGTTGGCTTCGATTGGCTTGAATGTCATTTCCCATTTGCCGTCATTGCCGGCTCTTGTGCTTTTTTTCTGTTTGCCCAGTTTTGCGGTTATTCTGGCTCCCGCATCGGCTTTGCCGGTGAGGGTGAACGGCTTGTCGCGCTGAATTACCATATTGTCGCCATATATGGCAGGGAGCGACAGTCCGCCGAAATCGCCCGTTATCGCCGAATAAATCCTTTTTGCCAGCAGCGATGCGCCCTGCTCGTTGGGGTGCAGTGCATCGGGCATAAGGTCGGGGCGGTGGTAAAGGAGTTCTTGCAGGTCTATGAGCTCCACCTGTGCAAGCTCTGCAATCTTTTCAATGGCGCTCTGTATCTCCCAATACCAGTCGCGCGTGCCGCTTCTGAACCTGTGGTGCCAATGGAAAATAGGTGTCATACGGCATATCTTTATGTCGGCCTTCGGGTTTATCTTGCGCAAGGTGTCGATGAGTGCAAGATAATCGGGGATAAACTCTTTGCTGTGGTTGGGCCAGTTGCGTGGGTCGGTGTCGTTCAGCCCCAGGTGTATTATTGCAATGTCGGGAGCAAATTCCAGTGCAGCCTTGTATTCGCTCTGTTGTGTGTATGGGCGGTGTCCTTTATTGAGCAGTGTGGCTCCCGATTTGCCGAAGTTGCCCACTTGGTAGCCTTCGCCCAGCAGTCGGCCCAGCTGTGAGGGGTATGAACTCTCCGATGGGTTCTTGTGTCCGTATCCGTAGGTAACGCTGTTTCCTATGCAGGCTACTCGTATCTTTTCTTGTGCCGCAAGCGCAGTGCAAGCAAGCAACAGTGCTGCAAATATAAGTTTTTTCATATCCTGAATATTTTTATGTCGTGAAATATAATCGGCTCTACACTATCGCAAATATATCTCTATTTTGTAAAAATTGAAATATTTATATTGGAGAATAGCTCTTCCTGTTGCAATTTATGGCAAGAAAATAATATATTTGCAGTGAATTTGTAATTCTATAATGATATGAAAAAGTTTTTTTTGATAGCGTTGTCGGCTTTTACGCTCGTTTCTTGCGGTAATGGCTATGTCGACAAGTATGAGGATATTTGTGATGAAACCGAGGAACAGATTGAAGATGCAGCATCTGTTGCCGAACTGCTCTCGGTGATGAAGCAGTTCAGGCTGGATATAAGAACCCTCACGCAGGATTATGCCGAGGAGGCCGAAAAGACACGTAAACCCACTGATGAGGCCGGAAAGGAGAACGAGTTGTATGAGCGTCGTGTGAAAGCGCACAATTCGGTAAGCAAGGCAGCTTCGGCCAAGCGTCGCGAGCTGTTGAACAGCGAAAAGAAATAATTTTGTATATGTGCAAGCCGTTGTTACGGCTCACCTGCAAAAGTCGGGGGAATAAAACTTTCTCACTCCTAAATCCTCGGTGTCCCGTGAGCAATTCTTTCTATCATTGAATTCCTTTATTTACTTTTTGTCGCTCAAAAAGTAACAAAAACGCCCGGCACAGAAGGTTCACGATTCTGCCGTAGGGGCAGACCGATGTGTCTGCCCGGTTTTTCATTGCCGGTGTTTTTAGGGCACACACACCGGTGCACCCTGCCATTTTATCCTTGCTTTAAAGTTCTCGGTGTCCCGTGAGTCTTTCTCTCAATTGAATTGTTTTTATCTTCTTCTTTTCGTGAGACGAAAAGAAGCAAAAGGCGCAGCACACGA
>SUXO01000011.1 GCA_015060885.1 Bacteroidales bacterium
TCACTCGCTCATTTGCACGAGCTTTCGCACTCTCTCCTGCAAATGCTCGGATAAACACTGTGATTTTAACGGTGCCGGTTTCTTTTTAGAATTACCATTGCAGGAGATAATTCGTTATACAAAGGGCTGCGTGAGGGAGCACAACTTATTAAAGAATCAATTTGTTCACACTAAATTTCTACTGAACCTTTTATAATACCAACAATAAAGCCGTTCTTAATGGAACGGCTTTATTGTTGGTTTATGCATCGATTTCGGCATATTTTGCATTCTTCTCGATAAATTCGCGGCGTGGGCCCACATCGTCACCCATAAGCATTGAGAATATGTGGTCGGCATCTTGCGCATCGCGTATTGTAACCTGTTTCAGGATACGTGTCTCTGGGTTCATTGTTGTTTCCCACAACTGTTCGGGGTTCATCTCACCAAGACCTTTGTATCGCTGTATCTTCACATCCTTCTCGTTTCCTTTGGCATATTTCTCGGTGAATGCCTTTACGGCTTCGTCGTTGTAGCAGTACTCCTTAACATTGCCCTTTGAGCATTGGTAGAGAGGGGGTGTTGCTATGTAGAGGTAGCCGCCCTCGATGATTTCGGGCATATAACGGTAGAAGAGTGTCATTATAAGGGTGTCGATGTGTTCGCCATCGACATCGGCATCGGTCATAATGATAATCTTGTGGTAGCGGAGCTTTTCTACATTGGCCTTTTTGCTGTCCTCCGGGTCGAGCCCGAAACGTATGCCGATAGCCTGGATAATGTTGTTAATCTCGTCGCTCTCGAAGGCCTTGTGCCACATAACTTTCTCAACGTTGAGGATTTTACCGCGCAAAGGAAGAATGGCCTGGAAACTGTTTTTACGGCCTTGTTTTGCCGAACCGCCGGCCGAGTCACCCTCCACGAGGAAGAGCTCGCATTTTGCAGGGTCCTTGTCGGAGCAGTCGGCGAGCTTGCCGGGCATTCCGCAACCACCCATAGGGGTTTTGCGCTGAACGCTCTCACGCGCTTTGCGTGCGGCGATACGTGCTGTTGCAGCAAGTATAACCTTGTCGACAATCATCTTGGCCTCTTTGGGGTGCTCTTCGAGGTAGTAAGCCAATGCTTCGCCCACAGCCTGGTCCACAGCACCTGTAACCTCGTTGTTGCCGAGTTTTGTCTTTGTCTGTCCTTCGAACTGTGGCTCGGCAACCTTTACCGAAACAATGGCTGTGAGGCCCTCGCGGAAGTCCTCGCCCGAAATCTCCACCTTTGCCTTTTCGAGAGCCTTTGTGTCATCGGCATACTTTTTGAGTGTGCGTGTGAGGGCACGGCGGAAACCGGCAAGGTGAGTACCACCCTCTATGGTGTTGATGTTGTTTACGTAAGAGTGTACATTCTCGCTGTAACCGTTGTTGTAGATGATGGCTGCCTCAATGGGTATTCCGTTCTTTTCGGTGTTGAGGTAGATAACATCGGCAATGAGGGGTGTGCGCGATTCGTCAATGTAGCGGACAAACTCTTTAAGTCCTTCGGTGGAGTAGAATGTCTCGCTCTTGTATTGCCCGTTGTCGTCGGCCTCGCGTTGGTCGGTAAGGGTGATGGTGATACCGGCGTTGAGGAATGCAAGCTCGCGCAGACGGGCTGCCAGAATCTCATATTTGTATTCTGTAACCACGAAAATGCTGCCATCGGGCTGGAATGTCTGGCGTGTACCTCTCAAATCGGACTCTCCGATGCATTTTACCTGGTCGAGGGGCTTGCCGCAAGAGTAGTTCTGCTCATAGTGCTTGCCATCGCGGAAAACCTCGGTCTTCATGTGTGTCGACAAGGCGTTTACGCAGGAAACACCCACGCCGTGCAGACCGCCCGAAACCTTGTATGAATCCTTGTTGAACTTACCGCCGGCGTGCAGCACGGTCATAACCACCTCCAAAGCCGAACGGTTCTCCTTTTCGTGCCAGTCTACGGGGATACCGCGACCATCGTCCTGAACGGTTATGGAGTTGCCGGGGTTTATAGTCACGTTTATATGTGTACAATATCCGGCCATAGCCTCGTCGATGGAGTTGTCGACAACCTCATAGACAAGGTGATGCAGACCTTTCTCGCTGATGTCGCCAATGTACATCGCAGGGCGTTTGCGCACTGCTTCCAGTCCTTCGAGTACCTGAATACTTTCGGCCGAATAATTTTGTTTGATTTCTTCGCTCATATTGTGTTTGTAGCTTTTTGAATAACTCAACAAAAATACAAAAAACGGGATTACTTTGCAAGGTTTTTCGGCTTTTTCTGTGGGTTTAAAAACGAAGTTTTTATATTATGGCAAGGCGTGGTTCCGGGGGTATCGTAGGGTGCAGCGATGTGTCTGTCCAAATGAAAACAGCACGCTATTCTTTGTGTAACGAATTATCTCCTGCAATGGTAATTCTAAAAAGAAACCGGCACCGTTAAAATCACAGTGTTTATCCGAGCATTTGCAGGAGAGAGTGCGAGGAATGTTTGCCCGTGAGTTAGGTGCCGCAAGGCGACTAACTGAGGAAGTCCCGCAGCACCCTGCAAATGTGAGAAAGATAAACACGGCAAGGGAGGTTCGACTGAGGGTTCGCCTTTCGGCGACGTGAACAAAGAACCGAGCGACTGATTTTTCTCGCGTGCCGGGCGTTTGGTTCTTTGCGCGACAAAGAACGTCAAAGATATATTTCCAATGAGAGAATAACCGACAAATAACACCGAGAAGTCAAAAGCAAGAATGTTTGGTATCGTATATGGCTCACCTGCAAAAGTTGGGGGAATAAAACTTTCTCACTCCTAAATCCTCGGTGTCCCGTGAGTCTTTCTCTCAATTGAATTGTTTTTATCTTCTTCTTTTCGTGAGACGAAAAGAAGCAAAAGGCGCAGCACACGAGAAAAAATAGTCGCTCACGCCTCGGCTCGTGAATTGCTTCTTAAAAAGCAATATAACTCGTTCGTTGTTCGCTTGCCGCTCGCCACTTCGAGCCGTTTAAGGGATGCTGCGGAACTCGCTGCGTGCGGCTATATAAGATAAGTTATACCCGCACTGCGCTCAGACAGTCCTCGCATAATGGCCCTTAAACTTGCTCGGTTTCTCACTCTATTTTTAACGGTGCTGCAATTTATATGAGATTACTTCTGCTTGCGCTGTACAACACGAAGGTAATTCGTCGCTGAAAGCGAAAATAACGATTAAGTGAGAGTAGAAGGCAAATTTATTTGCATTATGCCGAGCGTGAGTTATTTCGTTATACAAAGGGCAGCGTAGCAGCGACTTGTGAGCAAAGCAAGTGCCGAAAGTTTGTACAAACGAGCGGGTGAAAGCTTGCTTACACACAAAGCGAGTGCAGCCGAACTTGGATTTATCAATGGCAAGTACGACTGCCCACGTTTTTGTGCACTTTTTTCAAAAAGTGCAGCAGAAATCTTCGCTTAATTGAGAGAATAGCCGACAATAACACCGAAAAGTTTTGAGTAAGCCCCCTAGAATTTGCAGGTGAGCCAACAACAGGGCGCACACGCCGGTGACGCCCCTACATAAGAAAATAGCCGAGAATAACACCGAGAATATTTGAGCAAGCCCCTAGAATTTGCAGGTGAGCCTCGGTTTCTGGTTAGAATTACCATTGCAGGAGATAATTGTCGCCGAAAGCGAAAATAAATTTCTACTGAACCGACAAAGGGCGGTGCGGTGTATCTCACGTGTGCTCTTGGCTATTGCAGGTATAACGCGAAAAGGCTGGATTGTACAATCCAGCCTCTCGTAGGTAAATATATGTCTTAAAAATTAGGCTAATTTAGCGATACCGGCGCACAAACCCGATTTGAGGTTAGCAGCCTTGTTCTTGTGGATGAGACCACGTTTAGCCATTCTGTCAAGCATCTTCTGAACTTCGGGGAATTTTGCCAAAGCTTCGCTCTTGTCAGTTATAGCGCGGAGAGCGCGAACCGCAGAACGCATATTTTTACCGAAATAACGGTTTTGAAGATTTCTCTTCTCTGTTTGTCTGATTCTTTTAAGTGATGATTTGTGATTTGCCATCTCTTTATAATGTTTTTAGTTTTAATTTGTAGCCCATAGGGGAATCGAACCCCTCTTTCAAGAATGAAAATCTTGCGTCCTAGCCGATAGACGAATGGGCCTTGGTTTGTTGTCAGCTCTTTTGAAGCTGTGTGAGCATTGCTTTGATGCTTAAAGCGACTGCAAAGGTAAAACCTTTTTTTGAAACTGCAAACAATTTCCCGTTTTTTTTATAACTTTGTGTTTGAATATTGCATTTTAATGGTTGAAAAATATGATGGAATAGTACTTCGCACCATAAAATACAACGATTCGTTGATGGTTGCCGATGTTTATACTTTGCAGCAAGGGCGCAAGTCGTTCCTGTTGCCGGTGTCGCATAGCAAGAAATCGCGTGTGCGCAACGTTCTCTTCCAACCATTGTCTATGATTGCCTTCACGGCAACCGGGCGCACGGCAAAGTCGTTCTCCCGTATATCGGAAGCGTTGCCATCTCCTCTTTACTCTACAATCCAGTGCGACGTGGTAAAATCCTCGATAGCACTCTACCTTGCCGAGGTGCTTACCTACGCTTTGCGCGAGGATGGCGATGATGAATCGCTCTTCTTTTTCATTGACCGTGCACTCACCTGGTTCGATGCGGCCGAAGAGGGTTATGCCGATTTTCACCTGGTTTTCCTCTCGCGCCTGCTCCGTTTCCTGGGTATATGGCCTAATGTCGACGGCCTTATGCCCAACTCCTACTTCGACTTGCAGGCGGGTTGCCTTGTGCGCGAACATCCGTTGCATCCCCATTTCCTTATGCCGCAAGCCACAGCCCGTTTTGTTGCTCTCTTGCAGTGTGATTTCCAATCGGTGCGTATGCTTGGGTTAAACAGAGAACAGCGAGGTGAGTTTCTCGCTGTTCTCGAAGAGTATTATCGTCTGCACATCCCCGACTTCCCCCGTTTGCGGTCGAGCGAAGTTCTCAAAGAACTCTTTGCGGGTTAGGCAAGCAGTTGCTTTACAATGGCCGATATGGTTTTTCCGTCGGCTTTTCCGGCAAGCTGTTTGGTTGCTACGCCCATAACCTTTCCCATATCTTGGGGCTTGTCGGCTCCCACCTGTGCAATTATCTCTTTGAGCGCAGCTGCAATCTCCTCTTCGCTCATCTGCTTGGGCAGGTATTTTTCCATAACGGCAACCTGTGCAAGTTCTTCGGCTGCAAGTTCGGCACGGTTCTGGCTCTGGAACAGTTCGGCCGACTCTTTGCCCTGTTTCACAAGTTTCTGAATTATTTTGATGGCGGTCTCGTCGCTCACGGTGTCACCGGCTCCGGGTGCGGTCTTTGCTTCGAGAAGCACTTTCTTGATATTTCTCAATGTGTCGAGCGCAACTTTGTCCTTGGCTTTCATTGCCTCTTTAATGTCATTGCTTATAATGTCATAAAGTTCCATAAATCTATCGTTTTAAATTGTTTCTTCCTCTTCGTTATTTTCCTGTTGCTCTTCTTCCTCGTTTGTGACAACAACTTCGGCGGGAGTGTTGTTCCTTGCCTGTATCATACTTTTGAAGGTGTCGAGTTCCTGAACAGTGCGTTTATATGTGGGCGAGTTGTCGATAGCCGAAATGAGTTCCTCGTCGTTCATCTCGTCGTTTTCGAAGATGAACATCTTGTACTCCTCCTTGTAGAAATTTTTCTCCATCTCCGAGAGGCGTTTCTCCTCGGCTTCACGGGCGCGGCGTTCTTCTTGCGAAATCCTCTCTTCCTCCTCTTTCTGCGCTTCGATAAGCGGCTCCATTCCCGGAATGTTGTTCATACCGAAACCGGTGGCAAGAACTGTAACCTTGACTTCGCCTTTGTTAAGTTCGCAATCCTTGCTCAATCCCCATATTACCTCGATGTTCTCATATTCGAACTGCTCCATGAAGTGGTTCACGGCATTAATCTCCTCGACAAGCATAGGCTCATTGGGGTTGTAGTATATGTTAAAGAGCAGTTTCTTCGATTTGTATATGTCGTTGTTGTTGAGCAACGGTGAGTGCATAGCTTTGCGGAACGCTTTGTCGAGGCGGTTTTCTCCGCTCTCAATACCGTAACTCATTATGGCAACTCCACCATTTTTGAGTACCTTTTTCACATCGCGGAAGTCGAGGTTTATCTTTCCTCGTGCGGTGATAATCTCGGCTATGCTCTTTGTTGCGGTGGTAAGCACCTCGTCGACTTTGCGGAATCCCTCTTCAATGTCGAGCTTGGGGTATATGTCGAGCAGTCTTTCGTTGTTTATTACAAGCAAGGCATCGACGTGTTTTGCAATCTCGGCAACGCCGCGAAGAGCCTGCTTAATCTTCTTGCCCATCTCGAAGCGGAACGGTATGGTCACTATTCCTATGGTAAGGATGTTCATGCTTTTTGCAATCTCGGCAACAACGGGTGCTGCACCGGTTCCGGTACCACCGCCCATACCTGCGGTTATGAATGCCATTTTGGTACCGTCTTCAAAGAGTTGCTTTATGCTCTCGCGGCTCTCTTCGGCTGCAAGGCGTGCCACGTTGGGGTCGTTGCCGGCACCGAGTCCTTCGGTAGTGCTTTCGCCCAGCTGCACCTTTACAGGTATGTTCGAGTGGAAGAGTGCCTGGCGGTCGGTGTTGCATATTGCAAACGATACATTGTGTATGCCTTTTTCGTACATATTCTCGACGGCGTTGCTGCCGCCACCACCGACACCTATTACCTTTATTATTCTTGGAGCATCAGTGGGTATGTCAAAGGGAAGTCCCTGTCTTGTTTCTTCGCTCATAGTTCTGTTTTTTTATGGTTATCGGTGATTATTCATTGTCGTTGTCGTTCTCAACTTCGGTCATATTGTCTTTAAGCTCATTGAAAGCCTTCTTGCCTTTGTTTATGAAGTTCCCGAACAATCCGCCGAAGAGGTTGTTGCCCTCCTTTATCTTTGGCTTCTCGGGTTTCTTCTCTGGCTTTTCGGGCTTCTCCTGCGGTGTAACAGGTTTCTCCACCGGTGTATCCTCTTCCTTGAACAGCTCGGTCTGTATGGGCTTCGCGGGTTCTTTGGGCAGAATCTCCTTGCAGCAGTTGTCCTTGCCTATGCTCAAAAGCCCCAGAAGGGTGGGGGTTATGGCACCCTCGGCAAGGTAGAGGCCGCTGTCGCTGAAACGGTTCAGCGAAGGGTCGGTCTTTATTACAGTGGTGTATGTGGGCAGGTGCTCTTTGAAGAGCAATGGCAGGTTTTTGAGCTTTGAACCGCCACCGGTGAATATTATCTGTGTGACCTTCTCGCCCGATGTTGCTATCTGGTTCTTTATGTTGAGCAGAATCTCTCCCATACGTGCCTCTATAATCTTGTCGAGGGTGTCGTTGGGAATGGTCGAACTGTCGGTGATGGCCGACTTGTAGCCTTTGAAAATCTTCAACTGCTCGGCCTCTTCGCGTGACAACTGCTCGGCACATATATCCTTTGTTATGTTCTCGCCACCCAGGGGAATTGTCACCAGTTTGCGCAACAGGTCGTCACGGTATATCGAAATGGTTGTTGTTTCGGCACCTATGTTCACCAGAGCGCAGTTTCTTTTATGGTCCTTGTCGAGCAGGTTGTCGGCATCAATCTTTGCCGCGCTGAAACTATCGACAATCTCAATCTTTGCCATATTGAAACTCTCGTTCAACTGTTTCATAAACTGCTCCTTGATTACAATGTTAAGGTAGTTGCACTCGATGCAGCGTGTGTGGAAACCGGTGGGTGCGGTGTTGGTGTTGCCATCGAGTTTGTACTCCTGTACAATCACCTGTACCTTCTGGTAGCCTTCGGGAACGACAAACTGGTTGTCGTTGTCGATAGCCATCCCGTCAATGATTTCGGGCGTGATTTTTGTGTACTCGTCGAACTCTCTCTTCACACTCGACTTTATGGAGTGTACCGAAAGGCCGCCGATGTTCGTGTAGGCCTTCTCAATGCTTATCTTGTTGTCGAGTTGTGTTTCGAGCCTGTTCACAATGTCTGTGAGGCAGGCACTTGTGGCATCGACATTGCGCACCACGCCTTTTGATATGAAACCATCGACAGGCTCGCAGGCATAGGCTATTATTTTTATACCCTCATAGGTTTCGATGCCTATTGCACCCGATACCTTCGACGAACCAATCTCTATTGCTGTTATATAATTCTTTGTTCCCATAAATCACTGTTTTTTGGTACAAATAACCTGTTCTTCAAATTCAATGTTTATCCTCTTGTATTTATTCCACCCGACGGTGTTGAGCCCTTTCTCGTAGAATTTTCTCAGTTTGTCGAGCTTCTTCTCAATGTTGTCAATCTTTCCAAGTTCTATGGTGTGGTTCCCAATGCGCGGTATGAGCAGTATATCGCCCTTTGCCGTGAAGAATATCTGTTCAATCTGTTCGTTCCAGAACCTGTCACTGTTCAGGAACTCTGCAAGAACGAGAAGTTCTTTCTTCGCCATTGTCCTGTTTATGAATCCGCTGGCAACAGGCAGGTAGACAGCACTGTTTATCCCCTCTATTATATCGCCTTTCTTGTCAATGCAGAACTCTCTGCCGTCGATGTCATAGACTTGCAGAATGGGTATTTTGCAGGTGATGTTCATACCCACAAATCCTTTATGTGTCTTGAAACACTGGCACTCCTCAACCACCGAGAGGCTGTTTATGAGCAGTTCGAGCTTGCTGCAATCAATTTCATCGAGTGGCTCTCCCGCGAGCTTGCCGTTCTTGCGTTGTATGAGCTCTTCAATCTCCTCGACCGATATTGCGCCATACCCCTTGTCGTGTATCTCAATATCTATCCCTTTGCACAGTTCCCCCTCCTCTTTTCCTGTGAGGAAGAGCAATGCAAACCCAAGATAACCCATGGCTATCGCAGCCACGGTGTATGTGAGAATCTTTTTCAGCATTTCCTGTCGGTTAATATATTCTTCATTTCGGCAATATCGTTTTCAAGGTCGCCGGCTCCCAGGGATACCAGAACCTCGATATTGCTCTTTTTCTCTTTTATTGTTTTCAGCACATCGCAGCGGCTGCACATACTTTTTGCAACGCCCTCTTTCAGGTTGTCGAATATGAGCTTGCTTGTAACCCCTTCGATAGGCAGTTCGCGTGCGGGGTAAATATCGGTCAGTATAACCTCGTCGAAGAGCGAAAGGCTGTCGGCAAACTCCTTGTAGAAGTCCTTTGTGCGGCTGAACAGGTGCGGCTGGAAGAGTGCGGTAATCTTCTTGTCGCTGTACAGCTCCTTCAACGACTTTGCACAGGCCTTCACTTCGTCGGGGTGGTGGGCATAGTCGCTGAGCAGTACCAGGTCTTTCTCTTTTATGTGGAAGTCGAAGCGGCGGTCGGCACCGGCAAAGCTCTTCATTCCGCTCTTTATCTCCTCGGCAGTGGCCCCACACAGTTCGGCCATAGCCATTGCCGCAATGCCGTTGTCAATGTTTATGCTCACGGGAACTCCAAGCTCCACATCCTTTATTGTCTGCCACGGCGAGACGTAGTCTATGACTATGGTGCCGTTTCCTATGCGTATGTTGGAGGCGTGGAAGTCGCCCTTCTCTCTACCGTATATATATGTTGTTACTCCCGCTCCTGTGCGTGGTTTCACCTCCAACCCCTCGTGCATAATGAGGTATCCACCCTCTTTTATCCTCTCGGTGAATTGTGCAAACGCTTCGAGGTAGTTCTCCTTGTTGCCATATATATCGAGGTGGTCGGGGTCGGCCGATGTTATTGTGGCAATATATGGTTTGAGGTGCAGGAACGAACGGTCATATTCGTCGGCCTCAATAACCACAAAGTCGCTCTTGTCGGTGAGTATGAGGTTGCTTTTGTAGTTCTTGGATATTCCGCCCAGAAAGGCTGCGCAGTCGACACCCGACTGGTGCAGCAGGTGAGCTGTCATTGTCGATGTGGTTGTCTTGCCGTGTGTTCCGGCCGCGCACACTCCCTGTTTGTCGCCTGTGATTATGCCCAGCACTTCGGCGCGTTTCTTTACCGTGAAACGGCCGTCACCGAAGAGTGCCCACTCCTTGTGGTCGGCAGGTATTGCAGGGGTGTAAACCACAAGAGTCCCTTCGGGGTTCCTGCAACACTCCGGCACAAGTTCAACGTTCTCCTCAAAGTGGAGCTGTGCGCCCTCCTCGATAAGCTTTTCGGTGAGGGGGCTGGGTGTGCGGTCATATCCCGCAACAACCTTTCCCTCGCTCAAAAAGTATCTTACGAGAGCACTCATTCCTATGCCACCGGCACCCAGGAAATATACCTGTTTTATATCTTTAAGTTCCATTATCTTATATTCTCTTTTATGCGGCGTGTCTCTTTCTCCAAATAGGCATCGGCGAGCATCAGTACCTCGTCGGCAATCTCCTGTGCGGCATTGGGTTTTGCCATCTTCTCTATGTTCTCTTCAAGGGTTGCGAGTTTCGCATCATCCGTCACGGTCTCAACAGCAGTTTTAAGCAGCTCTTCATTGGCCTTTGCATCGGCAACATAAATTGCGGCATTTTTCTCGACCAGTGCCATAGCGTTCTTTGTCTGGTGGTCCTCCGACACGTTGGGCGACGGTACCAGAATTACCGCCTTGCCCAGGAGTGCAAATTCGGAAATGGAGCCGGCACCGGCACGCGACACCACAAGGTTGGCTGCACTGAGGGCGTTTGCCATATTGCTCACAAAGTCGGTTATTGTAAGGTTGTCGGGTTTGCCGGCTTTTGCGGCACGTTCCACCATCTCCTCATAATACAGCTTGCCCGTCTGCCACACGAACTGTATGTCGGGGTTGGCCTTTATTATATCAAGGTTATTTACAATGCTCTCGTTTATGCTGCGCGCACCCAGGCTGCCGCCCACGATGAGCACACAACGCTTTTCGGGGTCGAGGTTCATCTCCTTCATTGCAGCTATGCGGTTGGTGCGCATATCGAGAAGGGCCTGGCGCACAGGGTTTCCTGTGAGTTTCAGTTTCTCGTGGGGGAAGAAACGTTCCATACCTTCGTAGGCAACGCAAATCATCTTTGCCTTCTTGGCAAGAATTTTATTTGTGACACCGGCGTATGAGTTCTGCTCCTGAATAAGAGTGGGAATGTTCATGCTTGCTGCCATTTTGAGTGTGGGCCCGCTGGCATATCCGCCCACTCCCACAGCCACCTGCGGTGCAAACTCCTTTATAACCTTCTTTGCCATACGCTGGCTTTTGAGTATGAGCCACAGCACTCTTATGTTCTTCCACAAGTGCTTGCGGTCGAAGCCGGCAATGGGTAATCCCACAATGTCATATCCTGCCGCAGGAACGCGCTGCATTTCCATACGGTTGTCGGCACCTACAAACAGAATTTTTGCGTTGGGATGCTTGCTTTTTATGGCATCGGCAATGGAGAGTGCGGGGAATATGTGTCCGCCCGTTCCTCCTCCGCTGATAATGATTCTATACTCCTTCTTCATAATTCACTCGGTTTATGTTTTCTATTTCGCTGCTTGCGGTCTTCTCGCTGTGTGTGCCTTCGGCAGCGGTGGTTGTGTTATTGTTGCTGAGTCGTTTTACATAGCGGCTTATACTCAGTATTATGCCAATGTAAACACAATTTATGAGTATCGATGTTCCTCCCTGGCTCACAAGCGGCAGCGGCTGTCCGGTAACGAGCCCGCCAACCGATATCATCATATGCAGCAGTGCCTGCACGGTTATAATCATTCCAATACCCATAATGAGAAAAGCCGGGTAGGGGTCCTCGCACTTCGCGGCAATGGCACCGCAACGGTAGAGTATGGTGAGGTATAACATTATGACAATGAACCCTCCTATGAGCCCTAACTCTTCAATGATAATGGCGAAGATAAAGTCGGAGTAGGCGTGAGGTATGAAATCGCGCTGTACCGAATTGCCGGGCCCTTTGCCAACGAGCCCGCTCGATGCGATGGCAATGCTTGCGTATGTACGTTGCTCGTTTCCGCTTATCACATAGTCCTTGGGCTTTACAGGGCCTTTGGAGTCGAACACGTCGCGTATTCGGTTTTTCCAGGTAAGTGCCTTGCTGTGTATCTTGCGTTCCCATCCGGCTCCATTCTCCCCAATCTTGTCGGGTGTGAGCATCAAAAGTGATGTGGATGTAATTCCAATGAGCAACACCACCCCGGCAAGGCCCAACAGGTGTTTCCAGTAGACACGGCCTATAAACATCATAAGGAATACCGTGAACGCTATAATAACCACTGTCGACAGGTTTTCCAGGAGAATGAAGAAACTGGGTACGGCACACAGGATAAGTATCTTCTTCATCGCTTTAAGGTCGGTGCCGTTTTCGGTCTGCGATTTTGCGAGTACCAATGCGGTGACCATCACTATACCCATTTTGGCAATCTCCATAGGCTGGAATGTCACTCCGCATATATTCACCCATCGGGCACTGTCGTTGTATGTCTCACCGCCTATAAGGGCCCAGATGAGCAGTATCACACCACCGCCGTAAATGAAATAGGAAAAGTCCCTTATCCACGATATTTTCATATTGTGTATGAACCACACGATGCCCGCACCCGCAAAGAGAAACATTGCGTGTTTTGTAATGGGCTGCCAATAGTTGTGTGTTTCGTATGTCTGTCGGCTCAATGCGCTGAACACCTCGACCAACGACAGCGAACATAGCAGAAAGAATATTATCCAAATAATCTTGTCGCCCTTGAAAATCCTTCGTGTAATACCTTTTCCCATTTCTCCTTTTACAATTTACAAACAAGTTCCTTGAATTGTGTGCCACGGTCCTCGTAACTCTTGAAGAGGTCGAAGCTTGCGCAGCAGGGGCTTAACAATACCGTTTCGCCGCTTTTCGCCATTTTGTATGCCGCATCCACACACTCCTGCATAGAGTGGGTGTCGGCAATGGGCAGCCCGAACCCGCCGAAGAAACCGTGCAGTTTCGCATTGTCGGCTCCCAGGAATATGAGCCCGCTGCACTTCTCCTTCACAAGGTCGGCAATCTCGCTGTAATCGTTGCCTTTGTCCTTGCCGCCGAGTATGAGTACGGTCTTTGTCTTCATACTCTGCAAGGCATACCAGCAGCTGTTCACGTTTGTAGCCTTCGAGTCGTTTATGTATTCTACACCCTTTACTTTGGCAACCTTCTCCAAGCGATGCTCCACGCCTGTGAAACTGCTCAAAGCCTCTTTTATGGTCTCTTTGCGTATTCCTGCCACATTGGCCGAAATTCCGGCAGCCATTGAGTTGTACAGGTTGTGTTTGCCTGTTAGTGCAAGCTCTTCGAGTTCCATATTGAACGGTACCGGCTCGGTGAATACCAGTCTGTGCTCCTCGGTATATGCACCCAACCCTTCGCTCTTCTCCTCGGCAAAGGGGTAGAGTTTGCCGTGGCTGTATTTCGGCAGTTCGTTCTTTATAATAGGGTCATCGTTCCAGAATACAAAAGCATCGTCCTGTTGCTGGTTTTGCAGTATTCGCATCTTGGCATCGACATACTTCTGCATATCGTGTTCGTAGCGGTCGAGGTGGTCGGGTGTAATGTTCATGAGCACCGCAACGTTGGCGCGGAACTCATACATATTGTCGAGTTGGAAACTGCTCAATTCCACAATGTAGTAATCCTTGTCGTCCTCGGCTACCTGCAAGGCAAGGCTGTTGCCAATGTTGCCGGCAAGCCCCACGTTGAGCCCGGCTTCGCGGAATATGTGGTAGATGAGCGATGTTGTGGTGGTCTTTCCGTTACTGCCTGTGATGCATATCATCTTGGCATTGGTGTATCGGCCGGCAAACTCAATCTCCGAGATTATGGGTATTCCGGCGTTCTTTATCTTTACAATTATGGGTGCCTCGTGGGGAATTCCGGGGCTCTTGATTACCTCGGCCGCCGCAAGAATCACATCCTCGCTGTGGCGTTTCTCCTCCCAGCGTATGCCGTAACTGTCGAGCATCTCTTTATACTTGTCGGTAATGGCACCGTAGTCCGACACAAAAACATCGAACCCCAGTTTACGGGCAAGTACGGCTGCACCGCAACCGCTTTCGCCGGCTCCCAATATTACAATTCTCTTCTCCATTCTTTATCGTACCTTTAATGTCATAAGTGTGATTGCCGCCATAATAATGGTTACAATCCAGAAACGTACTGTCACTTTTGCTTCGTGCATAGGCCTTTTGGGCCCTTTGAACATATAGCTGCACTCCTTGTCGAGCTTTTCGTCGGCGATGGTGTAGTGGTGGTGCAGGGGAGTGCAGCGGAACAGCCTTTGCTTTATGCCGCGTTTCTTCCCGCGCTTGAAGTAGGCCACCTGGGCCATTACCGAAAGGTTCTCTACAACAAATATACCGCACAACAGCACCAGCAATATCTCTTTGTGAATGAGTATTGCCACCACTGCTATGATACCGCCGATAGTGAGGCTGCCTGTGTCGCCCATAAACACCTGTGCGGGGAACGAGTTGTACCACAGGAAACCAATGAGCGCGCCAATGAATGCGAATGTGAATATAACCACCTCCTCGCTTCCCGGCAGGTACATTATATTAAGGTATTCGGCCCAGTTCACGTGGCTCGACACATAGGCGAGTATGGCAAGCGTAACTCCAATTATGGCTGCATTCCCGGCGAGCATTCCGTCCATTCCGTCATTCAGGTTGGCACCGTTGGACACGGCTGTTACAATGAAAATGGTAACAACAACGAAAAGCACCCAGCCGGCGGCGTTGGCGTGTTTGCCACAGAATGCCATAATGTCGTTGTAGCCGAGGTTGTGGTTCTTTATGAACGGGATGGTGGTCTTGTTCAGCTTTTCGGGTTTGCTGCGGTGCTGCACCTCTACGGTGTTGTTTACCTGCACCGAAACGTTCTCTCTCATCACGGCCTGCGGGCTCAAATAGAGTGTAAGGCCTATGAGCAGTCCGAGCCCCACCTGTGAAACAACCTTTATCTTGCCTGGGATACCGTCTTTGTTCTTCTTGAAGGTCTTTATATAGTCGTCGGCAAATCCCACACAGCCCAGCCACAGGGTTGTCACCAGCAGCAGTATCATATACACGTTGCCCAGGCGGCCTATCAGCAGGCAGGGTATAACCACAGCAACGATTATAATGAGCCCACCCATTGTGGGTACACCCACTTTAAGATTGTTCTTGTCGAGGTCGCGCAGTGTTTCCGAAATCTGTCTTTTCTTGAAGAAACGTATGAAATACTCTCCGAATATGGTCGATATGAGCAGTGCAAGCACTATCGCCATAAGTGCCCTGAACGAGGTGTAACCGAAAAGTCGTGCTCCGGGTACTTCGGCCTCCTGTAAGAATTTGAAAAGGTAGTACAGCATTTCTCCTTAATATATTATATGATATTGAAAATTTCCTTCACCACCTCCTTGTCGTCGAAGTGATGCTTCACGCCCTTTACATCCTGGTAGTTCTCGTGCCCTTTGCCGGCAATAACCACCACGTCGCCCTTTTGTGCCAGTGCGCAGGCTGTTCTTATGGCTTCCTTGCGGTCGACTATTGAGATTACACTCTTTTTCTGCTCGTCGGTGAGCCCGGCAAGCATATCGTTGATAATATCCTGCGGCTCCTCGAAACGGGGGTTGTCCGAAGTTATGATAACCCTGTTGCTTCCCTTCACGGCTTCCTGTGCCATAATGGGGCGTTTGCCCTTGTCGCGGTTGCCGCCGGCACCCACAACGGTTATTATCTGTCCGCGGCCGCGCAGCACCTCGTTCACTGTACCCAGCACATTCTTTATTGCATCGGGGGTGTGGGCATAATCGACAATAGCCGAAACGCCCTCCTTCGAGTGAATAGCCTCGAAACGGCCCGAAACAGGTCTTAATGTGCTCAAAACGCGCAACACCTCGCCCGGCTCCTTGCCCAGCTCCACGGCTGCACCGTAGATGGCAAGCAGGTTGCTCACGTTGAAACGGCCTGTAAGCGGTGTGGCGAACTCGCAGTTGTTGAACTCCAATATCATACCGTCGAGATGTGTCTCCACTATGCGGCCCTTGTAGTCGCACAGCATACGGGTGGAGTATTTCTTAATATCGGCTCTGGTGTTCTGTACCATCACAGGGCCGTTCTTGTCATCGATATTCGTTATTGCAAACGCATCGCGGGGGAGTGCGTCGAAGAAACTCTTTTTGCATTTGAGATAGTTCTCCATTGTTTCGTGGAAGTCGATGTGGTCGCGTGTGAGGTTCGTGAATATACCTCCTGCAAATGTGAGCCCGCCCACGCGCTCCTGTGCAAGGGCGTGTGAACTCACCTCCATAAATGCATACTCGCAGCCCTCGTCGGCCATCGCTCCCAACAGGCGGTTAAGGTTTATTGCATCGGGTGTGGTGTGGGTCGACGGGTAAGCTTTCCCGTCGATGTAATTGCACACCGTTGACAGAAGGCCGCATTTGTGTCCCATTTCGCGGAACAGTTCATAGAGCAATGTGGCAATTGTGGTCTTGCCGTTTGTGCCGGTCACTCCCACGAGTTTCAGTTTCTGTGTGGGGTTGCCGTAGAATGTTGTGGCAAGCTGCCCGCACACGCTCTGTGCGTTGTTTATCTGTATATAGGCAATTTCGGGGTTCAGTTGCTGCGGCATTGTTTCGCACACTATTGCAACTGCGCCCTTCTCCTCGGCCGATGCTATGTACTGGTGCCCGTCGACCTGCGTGCCGCGCATAGCTATGAACATATCGCCCTGTTGCACTTGTCGCGAGTCGATATTCACGCCTGTAACATCGGGCTCCTCTTTGGGAAGCACGATGCGGCTGTATTGTATGTTCTTTATAAGTTCGTTTAATCTCATATATTGTTATGGTTTAAGAGTAAGTGTTATGTGTGCCCCTTTGTGTGTCTTGGTGCCGGCCTTTATGCTCTGCGATGTTACATGCCCGTATCCGTTGAGGCTTGTTTTGAGCCCGGCCCGTTTCATAAGGTACACGGCATCCTTTGCGCCCATCCCTGCAACATCGGGTACAATGCCGTCGTCGGTGTCGATAACGCTGAATGTTACGCTGTTGCTGTCTTTCTTTATCTTTCCCCACTCGGCCTCGTCGTCATCGTACGAAGTGTCGTAGTTATTCTCAATGTTTATGCCCATTTCATCGAGCAGATAGCTCATTGAGTTCAGGTTGCCGTTCTTTATGGAGGGCAGCAGACTGTTTATGGTATCCTTGCCGCTTTCAAGCGGTTGCCTTTCATACTTTGCCATAACCTTTTCGGCAATCTCCTTGAACACGCAGCCCGATGTCATACCGCCCGAACGTGGAGGTTTGTTGTTCACAATCTGCACAATGCAGGTGTATTGCGGTTTGTCGGCGGGGAAGAAACCGCAGAAACTCAAAAGGTTCTCCAACGGCAGGTAGTCGTAGCTGCCGTTCTTCGATATGCGTGCCGTGCCGGTCTTTCCTGCCGAAACGAAGTTTGCGGTCTTGGCCCGGCTTCCGGTTCCGTCTTTTGCATTTACCACCTCAATGAGCATATTGGTGAGTGCTTTCACTGTGGAGTCGGAAAGGGCGTTCTCCTTTATAATCTCGTTCTTGAACTCCTCGATAACCTCACCGTCTTTAAGCACCGCTTTCACGAGGCGCGGTTTCATAAAATCACCCCCGTTGGCAATGGTGTTGTAGAAGGCTACCATATTTATGGATGTCATCATCGACGAGTAACCGTACGAGAGCGACACAAGGTCTATCGGTGCCCACCTCTTTTGCGAAGGGTTGGCATAGTAGGGTGTGGGCTCGCCGGCTATGAGCTTGAAGTTTGTGCGCATTCCAAGTTCTTGCAGCTTGTCGGTAAACACCTGTGGCCTGTTCTTGAACCCGCGTGTCACAATCTCGCCCATACCAATGTTCGAAGAGTACTTCAACACCTCGGTCATTGTATAGTGTGTGCCGTCGCCCTCTTTTGGCTTGCGGCTGTCTTCAATAGGCCTTCCCTTCTTTCCAAAGCCGAAGCTGCCGTTGTGGTGCGGCACCGAGTCGTTGGGCTTCACGGCACCCGCTTCGAGTGCGGCGGCAAGTGCCACGGTCTTGAATATGGAGCCGGGCTCCATAAGGTTGCACAAGGCCAGGTTGGCGGTCTGCGTGTGCTTTGTCTGCTCGTTTGTCTCTATGTATATGCCGTCATTTACTTTGGCAAGGTTTACAATGGCTTTTATATCTCCGCTTTTGGCCTCCATAAGTATGGCCCAACCCGAAAGCGCATCAATCTCCGTGAGCTTGCTGCGCAGTGCCTTTTCGCAGATGTCCTGCATTTCAATGTTCAGTGTGGTCTGTATGTCCACGCCGTTTATTGCCGGCGACTCCACTTTCAGGTTCGACTTCTCCTTTCTTCCCACTCCGTCCTTTCCGCGCAGCAGCGAGTCGTACATATTCTCAATGCCGTAGCTTACATTGAACTTCTTTCCGCTCTTGTTCTCGCTTGCCACAATGTCGCCGAGCGTGCTCTTCGCAAGTGAGCCGAAGATTTTCTTACGGTCGATGAAGTCGTTGGCAATGAGTCCCGAATAGGCCGACGAGAGCGACATTATGGGGAGTTTCTTAATCTCCTTGTACTGCGAGTAGTTTATGTACATGGGGCCGGGGCATAAAGGATACTTTCTGCGTCCTTTGCCTTTCGAACGGTTAATTTCAAGCCCCTTTCTCAAATGTGCCTCAAACTCGCCCGCGCTCCAACGGGGTAGTATTCGCGAGAGCCCCTTCGACAGTTCGGCAACATCGGCATTCCAAATGGAATCCTTCTCTTTACGCACTCTTCTTTCGGTTCTCTTGCTGTTGGGGTCGGTGTAGTCGAAGTCTATGAATATGCGGTATTTCACAAGGCTGCTCACCATTATCTCGCCGTTGTCGCTCAATATGTTGCCGCGCTTTGCAGGTATCTTCTGGTTGTATTTGAGCCCTCGCTCCCTTATGGCGTTCCAGAAATCGCGTTCCTTGAACATCACAATGCCGGCTTTTACTATTATGACACCTCCCCAGATGCCGAACACAAGCAGCACCAGCAGGTTGAAACGGAATATGATATCTTTTCTGAAATGGAACATAGGGGTTGCGTGTGGGTTAATCTATTGAGTATGGTGGTTGTGTGGCTGTTTTCAGTTCGCTGTTGTTCTCCTGTATATATTTTTCTATGTGCGATTGCCGGCTCTTCTCCGAAAATTCGCTCTTTATGGTGAGCAGGTCGTATCGGAGGTCAATCCTCTCCTTTTTAAGCCTTTCAATCTCCCTTATCTCTTGCAGGAATGCGTATCGGTTGCTCACGTAGATGAAGGCATATATCACAATCATTCCAAGCAGCAGGGCATTGTTGAGGAACAAATCGCTGTTGAGGAACCTTCCGCCGAACAGCATTCCCATAAAACCACCTCTTTTTTTCTTCTTTTTATTGGTTTCGCTCATCTCTTATGCCTCCTCTTTCTTTATTGCAATTCTCAATTTCGCGCTTCGTGAGCGTGGGTTGCGCTCCTGCTCCTCGGCTGTGGGAACAATGACTTTCTGCATATCGAAGGGCGATTTCACCCTGCCGAAAAAGTCTTTTTCCACAACCCCCTCTATGTTGCCGCTCTTCATAAAATTCTTTACAAGGCGGTCTTCGAGCGAGTGGTATGTTATCACCACAAGGCGGCCGCCCGGTTTCAGAACCTCACCGGCCTGTTGCAGCATCTCTTTAAGAGCCTCCATTTCGTGGTTTATCTCTATTCGCAGTGCCTGGAATATCTTTGCCAGTTCCTTTTTCTCGCGTTGGGGAGGGCAGAAGGGTTTTGACACCTCAATGAGGTCGCTCACCATACGGAACGGTTTCTGCGCTCTTCTCTTCACTATGGCACTTGCCAACTTGCGTGCGCAATTGAGCTCGCCATACAGCTTGAATATCTTTGCCAGCTCCTCCTCGGTGGCGTTGTTCAAGAGGTCGGCGGCAGTGTCGCCCCCTCGCTTGTTCATACGCATATCGAGCTGTGCATCGAAACGGAAGGAGAAACCGCGTGTCTCGTCGTCGAAGTGGTGCCCCGACACTCCCAGGTCGGCAAGCAGGGCATCAATCTCCGTTGCATCGTGGTAACGCAGGAAATTGTAGAGGAAGCGGAAGTTGCCGCGCACAAACGTGAACCGCTTGTCGGTGGGGGCATTCTTTTCGGCATCCTCGTCCTGGTCGAAACTGTAAAGGTGTCCTTTGGCTCCCAGTCGCGACAGTATCTCGCGCGAGTGGCCGCCACCTCCGAAGGTGACATCCACGCAGATGTCGTTCTTTTCAATGAGCATTCCATCGACACTCTCTTTGAGCATCACCGGAGTGTGGTAAACAAGTTCTTCGCTCATAGCGCGCCTCCTTTCTCTGCTGTCATTATCTCTTCGAGCCCTCGGCTGAACTCCTCGGGGCTCATAAAGGGCTTGTCGAGTTTCTCTTTTGCCCAAATCTCAATGGTGTCGTCCATTCCAATGAAACGTACCTCCTGCTCAATGCCTGCCATCTGCATATATCGTTTGGGCAGCAGTATGCGGCCGTTGCTGTCGATGCGCAACTCCTCTACATCGGCCACGAACTGACGGAATATCATCTGGTGCCGTGCGTTCCATTTGTCGAGGCGGCTACGCAGCAGGTTCAGCTGCTCGTTCCAGCTGTCGAGCGGGTACAATACAAGGCAATCCTGGTAGACATCCTTGCGCAACATCACCACATCGCAAGCCCCGGCCTGCAATGTACGACGGAAACAGGCGGGCAGGAACACCCTGCCTTTGTTGTCTGTCTTTGCCTCTATGTTGCCAATGAAACGCATAAAATCTTGCCAATGTATATATTTCGCTTCAAAATTACACAATTCCCCACAATTCCCCACCATAAAATCAAAATAATTTTTCGCAAAGTTTTCAACAGGTTGTTAACACTTCTATTTGGCTGAATATAAACCCGTTGTTCTGCATGGTTGTGAGTGGGTTGGGCTAATGGTTTTATAGAGCGCTTTTCGGGGGTGTTTCTATCACCGGGGGAGTAAAAAATAATCCGACAACCATTTCGTGGTTGTCGGATTTAAAAGGTGTAAGTCTGTGCTTGTGAATGTAAAAACCGAGCCGCCTTCAGAGGGCGGCTCGGTGAATAAAGAATGTGTTATATTACTCTTTTTGAACAAGTTCAAAGAAACCGCTGATTTCCTGCTGGTCAATAGCTTGACGAACATTGTAGCGTTTAATCTGATCCTCATATCCTTTCTTCGAAACTTTTACCTCTATTTGTACATCACGCGAGTTTTCGTATGTCAAACCCAAGATGTTGAATCCTTTTGTCTCTTCCAAAGGAGTAGTTGCCATATAAGTTTCA
This sequence comes from Bacteroidales bacterium, assembly GCA_015060885.1. Classification (GTDB taxonomy): domain Bacteria; phylum Bacteroidota; class Bacteroidia; order Bacteroidales; family Bacteroidaceae; genus HGM04593. Next base: position 21,304 of record SUXO01000011.1, read on the forward strand.
TTTGTGTTCTTCACAATGGAAGGAATGCTTGAAATTACACGGTAGAAAACGCGAGCACCACGAGGATCGCTGTCGAAATGCCAACGAATAATAGTGCGCTCCAAAGCTGTTGCTCCGGGGTTGTCACGGCTAACCATATTGTCTGCTTCGCCGGCAACAATTGTTGGGTCTTTTTCGTAGGCAGAAGGTTGTACGGGAATATAAACTTTCTTTGTACAGGAAGCAAGGATAAACATACTTGCAACAATGATAAGCATTGTTTTTAATGTAGTCTTCATAATAATAAAAGTTTATTGGTTGTGTCGTATTACTCTTTTGGAACAAGTTCAAAGAAACCGCTGATTTCCTGCTGGTCAATAGCTTGACGAACATTGTAGCGTTTTATTTGGTCTTCATAACCACGTTTTGTGACTTTGATTTCTATTTGCACATCGCGCGAGTTTTCGTATGTCAAACCAAGTATGTTGAATCCTTTTGTCTCTTCAAAAGGAGTTGACATCAAATAGGTCTCATTTGTGTTCTTAACGACAGAAGGAATGCTCGATATCACACGGTAGAAAATGCGAGCACCGCGAGGGTCGCTGTCGAAATACCAGCGGATGATAGCTTTTTCCAGGTCTGTCGCTCCGGGGTTGTCACGGCTAACCATATTGTTCGACTGTCCTGCGGGGATTGTGGGGTCTTTCTTCTCTTTAAAGTTAAGCCAGAATTCTTTCCTTTCAGGTTTCATCAGTGCGCCGGTTGCAGCGTCAATACCGATACCAAGAATACCCCAGGAGAATAATCCTCCAATTAATGTACCTACTGCAACTTTCTTGCCAACTATTATTTTGCAAGGCTCATAATTGTTAGCTGTCGCGATTACGGTTGTAGCACCGCCACGTCCTTTAATCTGTGTCTTAAAAGGGAAACTGACATTTCTGTGTTCTACGCCATCGATAATCAATGTTGCGTAATCAACATCATCGGCTGTGTTAAAGGTTACCTTTCGCGCCATTCTTCCTGTAATAGTACCGCATGATGTTACAATTATCAACACTGTCAGGCACAGAATTGTAAACAATGCAATTTTTTTCATAAGCGTTTGTATTTAAGTAGTTATTAAAATTTTACTTTGCAATTCACATATTCCTTAACACAAAGAAAATGTGTAAAAAATCAATAGATTATGAATAATTCATAAATTTTGCGCAAATGTACAAATGTTAGGTCTAAAATTACCCCCCCCACCGTTAAAAAGTGTTAACGCGTGCAATTTTTATAAAAAATATCCATTTTAGGTGGTGTAAAAAGGAATATAGGCAAGTATGGCAACTCGTAGTTGTTTGTAGTTAATTCATCGATAATTCTTAAAAAATATTCAAAATTAAAAAGCCGCCCCTTTTGAGGGCGGCTCGGTAGGTAAATATTAGTGCTGTTACTACTCTTCGGGAGCAAACATAGGGTCCCAGGCGGGGAGCATAGTGGGCTTCTCCTCCAAAATTTCGAGAACCTTTGCGGGAACATATTTCTTGTTAACCACAAGGCGGAACATATATTCGTCGAACCACTTGTCGGTCATTATGAGTGTTCCTTTATAGCCGTTGCTTGCACCCCAGCTGTTCTCAACCTGCCATTTTTTTGTCTTTCCGTTGCTGTCTATGTCAACGGCTTTCAGTGTCATTGCGTGCGACGAACCGCTGTCGAATGTCATAACTCGCTCGCGTTTATCCATTGTGAAGTCGATACCGAACAGCTCGCCATAGTTGTAGTTCGCAATGTCGAGTGTTCCGCGCTTGCTGTCGAGGTACTTGCCCACGTCGCACGAGAAGTACATCATTGTGCTGTCCTTGATCGAAGCAATTGCCATCTGCTTAATCTCGTCGAGCGGGAGGTTGACATAGAGCCAGTTGTGTCCGTCGTAGGCGTGGCGGTCATACTCAATTTCGTAGCTCTTCCAGTAGGGGCGTGTGGGGTCGTTCATAAGCATCACAAAATCGTTTTGCAGGTCAATGCCGATGAACTTGTCGTAGAAGCTCTTGGGAGTGTACTTCTGCGGTGTTTCGCGGTACTTGCCGTTGGCATTTTTGGGTGCCCACTCAAACTCGGTGGGGGGAACGCCATATACCTGTGCAAGCATTCTGTAAACCACTTTCAGCTGCTCTTTCTTCAAATTGGCGAGCTCTTTCTCCTTTGCTCCTTTGGCAGCGGCATCGCGCAGGCGCACACCGAATTCACGCAGTTTTCTTATGAGCAGCGAGTTGAAAGCATCGGTGTGGTTGCTTGTGTATGTCTCGCGCATTGCGTCTTTGGGTACAATGCCATATTTTGCAATGAGGTCGGCCACGCCGGTGAAGGTACCGCCGTCGCTCAACGGGTGCTTGAAGAGCCACTCTACCATGCGGTCGTCCTGCGGTTTCTTGCGTGTGTCGATTATTCCTTGGAGGAACAAATTTGACTTTTCGAGCTGGTCCCAGAAGAAGTTGTAGAGCTGCGAGAATTCAAAGCCGTCGAGTTTCTGCTCGGCAATCATCTTGGCACGCAGCACGTTCATACCGGTGAACAGCCAGCAACGGCCCGACGACTCCTGGTCGGTGATGCCTTTCGACTCAACGCTGTGGCTGAAATAGGTATCCAGCTCGCCCAGGTTCTCCTGGTTCACAGCGAGTGTCTTTATGGGGCTGGCGAGCATTATGTTCTGCAAAGCCTTTTCGGTGTTGCCGGGTTTGTAGCTTGCGCTTATCTCGTCGAGCATCGCTTTGTCGATGCCTCCTGCCGCGTTCTGTGCGGTAGCTCCGCCGGCAATCATTGCTGCTGCAAGCAGCGATACAATTTTAAGGTGTTTCATAGGTTTTTTTGTTTTGTTTCGGCAAATATAACATAATTTTTTAAATCCCAATCTTTACCGCTCTTTGCACCTCCTCGATGAAGGCGTGAGCCGTCTCCACATTCTTCACGTTGCCAATGGTTATTATGCAACGCCCGTCGGCCTCCTTCACCTGGCAGTTGAAGGGGCTTGTGTGCATATAGGCAAGTATGTGGCCGAACTGCTCGCTTTCGTAGAACTTGCGGTTCTTGCTGTCGACAAAGAAGATGTTCATACGCCCGCCTTTAAGGTAAATCTTCTCGATATTCAGTTCCTGTGCCTTGTGGCGCAGGCTCACCATCTTCATAAGCTCCTCGGCCTCTTTGGGTATGTCGCCGAAACGGTCTTTCAGCCTTGTGCGGAACGCCGCTATCTCCTTCTCGGTGGTGAGTGAGTCGAGTTCGCGGTAGAGCAGGATGCGTTCGTTGCTGTCGGGCACATACACGGCCGGCAACAACAGTTCCAGGTCGCTCTCCACAAAGCACTCTTTTACAAAGAAAGCGTTGCTCTCTTCCTCGTCGGTGAGAATGTCGGCAAACTCATCCTCTTTAAGTTCAAGAACGGCCTCGGCAAGGATTTTCTGGTAGGTCTCATATCCCAGGTCGGCAATGAAGCCGCTCTGTTCGGCACCGAGCAGGTTGCCGGCACCGCGAATGTCCAGGTCCTGCATAGCAATGTGCATACCGCTGCCGAGTTCGCTGAAACTCTCAATGGCTTCGAGGCGGCGGCGTGCATCGGTGGTGAGGTTCTCGCGTGGCGGTGTCAACAGGTAGCAGAATGCCTTGCGTTTACCACGCCCTACGCGCCCGCGCATCTGGTGCAGGTCGCTCAACCCGAAGTGCTGTGCCTGGTTTATTATAATGGTGTTAACGTTGGGTATGTCAATTCCGTTCTCCACAATGGAGGTTGCAATGAGCACGTCGTAGTCGTGGTTTATAAAGGCGTAAAGCACCTTTTCGAGCTCGGCCGGCTCCATCTGCCCGTGTCCTGTACACACACGCGCGTCGGGCACGGCACGCTTTATCATATTTTCAAGCTCGCGCATATTTGATATGCGGTTGTTTATGAAGAACACCTGTCCGTTGCGGCTCAACTCAAAATTTATGGCCTCCTTTATCACGTCGGCATCGAAGGTCTGTATCTCGGTGTGTATGGGGTAGCGGTTGGGCGGCGGTGTCTGTATCATTGAGAGGTCGCGTGCCCCCATAATGGAGAATTGCAGTGTGCGCGGAATGGGTGTGGCTGTCATTGTGAGTGTGTCGACATTCACCTTGAACTGTCGCAGTTTCTCTTTCACAGCAACACCGAACTTCTGCTCCTCGTCAATGATAAGCAGCCCCAAGTCCTTGAACTCTACATCCTTGCCTGTGAGGCGGTGTGTGCCAATAACAATATCCACCTTGCCCTCTTTAATATCCTGCAACACCTTCTTGGCGGTTGCGCCGCTGCGGGCACGGCTCAAATACTGCACGTTGCAGGGGAACTCCTTCAATCGCTCCTTGAATGTGAGATAGTGCTGGTAGGCAAGCACGGTGGTGGGCACAAGCACGGCAACCTGCTTGCCGTCGGTTGCAGCCTTGAAGGCGGCTCTTATTGCAACCTCGGTCTTGCCGAACCCCACATCGCCGCAAATTAGTCGGTCCATTGGGCGGCCACGCTCCATATCCTTCTTGACCTCATTGGTCGCTTTCAGTTGGTCGGGGGTGTCCTCGTAAATGAAACTTGCCTCCAATTCGGTTTGCAGGTAGCTGTCGGGCGAGAAGGCAAACCCTTTCTCCTTGTAGCGTTGCGAATAGAGCTTTATGAGGTCGCGTGCAATGTCCTTTATCTTCTTCTTTGTGCGCTCCTTCATACGCTCCCACGCTCCCGTGCCTAGCTTGCTCACCGTGGGTGCGTCGCCCTCCTTCCCACGATATTTCGATATCTTGTGCAGGTTGTGTATGGATACAAAAACCACATCGTCGTTCTTGTATATGAGCTTTATAGCCTCTTGAACGCCGTTGCCTGTGGGTATGCGCACAAGGCCGCCGAAACGGCCTATTCCGTGGTCTATGTGAACAATGTAGTCGCCCGTGCCGAACTCTTTAAGTTCTTTAAGCGTGAGTGCCACTTTGCCGCTGCGGGCTCTTTCGCTGCGCAGGCGGAAATTGTGGAAACGGCCGAACAGCTGGTGATCGGTGAAGAGTGCCACACGCAGGGTGTTGTCGCAGAATCCTTCGTGTATGGTGTTCTCCACGGGGGTAAATGGAATGTCGTCGCCTCTCTCTTCGAAGATAGCTTTCAATCGCTCGGCCTGGTGCAGGTCGTCGGTGAGCAGCATCAGCCTGTATCCTTTTTTAATATAGTCGCTCAGGGTGCTGCTCACAAGGTCGAAATCCTTGTGGAACAGCGGTTGGGGCGATGTTTCGAACTTTACCTTTGTGCCTGTGGCATTGGCGGCGGAACGCATCTCCCAGTGCTTAACGCTGTGAGCATAACGGTCGAGCTCGTCGGCGGTCATCAGTTGCGGCAGTTCGGGCAGTTCACTTTCCGATAGCTTGGCCTGCAACGAAAAGCCCTCATTGTTCAGCTTGTCGATGCAACCCTTTACAAACTCTATGTCTTTGGTAACGAGTATGGCGTTTTTGGGCAGGAAACCGGTTATTGCCACGCTCTCGTTGCCCGTAATCTTGGGTACGATGGCGGCCTCTTCGCACCGTTCACGCGACAGTTGGGTTTCCACCTCAAATGTTCTTATGCTCTCCACCTCGCTGCCGAAGAAGTCGATGCGGTAAGGGCACTCCGACGAGAATGAGAATATATCTATAATGCTGCCTCGCACGGCAAATTCTCCCGGTTCGTAAACATATGTGACCTCCTTGAAACCAAGCCCGGTGAGTTTCTTTTCTATATTGTCGCGCTCAATGACATCGCCCGTGGCAATGTTAAGAGTCTTCTTTTCGAGGTCGCTCTGCGATGCCACCTTTTCGGCGAGTGCGTCGGGGTGTGTGACAATGGTAAGCCCCTCGCCACGCTTGCGGCCTGTGAGGCGGCTCATAACTTCGGTGCGCAGTATGCGGTTGGCATCATCTTCCTGCCCATACTTCAAGGCGCGGCGGAACGACGACGGGAAAAAGAGAGTGTTGCCCTCGCCGCACATCTGCACAATGTCGTGGTAGAAATAGCCGGCTTCGTCGGCATCGTTCATCACCACAAGAAAAGTCTGTTCGGGAGCGCGTTGTTTCAGGCCGCACATAACCATTGCGGCCGCGCTGCCTGTGAGCCCTTCGAGGAGAGCGCGTTTCTTGCCCCCCTCTTCGCGCAAACGCAACAGAGCTTCCACTCCGGGATGCGATGAATATAGTTGTATTATCTCTTCTGTTGTCATAGAATTCATATATTGCTACATAGCAACTTTGCGGAAACCGATGTTTTTACGATTTCCGCACAATCTTTTGCTTTGTTGCAAAAGTACTTAAATTATCGGTTTTCAGGGCCAAAAAAGATATTTTTTAACGCTATTTCGTTCAATAACAATCAAAATGTCGCCAATAACGACAATTTTTAATTATATTTGCAAACTGCGTAATATATGAATTCGGCATTTATGTCATATCGAACGAATGTGAGATATCCCTGTATCGCTTTCAGATTCCTCACACAAGGTTCAGTATGACACATAGGTTGCCTTTTGCAAGCATAATTTTAAAAAGTTAAGAATATGAATGACTATGCTTTCACATACACGATGAGTGTACGCGATTATGAACTCGACTTCCAGGGAGTAGTGAACAATTCCAATTATCAGCACTACCTGGAACACGCGCGTCACGAATTCCTGAAAACCCGTGGAGGCAGTATGTCGGCTTTGCACGATGCCGGTGTCGACCCTATGGTGTCTAAAATAACCATTGAATACAAACATCCCTTGCGCGGCGGCGACGACTTTGTTGTGGGTGTGAATATGGTGCGCGAGGGTGCAAAGCTCGTTTTCATACAGGATATACACAACCTTGCCAACAATAAACTTGTTGTAAAGGCACGTGTCGAAGTGGTGTGCCTCAAAGACGGTCGCCTCACCCGCGGAGAGATGTTCGACGAAATATTCAAGGATTTTTTCAATAAGTAGAGTATGGATATATTTATTCTGATATTGGCCGGAGCCATCGTCTTTACATTAAAGTTTATATTTAGTATCGATGAGCCTCATCCCACAACCAAGGCGAACAAGCCACGCGGTTATGTAGGCGAGGCTTTCCCCACCATTGTGGTATACGAGGAACCTGGCGAGCCTGTGATGAAAGTGGAGCCGGTTGTAACAAGAGTGCAGGCTGCAAGAAGGCAACCGCAGCCGGTTTCCAAGCACGAAACAATGTCGAAGCGTGATGTAAAACCCGTTGAGGCCCCTGTGGTTGAGGAGAAGAGCGAGAACCTGTATGCCTTGAAAGATAAATCGGACATAAAGAAAGCGATAATATATTCCGAGATTTTTAACAGAAAATATAACTGATAACATAAACACAAACACATACCGATATGAACTATCCTATTATAACTGCCCAGGAGGCAGCCTGCTACATTAACGACGGAGATGGTGTGGGTATAAGCGGTTTCACCCTTTCGGGAACTCCCAAGACCGTGTTGCCCGAAGTGGCAAAACGTGCCGAAGAGGCACACGCTGCCGGCAAACCATTCAAAATTGACCTCTATTCGGGAGCATCGACAGGCGATGCCATCGACGGCATGCTCACCCGTGCCAATGCGATACGTTTCCGCGCTCCCTTCCTTTCGAACCCCACAGTGCGCAATGCTGTGAACAACAAGGAGCTGACTTACACCGACCTGCACCTCTCTATGATGGCACAGGACCTCCGATATGGCTATATGGGCAAGGTGAACGTGGCAATTCTGGAAGCTGTCGACATTACCCCCGACGGTAAAGTCTACCTTACAACAGCAGGCGGTATTGGCCAGACAGTGGCCAACCTTGCCGACAAAATAATAATAGAGCGCAACACCTATCACCACACGATAGGCCTGCACGACGTATATGAACCGGCCGACCCTCCCTGCCGCACCGAAATTCCCATCTACAAGGCCGATGACCGTGTGGGCAAGCCATATGTACAAGTGGACCCCAAGAAGGTAATAGGTATAGTCGAGGTGAATATGCCCAACGAGGTGGTGCTCTTTAAGGAGCTCGACGACGTTACACGCAAGATTGGCGAGAATGTTGTCGACTTCATCATAAGCGATATGAAGCGCGGCATTATCCCCGCAAGCGGCCTGCCCATACAGAGCGGTATCGGCAACGTGGCCAACGCCGTGCTCAAAGGGCTTGAAAATGCCACAGAGATACCTCCTCTCTACCTCTACTCCGAAGTGTTGCAGGACTCTGTCATAAAACTTATGGAGCTTGGCAAGGTAAAGGCGGGCAGTACCTGTTCGCTCTCGCTCTCGCAGGAGTGCCTTTCACACGTTTACGACAACTTCGACTTCTTCCGCGACAAGCTCATACTTCGTCCTTCGGAGATATCGAACCACCCCGAAATAATACGCCGTCTGGGTATCATCGCAATGAATACAGCCATTGAAGTTGACCTCTACGGCTGCGTGAACTCTTCACATATATGCGGTACACGCCTTATGAACGGTATCGGTGGTTCGGGCGACTTCGCACGCAACGCATACATATCGATCTTCACCTGCCCCTCGACACAGAAGGGCGGCCAGATAAGTTCCATTGTTCCTATGGTTACACACGCCGACCACACCGAACACGATGTACGCATTGTGGCTACCGAGTGGGGTGTTGCCGACCTGCGTGGCAAGGGACCCGACGAGCGTGCACAGCTCCTCATTGAAAAGTGTGCCCACCCTGCTTACAAGCAGCTCCTGTGGGACTATCTCAAAATATCGAAGAAGGGGCACGTTTCGCATAACATCGCAGCGGCTCTCGGTATGCACGCCACATTTGAGCGTGAGGGCGATATGCGCCTCACCGATTGGAGTAAATTTGCATAAAAACAGTCGCAGCCGGTGAAAAAGAAATTAGTAACGGAAATGGGGCGTATGGGGCGCGAAGAATTTCGCGCCTCCTCCAAGCTCCCCCTTACCGTGGTGCTCGACAATGTACGCAGCTTGCATAATGTGGGCTCGGTGTTCCGCACAAGCGATGCCTTTCGTGTGGAACGCATATTGTTGTGCGGCATAACGGCAACTCCCCCTGCTGCCGAAATCCACAAGACCGCGCTTGGTGCCGAGGATGTTGTGCCCTGGCAGCACTTTGCCGACACAATGGAGGCTGTCGCTCTCTTGAAGAGCGAGGGATACGATGTCTATTCGATAGAGCAGTGCGAGGGGAGCATTGCCCTGCAAGAATTTTCAACCCTTCCCGGCCGTCGCTATGCCGTTATTATGGGCAACGAGGTGAAGGGTGTTCAGCAACAGGTGGTCGATGCAAGCGACGGAGCAATAGAGATACCGCAATTCGGAACAAAACATTCGCTCAACGTATCGGTGACTGCCGGTATGGTAATTTGGGAGTTTGCCAAGAAACTTGGTTGGGTGTAATAATATAGGTGTTGCACCATAAATGTTTTTTCGCGTCTTTGTCATCTCGAACCTTATGCGAGAGATCCCTCGTCGCTTTGCTCTGTCGGGATGACATTGACATAAAGAACCCTGGCTAACTGCTATATTTTTCTTAATTTATTATAACTGCCCATTGACCACAAGGATAACCACGCGTTCAATGAGGAAATCCTCGCCTGTGGGGTCGTATGTCTTTTTAAGGCTTGCACCGAAGAGCGATGCAAAAGACTGGTAGAACACAGCCTTGAATGTTCCCATAAAGAGTTTTATGAGCTGGTAGGCGTTCTGGTCGCACTCGCGGTCGATGAGTTTTATGAGAAGCTTGCCCTGTCGCAGGGTGAGCCTCTTCATTCTTGGGGTGTATATATCTTTCAGCTCCTTTTCCTTCTCGTCGAGGTAGCGGTTGCGCGCCTTCTTGTCGGGCAGGGTGGCAAGGTGCGCTTCGGTGCGGTGTATAATGTCGCGTATCTCAATCGCAAGCGGAATGGTCTTTTTCACATCCCTCACCAGACGGTCGTAATATCTTTGCTGCCTGTTGTTCTTGAAAATGAGCGGAGCATAGGCATAATAGGTGGGCAGTGTTATGTGAGGGATTTTCTCGCCGTCGTAGTCGCTCACTCCCACCATCCATTTTTCGCTCCCGTCTATGCTAATCCTTTTTTGTGCCACGCAGGGCAGTGCGCAGTGGAACAACAGCAGTGTAATTATGGTCAATGCCTTTTTCATCGTGGCAAAAATAAGTCAAATAAATATTACTTTGTGTTCTTTCCTTCTTAAAAAAGAAAAAATAGCTATATTAGCCAAATAATGTGATTTTTATGAAAAGTATAGCTGTTTTCTGTGCCGCATCCGACGCTGTTGCTCCCTGTTATGTGCAGGCCGCACGCGAGGTGGGCACTCTCATTGGAGAAATGGGTTGCGAACTTGTGTATGGCGGTGCCCGTGCCGGGCTTATGGAAACAACGGCAGCGGCTGCAAAGGAGGCCGGTGCCCGCGTAGTGGGTGTTGTGCCCCTTGTGCTCGAAGAGCGTAACCGTGTGAGCGCACTGCTCGACGAAAAGGTACACACCCGCAATTTGAGCGAGCGCAAGGACATTATGGTGCAGCGCAGCGATGTGCTTGTGGCCCTGCCGGGTGGCATAGGCACGCTCGACGAGGTGTTCCACACAATGGCGGCGGCCACCATTGGCTACCACAGCAAGCGCGTGGTTCTCTATAATGCAAACGGCTTTTGGGAACCGCTCCTGGGCGTGTTGCGGCAGATGTCGCAGAGTGCCTTCGTGCGCGGAAATCTCGACGATTTTCTTGTGGTGGCAGGTGATATTGAAGAAGTCAAAAGAATAATAGAAGAAGCATAGGAGGGTATTATGGGAAAGGTTTTTGGCATAGGCGAAACGGTGTTCGATATTCTGTTTAAGGAGAATGCTCCGGTGGGTGCAGTACCCGGCGGTTCGGTCTATAACAGCATAGTGTCGCTGGGGCGTGTGGGCGTTCCCGCCGCCTTCATAAGCGAGGTGGGCAACGACCGTGTGGGCGAAATAATTGTGGAGCACCTGCGCGACAGCGGTGTCGACACCACAGCCATTTGCTGTTTTGCCGACGGCAAGTCGCCCCTATCCCTTGCGTTCCTCAATGAGCAGGGCGATGCCGACTACATCTTCTACAAGGACTATCCCGCCAACCGCCTTGCGGTGGAGTTCCCCACACTCACGAAAGACGACATTGTGCTTTGCGGCTCCTACTTTGTGCTGAACCCCGTGCTGCGCAGCAAGGTAAAACCCTTTCTGCAAAAGGCACGCGAGCAGGGTGCAACCATATATTACGACATAAACTTTCGCCGTAACCACATACACGAGCGCGAGGCACTTTTGCCCGCAATCATCGAGAATATGGAACTCGCAACCATTGTGCGCGGTTCGGCCGACGACTTCCGCTACCTCTTCGACACTGCCGACGGTGCCGAAATATACACATCGCACATAGCCCCGCACTGCAAGAATTTCATTTTCACTGCCGGCAGCGGCCCTGTAACCCTCTTTACCCCATCGTTCACGGCACAATACCCTGTGGAGCAGGTGCAGGTACGCAGCACCGTGGGTGCCGGCGACAACTTCAATGCCGGCGTGGTTTATGGTTTGTGGCGCGGAGGTATAGGGCACGGCAATGTGCCGGCATTATCACGTGATGAGTGGGACAAAATTATGCGTTACGGGCTACGTTTCAGTGCCCACGCCTGCACGCTTCTCGAAAATTATGTCGACAAAGAGTGGGCAGCGCGTTGTGTGCATTAGTGAGCAAGATATTAACCAATAAATAGAACATAAAGCTATGAAAAAGATTTGCTTCTTTCTTCTTGCCCTCCTTGTTGTATTCACCTCTTGCAGTAGCGGTGGCGAAGAAGAAAGTTTGTCAATGCCATCTATCGACGGCGAAACAATACAGATAACCCCCACAAGCAGCCTTGCGTTCGAAGGCGCAGGCGGGTCGGAGATACTGACAATAACATCGCCTGGCGATTGGGAAATAGACGAAATTCCCGAGTGGCTCACCGTCACCCCGGCAAGTGGAAATAGTGACGATAAGGTAACAATAGTTTGCGGGGAAAATGCTACTCCCGACGACCGCACAGCCACACTCATTGTTAATAGCGGAGGAATAGCAACCACAATAACCGTTACACAATATGGAACAATAGAAACAAACTACATCGATATGAAATTCGATGACAGCGATGTTGAATACTCCTACAATGAGCAAAATGGCGATCTATCCGTAACCTATCCTGCCGGAGATATTCCCGCAGTGGGTGAGCAGAACGCAATAGTGCTCCCCGCCGAGTTTGGCTATGACATTCGCGTAGTAGAGAGTGTGGAGATAGATGGCAATGTGGTGAAAATGACTACCATGCAAGGTAATATGGCCGACCTTTTCCGCGATATAACCTTCACTCTTGTTACCGACCCTTATTCGCCCACCCGTGCAGCCGACGGCACACGCATCATCACTCCCGTGGCAAGCGGCTACATCGACAGCGAGGGAATTTATCACGAAGAGTACGGCACTCGTGCAGAATATACCTATGAAAAAGAACTTTGGAGTTGTAATCTCAATTTTAATGGTGAAAATATATACAATAGTTCAGCCGGCAGAGTTTATTGGGAGGAATGCTCTTTTAACGCCGAACTTAACGGTGAATTTACTTTTGGCTTCGGAAAGAAAGAGATTATAGGCAAAAAGTTTCCCATTGGCGACCTTAACAAATTTGGTTACAGAGTGAAAGGCGAAGTTGGTGCAGATATGAAACTCCACTATAATCTTAAAGGAGCATTCTCGCAAAAAGGAGACGAAATAATAAAATACAATGTACTGCCAACCGGTGTAGTCCGTTTCCTCGTTGGCGGAGTTCCCGTGGTAATCCTCACATACACCCACTTGGGTAAACAACACTCTTTTGAGGCGGAAGGCAATGTCGACATTACCGCCGGCGTTAAGTTTGGTAACGAAATGAGCATAGGCCTCGATTGGACACCCGACGATGGAGTTGTACAACATAAGTCGATTACTCCTATTTTCGACGTGTACCACCCCACACTCGAAGCACAAGCATCGGCAATGGCAAAGGTATCATACTATCCACAAGTGGAGATTGGTATATATAAGTTCATAGGTCCCTGGTTCGAACCACGCCCTTATTTAAAAGACGAAATAGAAGCAGGCCTGCGTGTATCTACCGACGGTAAAAACCATATAGGCTGGAAGAATGAACTATTCAGCGGCCTTGACCTTCGTATGGGGCTTAAACTCGATTTTGGAATGTTTGATAAAGAAGTATGGAGGTCGAGTGTGATGAATATCACTGATAACCTGCTTTTTACATCTCCTAACCGCATAACAAAGTTATCGCCCGAGGATGGAATAAAAGTGGAGAAGGGCAAGGCTGTAACAGCCGAATTTCTTATTGAGTCCTATTGCCCTGTAAACAAAAAGTGTTACCCCTGCCCGGCTGCACTCGTTAATTTTGAAGCAGAGTGTGGCGAACTTAACACCCCTGTTGCCATAGCCGATATAAACGGAAAGGTTTCCGTAGAGTGGACACCGCAACCCACCGCCACTCGCGCAGCAAAAGAAAAAGAGAGTAAACTCACAGCAAGCATAGTTGACAAAAATGGCAAAGCGATAGATGAAGAAACGCTGACAATAAAAACAGAAGCAGAAGGTGTGTGCGATAATGAAAATCACGTTCACGCAGTTGACCTTGGTCTCTCTGTTAAATGGGCCTCGTGCAATGTGGGTGCCACCGCTCCCGAAGAGTACGGCGGTTATTATGCTTGGGGTGAAACCGAGGAAAAAAGCGACTACTCTTGGGATACCTATAAATATTGTAACGGCACTTCTTTTCCTTCTTCAATGACCAAATACTGCACAATCAGCAATCATGTCACCGTGGACAACAAAACCACCCTTGAAGCAAGTGACGATGTAGCCACCGTTAAATGTGGCGGCTCTTGGCGAATGCCCACAAGAGCCGAGCAAGACGAATTACGCAACAACTGCACCTGGCAATGGACCACCCTTAACGGCGTTGACGGTTACCGCGCAACCGGCCCCAACGGCAACAGCATCTTCCTGCCCGCTGCGGGCTACCGCAACGGTACGGAAGTCAACAGCCGGGGCTCCAACGGCTACTATTGGTCGAGTTCGTTGGATAGCGGTAGCAGCAACTGCGCTTACAGCTTGGTCTTCGGCAGCGGCGGCTGCGAGTGGCTCATCGACTACCGCGACGGCGGCCTCACGGTGCGCCCTGTTTGCCCATAAACAACCCATAAATCCCGGTTCTGCCGGGATTTATTTGTTATAGTGCCCTTAATAGGGATTGCCGTAGGGGTGCATCGGTCTGCCCCTACACTGCGCGTTTGTTTTTGTCGGTGGTAGAGTTATCTCTATATTATTACCTAATTTGAAATACTCTCCCCACATCCTTGCAACCCGTTTGCAGAAAATAAATATTACTTTCGCGGTGTAAATTGCGAAAGTAATAAGTTATTATGAAGAACATATTCCTTGCGGCAATCGCGGCGGTTGTCATTTGTGCCTGCGGGCACGTTCACAAGGGCGAAGAGGCCCATTCACACGAACATCCTGTGTTGAGCGCGACAAAATACAGTCCATCGGTGGAGTTGTTTGTGCAGTACGATGAACTTGTTGCGGGGCACAAAGCCTCGGTGACAGCCTATGTAACCGAACTCCCGTCGTTCAAGCCCTATGCGGGCGGTGCGGTAAAGGTTTCGCTCGATGCGGGCGGTAACCGCGAGTCGTTTATGGTGGAGCCTGCGCACAAGGGTGTGTACAGGTTTGCCTTGTCGCCCAAAGAGGCGGCGGTGGGCAACCTCATCTTCGAGGTCGGCGGTGAGCAATTGCCCGTACACGTTCACATAGAGGGTGGGGAGCATTCCCACGGCCATCACACTGCCCACAAGGAGGAGCACCACGGGGAGCACCCGCACGCTGATGCCGGGCACGCTCATTCTCACGATGAACATTCCCACGCTCACGCAGGCGAGGCTGCCCACAGTCACGAAAACAACATATCCTTTTCAAAGGAGCAGAGCTGGAAAATTGATTTTGCCACGGCCGTTGCCACAAAAAGCTCTTTCAACGGGGCTGTGAAGGTGGCAGCGCGCGTAACAGCCACCCCTGATAACTTTACCACTCTTGTTGCTGCAACCGCCGGCAAGGTGCAGTTCGCAGGCAATGTGGTTGCCGGCAAGGCTGTGAAGGGCGGCGAGCCGCTTTTCCTTCTCGACGGCGGCAATGTTACCGATAACGATGTGGCAGTGAAGTTCGCCGAGGCCGAAAGCAACTACAACGTGGCAAAGAGTGACTTTGAGCGCAAGAGCGAGCTTTACAAGGGTAACATTGTGTCGAAGCGCGACTACGAGGCTGCCGAAGCGGCCTTTGCACAGGCCGAGGCAAGGTATCGCAGTATGAAAAGCTCCTTTTCATCGGGCAAATCGGCTATAAAATCCTCCATAAACGGTTATGTCCAGGAGTTGCTTGTGGCAAACGGCGACTATGTCCAGGCGGGTACACCGCTTGCTGTGATACAGCGCGACGGTGCAATGAACATTTCGGCCGAACTGCCTGTGCGCTATGCGCAGCTGCTCAAAAATGTGTCGGCTGTAAATATCGAGTTGCCTTGTGGCAGGGTGTGCACAATGGATGAAATAGATGCCAGGCTCACTGCGGGAACTGCTGCCAACGGTTGTGCGATGCTGCCTGTAACGGTTACCGCGAAACACATTGGCGATGTGGTGCCCGGCAGCGTGGTTACCCTTTATATATCATCGCAGATGCAGGGCGTGGAGCGTGTTGCCGTTCCGCGCGGTGCGCTTGTCGAGGAGATGGGCAACTTCTTTGTCTTTGTGCAGCACACCCCCGTGTCGTTCGAAAAGCGACAGGTTGTCCCCGGTGCCACCGATGGAGCGTATGTGCAGCTGCTTGCAGGCCTCCACGAGGGCGAGAGAGTGGTTACAAAGGGTGGCGTGTCGCTCAAACTGTCACAGGGTGCTGCTGCGCTCGACCCTCACGCAGGTCACGTTCACTAAAAGGTTACCGCTATGCTGAACAGTATAATAAAATTCTCTCTCAACAACAAACTGCTGGTGTTGCTGGCAGTGGTGCTTGTGGTTATTGGCGGTGTCTATTCGGCCCGTAACATCGAGGTCGATGTCTTCCCCGACCTCACAATGCCCACCGTGGTTATTCTCACCGATGCTGCCGATATGGCTCCCGAAGAGATTGAGAGGCTTGTGACCTTCCCCATTGAAACAGCTGTGAACGGTGCGACAAGCGTACGCCGTGTGCGCTCCTCGTCGTCGCAGGGCTTTTCGTTCGTGTGGGTGGAATTTGACTGGGATATGGACATCTACAAGGCCCGCCAGGTGATAAGCGAGAAGATGAGCCTGCTTGCAGGGCTGTTGCCTGACGGTATTGTGCCGGTGCTTGCTCCGCAGTCGAGCGTGATGGGCGAAATAATGTTCATCGGTATGCAGGCCGACAGCACTTCGATGATGGAGCTGCGCACTCTTGCCGAGTGGGTGGTGAAACCGGCAATCCTTGCTACGGGTGGCGTGTCGCAAGTAACCATAATAGGTGGTGACTATAAACAGTATCAGGTGCTTGCCTCTCCTGTGAAGATGGGTATGTACGGCGTAACAATGGCCGAACTCGAAGAGGCTGTGAGTGCAATGAGCGTGAATGTGGGTGCCGGTGTTGTGCGCGACTATGGCAATGAATATAATCTGCGCGGAATGGGGCGCACCAACAACATAGAGGAGCTTGGCAACACACTCGTGAAGATGAACGGCGATGCTCCTGTGCGCGTAGCCGATGTTGCCGAAGTGGTTATTGCCCCTGCTGTGCGCAAGGGCTATGCAGCGCAGAACGGCGAACCGTCGATAATACTGTCGATATCGAAACAGCCGGGCATAAACACACTCGACGTAACCCGCAACATAGAACGCAACCTCGAAAGCATAGCGCGCTCGCTTCCTGCCGATGTGTCGCTCGATACAAAGATATTCCGTCAGGCCGACTACATCCAGTCGTCGGTAAACAATGTGGGGCAGTCGCTCGTCGAGGGTGCCGTGTGCGTTGTCCTGGTGCTCTTCATCTTCCTTGCAAGTTTCCGCACCACGGTAATATCGATACTCGCAATTCCTCTCTCGTTGCTTGGCACGGTTATAGTGCTGCACCTGCTTGGTATGGATATAAATACGATGACTTTGGGAGGTATGTGTATCGCCATAGGCTCGCTTGTCGATGATGCCATAATCGATGTGGAGAATGTCTATAAGCGTCTGCGCGAGAACAGCCGTCTGCCGAGTGAGGAGCGTCGCCCGGTGTTCGATGTGGTGTTCGAGGCCTCGTCAGAGATACGCGCATCGATAATACACGCTACGCTCATAATAATGGTTACCTTTATGCCGCTCTTCTTTTTGAGCGGCCTCGAAGGGCGTATGCTCAAACCCCTGGGTGTGGCCTATCTTGTGGCACTTGCAATGTCGTTGCTGGTGGCAATGACCGTTACTCCGCTCTTGTGCAAGGTTATGCTTTCGGGCGAGGGCTATCTGCGCAAGGCCGAAAGAAAAAACTGGGTGGAGAGCCGCTTGCTTGTGCGCTACACACAATCGCTCCACTGGGCAGTGAGGCATTCGAAAGGCATTGTGGTTTCGCTTCTTGTACTCTTTGCGGTGTCGTTGCTGCTCTTTGCGGGTATGGGGCGCAGTTTCCTCCCAGAATTCAACGAAAAGGCACTTACCATAGCCGCGGTTTCACGCCCCGGTGTGTCGCTCGAAGAGTCGAACCGCATAGGCGCTCTCATCGAGAGCGAGCTGTTGCAGATACCCGAAGTGGTGAGCACGGCACGCCGCACCGGCCGTGGCGAGCTCGACGAGCACTCGCAGACATCGAACGGTGCCGAAATTGATGTAAACTTCGAGCTTGGCTCACGCAGCAAGGCTGAATTTTTGCACGATGTACGCTCGCGCTTGGCAATGGTTCCGGGGGTGGTGACATCGGTGGGGCAGCCATTGGAGCACCGCATAGACCATATGGTGTCGGGCACGCAGGCCGACCTGGCGATAAAAATCTTCGGCCCCGACCTGGGCAAGATGTTCCGTGTGGGAACAAAGATAAAATCGTTGCTCGCAGCCTTTCCCCAGGTGGTTGACGTGAACGTGGAACAACAGGTGGAGACTCCGCAGTTGCAAGTGCGTGCCCGCCGCGACAAGCTGGCGCATTACGGAATTACAATGGCGCAGTTCAATGCCTTTGTCGAGTCGGCTTTTCCCGGCAAGAAGGTTGGTGCCGTATATGAACAGGAACGCTCGTTCGACCTCATAATCCGTCTCGACAAGGATTACACCGAAAGCATCGACGGGGTGAAAAACGCGCTCATAGATGCCCCGCAAGGGAAGGTGGCACTCACCGAGGTGGCCGATGTGGTGTCGGTGGGCGGCCCGGGCAGCATAAGCCGCGAGAATGTGCAGCGCAAGGTGGTGGTGTCGGCAAATATCACCGGCGGTGATATTGCAGGCACAGTGGAGCGCATTGAAAAATATCTCGAAAAGGAGTTGTCGCTCGAAGAGGGTTATCGCTTGGAGTATGGAGGGCAGTTCGAGAGTGCTGCGTCGGCATCGCGCACCCTGTGGCTCACAACGGCGGTTGCCGTGCTTGTGGTGTTCGTGCTGCTTTATGGCGAGTTCAAGAGTACCACGCTCTCGCTCACGGTGCTTATAAATCTGCCGCTCGCACTCATTGGCGGTATTGTGGCCACCTATGTATCATCGGGCGTTATGAGTATACCGGCAATAATAGGTCTTATAACGCTCTTCGGAATTGCCACCCGAAACGGAATTCTGCTTGTGTCGCGTTACCAGCATCTGCGTGCAGATGGTATGGGGCTCGATGAGGCTGTTATCGCGGGTTCAAGTGACCGTCTTACTCCCATTCTTATGACTGCCTTCACTTCGGCACTCGCCCTCATTCCTATGATTATCGCGGGCGACAAGAGCGGTAACGAAATACAGAGCCCAATGGCTGTGGTGGTGCTTGGTGGCCTTCTGTCATCCACCTTCCTCAATGTGTATGTAATTCCCATCGTGTATCGTTGGGTTGTGCGCAAGGGTTGGGCATAGTGTCTTAAAATTGCAGAATAAATATTGTGTTTCCTGCGCGGGTTGAGAGAACTTTCAAATCTCCACCGTGCAGGAACATTATTTGCCGCGAGAGTGGTAACCCTATACCTGTACCGCCTGTTTTGGTAGAGTAGAAAGGCTCGAATATATGCTCTATGTGCTCCTCGGCAATTCCGGGGCCGTTGTCTTTAACGGTAATGTATCCCTTTCCCTCTGACGATGAGGCGAGTATCTCAATCTTGCCATTCTGCTGCCCATGGAGCGCGTGGAAACTATTGTGCAGCAGGTTCACAAGTACCAAAATAAGTTGGTTGGCATCGGCCTTTATTACAAGTTCTTGTGGTGCTGTGAATTGCAGGCTGCACTTTCCCTTTTCGTCGCATAACAGGTGGGCGAGTCTCTTGAACAGCGCACTGATATTTACATCAGCTATTTTGGGTGCCGGTATATTGGACAGGCGGTGAAATGCGTTCACAAAATCGTTCACAGCTGTTGCCTGATTGTGGATTACCTGCATGTTTTTAGCTGTGCTTTCCTCTCTGTTATCGCAGTGCTCCGACAGTGATATTATTGGAGCAAGCGAGTTGCGCAGTTCGTGCGACATTACTCTCATTATGCGTTCATTGTAGACAACCGTTCTCTCGAGCCTTTCGCGTTCGTGGCTGCATTTTTGCAGTGTGTAGTTCATCTTCTCGCTCAATCCTCCTATCAAAAGGTCGTTATTCCTAATAAAATAGGTGTTGTGCTCTTTGGCCGATATACAATCCATAAAATGGTGTGCCATTTTTATAGGATAGCGTATCAGTCTTATAATGAGCAGCAGGGCTGCACCCATAGTAATATATGCAACTATGCTGAGGCGGTAGTCGCTGTTGTTTATGTGAAAGGCTGTTGCCGCCATGCAGCCGGCAAGCAATAGCAGAACAGCGGTTGCCCACATTATGGTATAATACTTGTTAATATAGTTCATAGCGTTTCATCTTGTTGTAGAGGGTTTGGCGGCTTATTCCAAGCATTTGCGCAGTTATTACAAGGTTGTGCCCCGTGGCTTTAAGTGTGGAGCGAATAAGTCTCTTTTCGATTTCCTCTATTGTTATTGCGTTCTGGGTGTGTACTCGTCCTCTTGTTATGTCAAGAGCCTCCCAAGTGTCTTTGTCGCACCATAAAATTGTGCGTTCTATGGTGTCCTCCAATAGGCTTATATCGCCTTCGGCGGCTATGGCCATAAGTTCATTCATCGCGCTCTCGCTAATTATGGGTACGGGTTTTGTGTATGTGATGGCGTGGCGTTGCACCAATGAATGTATGAGTGGCCCTGCAATGTATCGTTCTTCTTTGGCGTTACTTGCGGGGCTCATGGCCTGCCGGCGTTTGGCTATGACATCGCTCATTATCTCTACAAGTCGTTTGTTGTTCCATGGTTTCTGAACAAAATCGTCGGCTCCCTCTTTTAGAGCCTGCACTGCGAGTTCTATCTCGCCAAATGCAGTTATGAGCACCACCGATGGCGGGTTGCTTAAAGCGCTCTCCTTTTTTATGCGTTTAAGCCAAAAGAGCCCATCGTTGCCGTTGAGCTTCCCACTGCCGAAGTTCATGTCCAACAGAATGGCATCTACATCCTCCTTTGCCACGAGTGCAGGGAGCAAGTCGGGGTTGACAACGGCAACAACCATCCTTATCTCTTTGCTTAAAACTGTGTGCAGCGCTTGTAGCACAGCTTTGTTGTCATCTACTATTATTATCTTGGCATCTATCATAGTGTTGCAAATATAGCCTATTTCTTTTGTAATATGGTTTTTTATAGCCGTTCGCAACATATTTTGTCAAAAAAGTGGACATTTTTGGTTCTGTGTAATCGGTTTTCTTAAAAAGGTGTTGCGGTGGTATATTCCGTCGCATACTTTTGCCGGCAAACAACAGAGGTATGAACACACATTATTCAATCTACACAAGATTACTGCTTGCAATGATGCTTGCCTTGTCGGTGTCCGCGCTTGTGGCACAGGATAGCTTGCGTGTATATACTTTGCGCGAGGTTGTGGATATTGCTCGCACGCAGTCGCCCGATGCGGTGTCTGCCCGCCATGCATATAATTCGGCTCTGTGGAACTACCGCTCTTATCGTGCCGACTATCTGCCACAGGTAACGCTTACCTCGTCGCCCTATTTCAACAAAACAACCGATTATGTAACCCTGCCCGATGGCAGTGAGAGTTACGTTAAATACAATAATCTTAAAACAGATGTTACTCTTAATATAAGGCAGAATCTGCACCTCACGGGTGGCTCGTTCACATTGAGCAGCTTTGTGCGCCGCCTCGACCTCTTGGGCCGCCACACCACTACATATAATGTGCAGCCGCTTATGCTCACCTATCAGCAGAGTCTTTTTGGCTACAATTCGCTCAAATGGAGCCGCCGCACCGAGCCCGTGCGCTATCGTGTTGCGCGTAAAAACTATTCAGAGGCTATGGAACTTGTATCGGCGCAGGCCTCCTCCTATTTCTTTTCGCTTGCCGCCGCACAAACCAACATGAGCATAGCCGAGGGTAATTTTGCCGAGGCCGACACGCTCTATAATTTCGCTCTTGCACGCTATAATATAGGTACAATCACCGAGAATGAAATACTGCAGTTGGAGGTAAACCGCTTGTCGGCCGAAACGGAACTGCTTAATGCCCGCATATCCTTGGACGAGGCAACAGACAGGTTGCGCAGCTACCTTAACATAACAGAGAAAATACGCATGCAGGTGAATGTAGATGAGGATATCCCACAAATAAACGTAGAGGTGGGCAATGCGATGGCACTTGCGAGGGAGAATAACCCCGAATTGGAGTCGTTGCTTTTGCAGCGTTTAGAGGGGGAGAGCAACCTTGCAAGAGCCCGTGCCGACAGGGGGCTGAAAGCTGATGTTTATCTGCGCGTAGGTCTCTCTCAAACAGGCGAGGAGTTCCGCACGAGTTTTCATAATCTGCTCGACGAACAGTATGTGAGCCTCTCTTTCTCGCTGCCCATCTTCGATTGGGGCAAGGGGCGCGGGCTGGTAGAGCGTGCCCGTTCCAATCTTAAACTTGTGGAGACAAACATAAACCGCAGCGAGATAGAGTTTGAACAGCGCGTCTCAAAGGTTGTTAAGCAGTTCAATCTGCAATGGCGCAGAGTGGATATAGCCCGCCGTACAAAGGCCACTGCCGCACATCGCTACGAGGTTGCCCGTAAGCTATATATAATGGGGCGCTCTACCGTGCTGCATCTGAACGATGCAATGAAGGAGAAGGATACCGCCTTCCGTGCCTATGTGGCATCGCTCGCCACCTATTGGGACTTGTATTATACATTGCGCAGCCTCACCCGCTACGATTTTGAGTGCAACCGTCTTATTGAAGAACTTGTAAAGGATTAAAATATGGATATACAATTGAAAGAAAAGGCGTGGTATGTGAAATATCGTTTTCACATAGCCGGCGCAGCGGTGCTGTTCCTGCTTTTGGCCTATATGCTTGTTATAGCCCTCTCCCCAAGCAGGCAGCGCGTGTCGGCAACTTCGGTGCGGGTTGTCGAGGTACAGGAGGGCGACTTTATAGAGTATGTGAACAGCGATGGAGTGCTGTACCCCATTCAAACACATAGGATAAATGCAAAAGAGGGCGGTATGGTGCAGCGTGTGGTGGCCGACAATGGGGCGGCAGTGCGCAAGGGCGATACCATACTTCTGCTTGCCAACTCCGAGCTCGAACGCAACATCGACGATATGCGCGACACCTACCGCAAGAGTGTAAACAATTACAAGGAGCGCATAATTGAGATGGAACAGAAATCGCTCACCCTGCAGCAACAGACTTTGCAGACGGCATATGAACTGCGCCGCCTCGAAAAGCAATACAACCTCGATTGCGAGGAGTTTCGTATGGGAATAAAAAGCAAGGCCGAACTTGAGGTTTCGCAAGACGAATACAATTACAGAAAAACGGCAGCCGAGTTGCAGATGAAAAGCCTTGTGCAGGATTCTGCAATGAATGTGATACGCCGCGAGATGCTCGATGCCGACCTTGCGACAGAGCAAAAGAAACTATTGCGCAGCAGCGAAAGACTGCATGACTTGATTATTTTTGCAACAGCCGATGGGCAGTTGAGCAATCTGTCGGTAACATCGGGCAAGCAGGTGGGGGCAGGCGAGGAGCTATGCGAAATAAAGGTGCTCGACAGCTACAAACTGCAACTGAACGTGAGTGAATATTACATAGACCGCATAACAACGGGGCAGGCGGCCACGGTCAATTATGGTGGCAACATATACAACTTGTTCGTGAGCCGTGTGATACCCGAGGTGAATAACGGCACGTTTACCGTGGAGATGCTCTTTACCGATTCTGTGCCGCAAAATGCCCGTGTGGGCAAAAGCTACCTCACTAGGATAGAACTTGGCTCGGCCACTACGGCAGTGTTGTTGCCAAAAGGCGATTTTTATGTAAAGACAGCGGGTAAGTGGATATACAAACTATGCAGCGATGGCAGGCGCGCAGTGCGTGTACCTTTGGAATTGGGGCTGCAGAATCCCATGTACTACGAGGTGAGGAGCGGCCTTTCGGCAGGCGACAAGGTAATAGTGGCGGGTTACGATATAATTGGTGATGCCGAGGAGATAATAATAGAAAATGACTAAAATAGCAATATAGAGGTTTAGCCATTGTTACCGAATTTCATCATTGTTGTCATATCGAACGAAGGTGAGATATCTAAATGATTTTTTTGAGGCAACATAAATGTAAATTGACTAATACAGGAATAATATGAACTTGAAAACTGAAAATTTAAGAAAAGTCTTTCGCACAGACTTAATGGAGACGATAGCTCTTGACGGTGTTTCAATAGATGTTAAAGAGGGCGAGTTTGTGGCCGTTATGGGCCCATCGGGCTGTGGAAAATCCACGTTGCTCAATATCTTGGGTCTGCTCGATACTCCCACAGAAGGCACCTACCATTTAGGCGATAAGGAGGTTGCTGCCTTGCGCGAAAAGGAGCGTAGCGCATACCGCCGTGGCAAGATAGGTTTTATTTTCCAGAGTTTCAACCTTATTGAGGAGCTCACCGTGGAAGAGAACGTGGCTTTGCCACTCACATATTTGGGAATAAAGGGCAAGGAGCGCCGCAGGCGTGTGAGCGAGGTGGTGGAGCGTATGGGTATTTCGCACCGCTTGCACCACTATCCCGCGCAGCTGTCGGGTGGCCAGCAGCAGCGTGCAGCCATTGCGCGTGCAATTGTTTACAAGCCCGGGCTTATATTGGCCGATGAACCCACGGGTAACCTCGATTCAAAAAACGGCATCGAGGTTATGGAGTTGTTGCGCGAGCTCAACAAGGCGGGTACCACCATTGTAATGGTTACCCACTCGCTACGCGATGCCTCGTATGCCGGCCGCATAATAAACCTCTTCGATGGCAAGGTGGTGGATTCGTTAGATGAAAAGTTATAAGTAAGATATAATGAGTTCATACTGAACGAAGTGAAGTATCTCAATAAATTATAGAACTTGATTATGATAAAGAATTTTATATCCAATCTTAAACGCTACAAGGTATCCTCGCTGCTGAATATCTTGGGAATGAGCGTGGCCTTTGCATCGGCATACGTGCTGTTCCTGTGGGGGTTCAATGAACTTACATATAACAGCACCCTGCGCGATGCCGACAGTACATTCCGCTTGCAGTTTGGCAAATATCCCACCGCGGGGCCCGAGGCTCCTTTTGAGAGGACTGCGCTTGTTACGGCCAATTTGGCACATCGCTTTGCCTCTGCCAATGAGGATATCCTTGAGGGTTTTGGCAAAATGGAAAGGTATATCGGAACCAGCCCGCTGCCCATAAGGGTGCCGGTGGGGGAGCGCGAGGATACTATAACAATACAGGAGAATTGGGGATATGCCGCAATGCCCAAAGTTATGGGTTTCAATATTATAGATGGCAATGTAGATGACCTTGAAATAGACAATAACATTATATTGTGCGAATCGTTTGCGCGTGCCCACGGCTTTTGGGTGGGCGATGTCATTTACGATGTCTATCAGCGCCGCTCGCTCACCGTTTGTGCCATTTTCGAGGATTTCCCCGACAATTGCTGGTTCACAGGCTTGCAGTCCTACATAGCCGACCCTCCTACGCAGAAACTCATAAATGACAATGTAAACGGCAATTACAACTATTTCTACAAACTTAAAGACAAGAAATTGAAAGATGCCTTCATAGAGAATTGCTACAACAGCCTTATGCAGCAGGAGGGTATGGAAATTTCGCTTGACTCCCTTAAAAAGGTGGTGCCAATAGAATTGTGCCCGCTAAGTGAGGCTGCCTTCGATACCGATACACACTCTTTGGGCCTTGTTATAGACAAGGATTTGTCATATACCCAGCTTATTATAGTTGCGGCAATACTGCTCATTGCTTTTGTGAACTATTTCAATTTCTTTATGGCGATGCTGCCCGGGCGCGTCAGGCGTATGAATGTGGAAAAGGTGTTCGGGGCACCCTTGTGGCTGTTGCGTTTGCGTCTGCTGTTCGAGTCGCTGGGTATTGTTACCATTGCTTTGCTGCTTGCGGCATTGATAATAGTGTTTGTGGCTCCCGAAATAAACTATGACGAAATTATGCGCAAGCCCATATATTTGAGCGAAAATCTTCCTACCGTGCTTAAATTTGTGATATTGGCTCTGTTGATGGCTGTTGCCACAAGCATATATCCCATATACTACCTAACATCGGTGTCGGCAGCCTTTGCGGTTAAAAAATCGTTCGGTAACACGGTGGCAGGCCGCCGCCTGCGCTATGCGCTGCTCTCTATGCAGTTTTTTATAACATTGGTGCTTATAATAGTTACTATGTTCATTAAGCATCAGACCAATTATATGGTTAATTATGATATGGGTTTCGATAAGGAGAATGTGCATGTGGTTTATATCAATACCAAGCATCTTGAGTTCGAAAGTATTCTTAAACAGTCGTTGCTGGTGGAAGATGTTGCTTTTGCCCGTGACGGATATATGATTCGCGACTACCGTATGGGTTGGGGCCGCCACGTCAAGGGGCGCGACGAAGGTGAGAGTATATCGTTTCAGGTGATGCCGGTTTCATACTCGTTTTTAAGAATGCTTGGAATTGAAATTGTGGAGGGGCGCGATTTTGTTTTGGAAGATGAATACGGCGGCGGAGTTTATATCTTCAATGAAAAGGCACGCGATGCCTATAACCTTAAAGTGGGTGATGTTGTAGGTGCCTGGAATGGCGATGCTCCCATTGTGGGTTTTTGCAAGGACTTTAACTTCAGGCCTTTGAGTATGAATACCGTTCCGTTTGCGTTTATAGTGATGGGCACCAAGCAACCGGCATCTTATTGCCCGTATATAAAGGCAGCCCCGGGTGTCTCTGTCGAAGAGTTCTATGCGTATGTAAGAGAGTGCTTTGCGCAATTGACAGGGAAGAGTGTGGAAGATGAAGCAATCAAGAGGCTCGAATTTGAGGCATTATCACATCAGATAGCCACTGCTTATCAGAGTGAGGAGGGCTTTGCCTTTGTTGTGGGCATCTTCTCGTTGATATCCATTGCTCTGTCGCTTATGGGAGTGTTTGGGCTGGTGTTCTTTGAAACACAGTACCGCCGCCGCGAGATTGCCTTGCGCAAGGTGCACGGTGCATCGGTAAATGATATTCTGCTTATGTTTGTATGGCAATATGTGAAGATTGTGCTTGCAAGTTTTGTGGTGGCGTTGCCGGTGGGGTATATAATAGTATCGGGCTGGTTGCAAGGGTTTGCCTACCCTGTTCCCATAACACCGTGGATATTTATTTTTGCACTGGTGGCGGTGGCGGCCGTAACCTCGGTTATAGTGCTGGTTCGTGCCTATGGTGTAGCAAACGATAACCCCATAAATTCGCTGTATGCGGAATAATATAAAAATTGAGGAGCACACGTGCTCCTCAATTTTTATATTATTCCCTTTGGTCGGCTCCCCACATAAGTTTCTCGCGCAGGTTCTGAATGAAAGAGTGTTCCCTGCGGCGTACAATGAGCTGCTTGTAGGCGGCCTTTCTCACGGTGATGACAGTTGCCTCGTCGCAACTTTCGTTGCGCCCGTCAATGGCAATCAGGTAGTTGTGGCTACGGCTGTTTACCTTAATCTCAATGGTGGTGCTGTCGCTCAGCACAATGGGGCGCACTGTAAGGCTGTGGGGGGCGATGGGGGTGAGCACTATCACATTGGCTTCGGGTGCTATAATGGGGCCACCCACGCTCAATGAGTAGCCTGTGGAGCCCGACGGAGCGGCAACAATGAGGCCGTCGGCCTGGTATATTATCTTCTCTTTGCCGTTAAGGGTGGCTTCGAGGGTTATCATCGACGATGATGCGTGTTTCATTATGGCAATCTCGTTGAGTGCCACAGGGTAGCTGTTTATCTCGCCGTTCGATGCGGTGGCTTCTATGAGGCTGCGCTCCTCAATGTAGAACTCGCCATTGTGTACACGTTGTATCACGTGTTCAATGTCGTTGTTGGCTGTCGATGTGAGGAAACCCAGTCGGCCGGCGTTTATTCCCAATATCGGTATCTGCTTGTTGCCCACACGCGACGCGGTGCGCAGCAGTGTACCATCGCCGCCGAAACTTATTGCCATATCGGCGGTGAACTCTTCGCCCTCGATGATTTCGGTATCGGCGAGTTCCAGGTTGCGGCTCTCGCGCAGGAAATCATAGAAGGGACGGTCTATTGCATAGCTGTCGCCGTAGCTTTTTATTGTGTCGAAAAGGCTGTCGATGCTTTCCGACTTTTTCGTTTGGTGTATGTTACCGAATATTGCAAATTTCATAATGCTCTCTCTTTATAGTGGATAACGGCTCTCTTTTTGTATTCGTAATACAAAATTAAGATAAATTATTATCTAAATTATATTATTTGTAGTAATTTTGCTTTTTTAATGGAAAATAATACTATTCTGCGCATAATGCGTTTACTTGCAGCCAAGAAGATATGAAGACAAAATTAAGTGTAAACATAAACAAGATTGCCACTATAAGAAATGCACGTGGCGGTAACAACCCCGATATTTTGAAGGTGGCAAAGGACTGTGAGGCCTTTGGTGCCGACGGCATAACAGTGCATCCGCGCCCCGATGAGCGTCACATACGCCGTGCCGATGTCCCTGCTTTGCAGGCAATACTGCGCACCGAGTTCAACATCGAAGGGTATCCTTCGAAAGAATTTATGGACCTGGTGCTCCGCGTGCGCCCCTCGCAGGTGACACTCGTGCCCGACAAGCCCGACCAGATAACCTCGAACAGCGGTTGGGATACCGAAAAGGAGCAGGATTTCCTGCGTGACATTCTCAACGACCTCCGCACGGCTGGCATACGAAGTTCTATCTTCATCGATGCCTCGCCCCGTATGGCCGAATTTGCCGCACAGGCGGGTGCCGACCGTGTGGAACTCTACACCGGGCCTTATGCCCACAACTATGCCAGAAACCCCGAGGCGGCCATTGCTCCCTTTCTTGAAACAGCCAAACGTGTGAAGCAGTTGGGCATAGGGCTCAACGCCGGTCACGACCTGAGCCTCGAAAACCTGAAATACTTTACCGACGTTATTTCGTGGGTTGATGAGGTTTCCATAGGCCACGCCCTTGTGTGCGATGCACTTTATCTGGGCCTGGAAAAGACAATAGAGGCCTACCAGAACTGTTTGATTAAAAAATAAATGAATATAAAGCTATGAATTTTTTGACAGCAACAGCGGCTTCGGCCGCATTGGCACAAGACTCTTTAATGACACTCACCGAGCCTGTCCAGGAGAGCATTAATGTGTGGGATATGGCCGTGAAAGGCGGTTGGATAATGGTGGTGCTCGCACTCCTTTCGGTGGTGGGCATATATATCTTTTTCGAGCGTTTTACAACCATCCGCGCGGCAATGAAAAAGAACCCTTACTTTATGGACCGTATGCACGACAACCTGAAAGACAACGATGTAAAGTCGGCCATAAACTACTGCCACAACCAGGGAACTCCTCTGTCGCGTGTTATTGAGAAGGGGCTCAAAGCCTATGACCTCTCAACATCATACATCCGCCAGGCTATGGACAACAGCGCCGGTCTTGAAATTGCAAAGCTCGAAAAGGGGCTTCCCGTTCTCTCTACCATAGCCGCCGTGGGCCCTATGATCGGTTTCTTGGGAACCGTTACCGGTATGGTACAGGCCTTTTGGGAGATGTCCAATGCGGGTAACAACATCGACGTGTCGCTCCTTTCGGGCGGTATATACGAGGCTATGATTACCACTGTGGGCGGTCTTGTAGTGGGTATTGTGGCAATTTTTGCCTACAACTACCTTGTGGCGCTTGTCGACCGTGTACAGAACGATATAGAGGGCGAGATTATCTCTTTTATGGAGATAGCAAGCGAGATTAAGGAGAAGAAATAACCCTTAACTGTGACAACAATGATTAAAAGGAAGACAAAGACAATAGATATGTTCTCAATGTCGTCAATGACCGACATCATATTTCTGTTGTTGATATTCT
Source organism: Bacteroidales bacterium (assembly GCA_015060885.1). Taxonomy (GTDB): domain Bacteria; phylum Bacteroidota; class Bacteroidia; order Bacteroidales; family Bacteroidaceae; genus HGM04593. The sequence goes on from SUXO01000011.1 coordinate 50,982, forward strand.
TTATGATAACCTCGACGATGGTGACTCCCAACGCCATTAAGGTGCTTCTGCCGCAGGGCAAGCAGCAGACATCGGCAAAGCCGTTGGCGCGCATCATCATAGACAAGGACCTGAACTACTATTCGGCGTTCGGCAACGATGACGAAATGCCCATTCTGCCCGAAGACATAGCAGCCTTCCTGCTCGATTGTGCAGCCAAACAGCCCGAAATGTATGTTGCGCTCTATGCCGACGAGAGCATCCCTTACCGCGAGATTGTAAAGGTGCTGAACATTGCCAACGAGAACCAGTTTAAAATGGTGCTGGCTACACGCCGCCCCGACAGAAAATGAGTATGCGCATAACAAAAGAACAACAATGTGGAGCTGCGGCAACAGCCATAGTGCATCTGCTGCTCTTTCTGCTCTTGTGGTTCTTGGTGATAAACAAACCTGTACCACAGGACGAAGAGGGTGTCCCTGTTATTATGGGTGATACCGAGCTTGCCGCAGGCGACGGCTATCGTTACACCGAGGTAAAGGTGGCTCCCGCCCCTTCGCCTTCAACGGCTGCTCCCGCCAAGCCCGTTCCCGCCACCAAGGCTCCCTCCCTAATAACGCAGGAGAGCGAGCCCACCGTAGAGCTGAAATCGTCGCAGAAGAAGGTGGAAAAGAAGAAGGTGGTGGAGAAACCGCAAAAGAGTGCCGAACAGCTTGAAGCGGAACGCCTTGCACAGGAGGCCGAGCGTCGCCGTCGTGAAGCCGAAGAGGTTGCCCGCGTGGCACAATCGCGCATTGCGGGAGCGTTCGGCAAGGGCAGTACAATGAGCAATCGTGGCACCGCCGCCACAGGAACCGGCAACCAGGGGGCGCCCCAGGGCAATGAGCAGGTGGGAGTGGTGAGCGGAACAGGCGGTTACGGAACATACGACCTCGGTGGCCGTTCGCTGTCGGGGGCTCTTCCCCGCCCATCCTATAATGTACAGGATGAGGGCCGCGTGGTGGTGAATATCACCGTGAACCCCGAAGGCAAGGTTATACAGACCACCATAAACTCGCGCACCAACACCGCCAATGCGGCTCTGCGCCGTGCAGCAATGGATGCTGCACGCAAGGCTGTGTTCAACGGCGTTTCCACAATGAATAACCAGATGGGTACAATTACATATTACTTTAAATTGAGATAATTATGAACAAGATATTCCTTTTTCTTGCCGACGGCTTCGAGACCGTTGAGGCACTTGCTCCGGTCGATGTAATGCGCCGCGCGGGGCTCGATGTGGTTACTGTTTCCATAATGGGGCGCAAGGATGTTGTTTCGGCGCAGGGTGTGACAGTTGCTGCCGATGAACTCTTCGAGGCTATCTCCTTTGACGGTGGCGATGCTTTCGTTCTTCCCGGAGGCGGTGTGGGCACCGACAACCTTTCGGCTTACGAACCGTTGCGTGCTCTTCTTAAAGAGGCATTTGCACAGGGCAAGCTTGTTGCTGCAATATGTGCCGCACCTATGGTGCTTGGCCGCATAGGTATACTGCAAGGGAAACGTGCAACCTGCTATCCCGGTTGCGAGGGCGACCTGTTCGGTGCCGTATACACAGCATCGTCGGTAGAGGAGGATGGCAATATAATAACAGGTTGCGGTCCCGGTGTCTCTTTCGATTTCGGTTTTTCAATAGTGAAACGTTTTTGTGGCGAGGAGGTTGTTGCAACCCTCCGCAGCCAGATGCAATTCTAATCACGCAATTTTATGAAAAGATACATTATAGTTGTTGCAGGCGGTAAGGGAACCCGCATGGGAGGCGATGTCCCCAAACAGTTTCAGCTTATAGGCGGCAGGCCCATAGTTATGGTAACTATTGAGCATCTGCACGCTCTCGACCCTTCGTTGAACATAATTCTGGTGTTGCCACAAGAGCACATCGAAGTGTGGAATACATTGAGCAAGGAGTACTCCTTTGCTGTGCCATTGCAGCTTACAGCAGGCGGCACCACCCGCTTCCACTCGGTGCAGAACGGCCTTGCGCTTGTCGATGACATTGACGATGCCATTGTGGGGGTACACGACGGTGTGCGTCCCTTTGTGTCGCAGAATGTTTACGACAATGTTTATCGTGAAGCGCTCATAAGCGGTGCGGCAATCCCTATGATTGATATACACGACAGCCTGCGCCACATAATAGGCAGCAACGGGGCAAGCGAGGTTGTTCCGCGCGACCGCTACCGCCTTGTGCAGACACCGCAGGTGTTCAAGCTGTCCATTCTGCGCCGTGCCTACGAACAACGTTTTGTGGAGAGCTTTACCGACGACGCTTCGGTGGTTGAGGCTTTGGGCCACCACGTTGTGGGTGTCGAGGGTAACCGCGAAAACATAAAGCTCACCACTCCTTATGATATGATGATTGCGAAGACCATAATGGAATGTTGGACACCGCAACAAGAAATATAAAGTTTCTGCCGGGTGTAGGCGAGCAACGCGCCACCCTCCTCAACAGGGAATTGAAAATTTTTTCCCTGCACGACCTGTTGTACTACTTTCCTTATAAATATGTCGACAGGAGCCGCCTTTTTAAGGTGTCGGAACTCGCCGGCAATATGCCTTTTGTGCAGTTGTGTGGCGAAATACGCAGTTTCGAAGAGATGGGCGAGGGTGTGGGGCGACGTTTGGTGGCCCACTTTACCGACGGCACGGGTTTCATCGACCTTGTGTGGTTCCGCGGGATTAAATATGTGAAAGGGCGTTACAAGACCGGCGAGAAATATCTCGTGTTCGGCAAGCCCACAGCCTTCAATGGCAGGGTGAATATTGCTCACCCCGACATTGACGCTGCTTCATCGGTGCAGTTGAGCGAGATGGGCCTGCAACCCTATTACAACACCACCGAGAAGATGAAGCGCAGCGGGCTCAACTCTTCGGCAATGACCAAGCTGGTGCATAACCTCTTTGAACTCACGGGTGGCAAGGTCGAGGAGACCTTAACTCCCGAAATAATATCGAAACACAGGCTTATGCCACTTGCCGATGCACTCCGTGCAATACATTTTCCCAAGGACAACGCGGAACTGCAAACAGCTCGTTACCGTCTTAAATTCGAAGAACTCTTCTATATACAGCTGAACATACTGCATTATGCCAAAGACAGGCAGATGCGCTATGTGGGGCACCGTTTCGCCACGGTGGGCGAAACCTTTAACCGCTTTTATAATGAAAAACTTCCCTTTGAACTCACAGGAGCGCAGAAAAGGGTTGTGAAGGAGATACGCCGCGATGTGAACACCTCGCGCCAGATGAACCGTCTTGTGCAGGGCGATGTAGGCAGCGGAAAAACCCTTGTGGCCCTTCTCGCTATGTTGCTTGCCAAGGACAACGGCTACCAGGCCTGTCTTATGGCTCCCACAGAAATCCTTGCCGAACAGCATTTTTCCACATTGAGCCGTATGCTTTCGGGGTTGCCCGTGCGTGTGGAACTGCTCACCGGCAGCACCAAACAGAAGGAGAGGCCCGCTATCCTCGAAGGGCTTGCCACCGGTGCGGTGGATATACTTGTGGGAACACACGCGGTGCTCGAAGACAATGTGCAGTTCCGTAGTGTGGGGCTTGTGGTGATAGACGAGCAGCACCGTTTCGGCGTTGTGCAGCGTGCAAAGATGTGGGCGAAGAACAATATCCCGCCACATATTCTTGTGATGACTGCAACACCCATCCCACGTACTCTTGCAATGACTCTTTACGGCGACCTCGATGTGTCGGTTATTGATGAACTGCCACCGGGGCGCAAGCCCATAAGCACACAGCACATCTTCCGCAACCGTGCCGACCAGATGTACTCCTTCATACGCCGCCAGTTGCAGGAGGGGCGGCAGGTTTATGTTGTCTATCCGCTCATTAGCGAGAGCGAGAAACTCGACCTCAAAAACCTTGAAGATGGCTACAAACAACTGTGCAATATATTCTGCGACTATCGTTTGAGCAAGCTGCACGGCAAGATGAAACCCAAAGAGAAAGACGAGGAGATGCGCCGCTTTGCACAGGGCGAAACACAGATGCTTGTTTCAACCACAGTAATCGAGGTGGGTGTCGATGTGCCCAACGCATCGGTTATGGTCATTGAGAATGCCGAACGCTTCGGTCTTTCGCAGCTGCACCAGTTGCGTGGCAGGGTGGGGCGCGGTGCATCGCAGTCCTACTGCATACTGGTAACCGACTACAAGCTGTCCGAAGATACACGCAAGCGTATGGAGATAATGGTGAACAGTAACGACGGCTTTGAAATTGCCGAAGCCGACCTTAAACTGCGTGGTCCCGGTGATATTGAGGGTACACAGCAGAGCGGCATTGCCTTCGACCTTAAAATAGCCAATCTTGCACGCGACGAGCAGTTGCTGCAATATGTGCGCGAGGTTGCCCGTTCCATTGTCGAGGCCGACCCGCAGTGCGAAAACCCCCTCTACCGCGTGTTGTGGGAGCAGTTGCGTGCCATAAAGAAACGCAACAACTGGAACTGGGGAGCAATATCGTGAGGGATTATATTTTGTTTGCAAAACTTAATTGTTTAATAATCGCGGTTTTACAAATTTTTTATTATCTTCGCCCAATATAAACAAATATACTGCCGTTTTTGCGCAGTGCATCAAAAAAAACGATTATGGAGAAAACACTCATTCTTATTAAGCCCAACGCCATTCAGCGTGGCTTGACAGGTGACATTATCACCCGCTTTGAGCGTAAGGGACTTCGCTTTGTCGGTGTTAAAATGATGTTTATGACCGACGAGATTGTAAACGAGCATTATGCCCACCTTAAAGAACGCCCCTTCTTTCCCTATCTTAAAGCCTCGATGCAGGCAGGCCCCATCATAGCTTGCTGTCTCGAAGGTGCCGAGGCTATTGAAACAGTGCGCCTGCTTGTGGGTGCCACAAACTCACGCAAGGCTCTTCCCGGAACAATCCGCGGCGACTTTTCTATGAGCGGTGAACAGAACGTGGTTCACGCATCGGACTCTGTCGAGAATGCACTCATTGAAATCAACCGCTTCTTCAAGGAGGGCGAGCTGTTCGATTATAAATCGGCTGTTACCGAGTTTGAGTACGGTGGTGAGGAGAGTATTAAATTCAAGTAATATAAGGTGAAAATATTTCAGAGCATTATAGTTGCCACATCGTTGTTGGCAATACATTGCAGAGTGCAGGCGCAGGATATAATGCCGGTGCCCACTCCTGCCGATATGCCTATGGAGGTGAGCGAGGCTGTCGAGAGCCACGCCTCGCTGCTGAACGAGGCATTTATGATACCTTCGAACGAACTCTATCCCACTTGGGAGAACCACGGTGTGCACTACACCGCGAAATTGCCCGACTCGTTGCGTATTGATCTCCGTAACTTTGCAATGCCCACCACAAATACCAAAGTTACCGACATTTTCGGTTATCGCCCACGCCGTCGTCGCGCCCACAAGGGGATTGACATAAAGGTGCAGCGTGGCGATACAATACGCGCCGCATTCGATGGCAAGGTGCGCATCACAGCCTATCAGCGTCGTGGTTACGGCCACTACGTGGTAATACGCCACAACAATGGTCTTGAAACCGTATATGCCCACCTGCAACGCAAGCTTGTGTCGCAGGACCAGAAGGTAAAGGCCGGCGACCCCATAGGCCTGGGTGGCAATTCGGGCCGCAGTACAGGGCCTCACCTGCACTTTGAAACTTTGTTGATGGGCAAATCGCTTGACCCTGCACTCTTCTTCGATTTTCCCAACCAGAAGGCTACTTGTGAGCAGTATACATATTACAAGCCCGGTACGCGCCATTTCGATGCGAAGAGCGGTAAGATGATTGTTGAGGGGCCGGAGCCCAAGTACCACAAGGTGCGTAGGGGTGAGTCGGTATCGACCATTGCGCGTAAGCACGGTGTGCCGCAGAGTGTCATCTATAAGCTGAACGGTATAAATTCAAAGACTGTTCTGCGCATCGGCCAGAGTCTGCGTTATCAGTAGAGCATAATGAACGATTAAAAAACAAAGGATATTGCGTTTGCAATATCCTTTGTTTTTTAATGTAAGCTGTCAATCGGCAGGGTTCGTATCGGCTCAGTAGCAAAAAGGTGTGAGCACTCACCATATACGATACCAAACATTCTTGCTTTCGACTTCTCGGTGTTATTTGTCGGTTATTCTCTCATTGGAAATATATCTTTGACGTTCTTTGTCGCGCAAAGAACCAAACGCCCGGCACGCGAGTAAAATCAGTCGCTCGGTTCTTTGTTCACGTCGC
>SUXO01000060.1 GCA_015060885.1 Bacteroidales bacterium
CGCGCAACCTCGGCTGCATTCGCTTTGCGTGCAAGCAAACTTTCACTCGCTCATTTGCACGAGCTTTCGCATAATGGCCCTTAAACTTGCTCGGTTTCTCACTCTATTTTTAACGGTGCTGCAATTTGTATGAGATTACTTCTGCTTGCGCTGTACAACACGAAGGTAATTCGTCGCTGAAAGCGAAAGGGCAGCGTGGCGCGACACAGGGAGCTACCGAGCAATGCGCAGGAAAAGTGTGGTACATGTTTGAGCGCAGCGAGTCGTGCCACACCCAAGCATTGCGACCAGTAGTGAGCGGCAAGGCACGTAGCGACCGAAGAATGTCGCAAGCATAGCTGCGACTTGTGAGCAAAGCAAGTGCCGACTGGCAAGTACGACTGCCCACGTTTTTGTGCACTTTTTTCAAAAAGTGCAGCAGAAATCTTCGCTTAATTGAGAGAATAGCCGATAATAACACCGAAAAGTTTTGAGTAAGCCCCCTTGAATTTGCAGGTGAGCCCAACTCTTTTACACCACCGCCCTCACAATATATACCAAAAGCATCACTGCGTAAAAGAGTTTTATGAAAGTGGTTACAATGAATGCTATGAACGAGAGCGAAGCCACCTTGAAGGCCTTGCCACTTCGATGACACGCCACATACTCGCCCAGAAACGCACCTATAAACGGGCCTATTATAAGGCCGACAGGCATAAACAGAAGGCCCAGGAGCATTCCTGCCAATGCTCCTCGCACGCTCTCGCGCGAACCGCCGCTCAACTGCGTAAACCACACAGGCAACATGTAATCGATTATGGTTATAACCACCATTATTATACCCGATGCGACAAGAAAGGGTGTCGATACTGTGACATCACCGCAAAGCAACAGCACCAGCACTCCCAGATAACTGACAGGAGGGCCGGGAAGTGCGGGAAGAATGGCACCAAGAAGGCCTATCGCCCCGCACACCAATGCCATTGATATAAAGAATATATCCATAATCCTATAACCTATTTTATAACTCTTTCGGGATAAATATCGTTCCACCAACGGGCATCATTTTTGAGCCAACGTTCGAACCACGCCATAATGGTGTTGTGCCACAGGATGCGTTTAGGCACATCGGCAATGAAGTGGTCCTCGCCGTCGACACGCACAAATTCCACCGTTTTGCCAAGAATACGCAAGGCGTTGTAGAGCTGGATACTCTCGCCGATGGGCACATTGGTATCGGCTGTACCGTGGAGCAACAGCAAGGGGGTGTTTATTTTGTCGGCATTAAAGAGTGAGCCCTGTTTTGTAAAGAGGTCGGGGTTGTTCCAGGGGTAGCTCTGCGCTGCTGCAACAGCATTGTAACCCACTCCCCAATATCCCTCGCCCCAGTAGCTTGTGATATTGCTTATACCGGCGTGCGATGCAGCTGCGGCAAAGATATCTGTGCGTGTTTGCAGATATTGTGTCATAAAACCGCCATACGACGCACCCAAGCAACCGATATGTTCGACATCGACATAAGGAAACTCCTTGCAGAAGGCTTTTGTTCCCTCAATAATATCATCGGCAGTGCGCTGCCCCCACGCATTCACGTGACGGGCCGAGAATTCCTGGCCGTAGCCTATCGTTCCGCTGGGGTTAATGACCAATGTTACATACCCGCGCGAAGAGAAGAGCTGTGCCGCATAAGGATTGCCCATCGCTTGCGTGGTGGGAGTTGTGCCGCCATAATAATATACAATAAGGGGATATTTCTTTGCGGCATCGAAGGCCGGCGGCAGTGAATAGAAGGCATCTATTTCTGTACCATCGGATGCTGTGAAAGACCAATCGTACACTGTGCCCATCTCCATCTTTTCAAGGTTTTTGGCATAAGGGTTGGCTATGAGGGTACTCTTGCTCTTGCGCACATCGTAGAGATAAGCAGCCTGCGCACTGCTTGCTGTAACGCTTGTGTAGGCAGCTGTGCCGGCGTTGCGTGAGAGTGAGAATGCTTGCACACAATCGCCGTTGAGCGGCAATTTCCTGAACGACTTGTCAACCGGGTTGTAACAATAGACCGGTATGCGGTCGCGGTCGTTGGTTTTTAAGTAAATGCAACCGTCATAGCGGTTCCACACGACAGATTGCACGGTGGGGGCAAAATCTTTTGTAATGGGTTCTATGCTTTTGTCGGCAAGAGTGAGGATGTAAGCCTGTGTGTCGTAGTTGTTGCCTATGGGGTGAGAACCGCAATTCTTGCCGATACCACCGAATGATTCGGGGCCACCGGTAAGCAACACTTTTGTTGCATCGGGCGAGAAGCGTGCCACACCGCCAAAGAAGTATTCGTCGGTAAAGAGCGTATCCACTTCAAGTGTCTGCACGTTCATACGATAGAGTGAGCTCTTGCCAAATGGCCATTGGTCGTCGTCGGCCTCGTTGCTGCTATAAAGGAGGTATTTGCTATCGTCGCTTATATCGCACAGATTTGTTCCGCGCGAACCCGCTGTAAGCCGTTCACGCACGCCTGTCGAGAGGTCGTAACGCCAAATGAAGTTACGGTTGCGGGAGTTGGGCACACGGTCGCCACGGCTCAAAAGGCGATGCACAGGACCTTTGTCGGCTTCCAACTGCTCGGCTATGTGAAAATAGAGCGTCTTTTCGTCGGGGGCCCAGCGGAATGCTCCACCCGGAACGTGGTCGGCAACAACCCTCTCTTCGAGGGTTGCAGGGTTCACGAGGATTATCTTCTCACCCACGTCGGACACGGCCTTATAGTACAATTGAGAGGTGCGGGGTGTCCACGATGGCACTTTGCTGCCGGCCGGGTATGTGGTTATTTTTTTGCCGCTCTTTACTTCGCTCAACACAGTGTAGCTGTTACTGCTACGGGCGTTGTTGTATTCCAGATATGTTGTGAGCAGGTATCGGCCGTCGGGTGAAACGCTCACGCTCTGCACCTGGTTGCCATATATTGTTTGGGGGAGCAGATATCGGCCTTTAAGTTCAGGCGAGCAGGCTATCTTTGTGATTGTATCGCCATCGGTTGTGATTGTCGCTTTGAGAACCGCTTCACAAGAATCGGCCTCGGCAACGAGCATCTTTACTGCTATGTTATAGGTGGCCTGCGGCTCCATACGCAAAGGAAGTTCACACACCTCGGCCCTCTTCAAGGAGTCCTGTGCTTTCATCTTATCCTTCACTTTTGCACCATCGACATACACTTCGATGCGGGCCGGTGAAGTGAACCGGAGGGTTGCTTTGGCAAAGCGGTCGGCACGCAACGATGTGGTAAGCACATATATGTTATTGCCCTGGGCCGCCGGCAGACGGAAACACCCGGCAGAGTCACTCTCTACAATTGTGGCACCGGCGACATCGGCAGTGAGAGGAGTGTGGGTGTTCATCATAAGCAGTGCCGTGTCGTGTGGCTTGCCTTTTGTATCAATGGCATCGGTGAGCAACGCGCAACGCACCTTCACCGGCGCAAGCAGTTTCATTGTCTTGAAGTCGTTTGCCATTACAGCAACGGATAATAGCACACAGGCTATGAAAGCATAAATTGTTTTGTTGTTCATATTATTGTTTTTACTGTTCTCATTTTGAATGGGCATAACCCCTTTGCAAATATAGCACCAAACGAGCGAGAAACACAAAATTTATTTTGATGTTTTTTACAGCGAGTGCAGGCTATATTCGCGGTTTACCGCAAATTGCACCAATAATACACTTATGAGCCGGGAGTAAAAAAAAGCACCAAAACATTTACAAAATCGGAATATATAAATATATTTGCATTTGTTGAAAACCTTTAAGCATCGGGAATTGTTTAGAATTTGTTTTGCGAATATTCGCAAAACATCACTTCATTGCAGTTCCGACATTTTTTATAACGAATTCTAATTATTTTTAGTTTATGAAAAAATTAATACTCTGTCTATCAGTTCTATTCTTGTTTACGTCGGTAAGACTTTTTGCCGACAGCAGTATAAACATCACTCCCCTGCCCAAAAGTATGACAGTGGGAAATGGCAGACTTGTGTTGCCGACATCGTTCGGCATTAACACCGGGGATTTGCCCGACGAGATTGTAGCCGAGGCTGCGAAGTTTGCAACTGTAATAAACAAGGTCACAGGTTATTCCGTAAGCACCAACGCCGGTAGCGATGCTCTGATAAAGCTATCGCTTTACAACGGCAGCGAAGAGCTTGGGAAAGAGGGTTATACGCTCGATGTTACCACAAGCGGCATAACAGTTTCGGCCAATAGTGCCACCGGTTTCTATTTCGCATTCCAGAGTATTAAAAAGATGCTGCCTGCCTGTGTTATGGCCGAGGTTAGGGATGTGAGTGTTACCGAGTTTGCCCTGCCCGTAGTAAGCATCACCGATGCGCCACGTTTTGAATACCGTGGCTTTATGCTCGACGTTAGCCGCCATTACTTCACAATGAAGGAGATTAAACGTATGATCGACGTGATGTCGTACTACAAGATGAACCGTTTCCACTGGCACCTCACCGACGACCAGGGCTGGCGAATAGAGATTGAAAAGTACCCACGCCTCACGAGTATTGGCGCAGTGCGCAACAATTCGTGGAATGTCGACCCCGTCTACGGCGGCTACTACACCAACGAGCCCTATGGTCCCTATTTCTACACAAAAGAAGAGGCACGGGAAATTGTGGCATATGCCAAAGAGCGACACATTGAGGTTATACCCGAAGTGGAGTTTCCCGGCCACTCCTGCGCCGCAGTAACAGCCTATCCCGAATACAGTTGCTACCCCAACGGCAGCCACAGCGTACAAGTGGATGGCGGCATATTCAGCGATGTGCTCAATGTGGGCAGCGAAATAACCCTGCAATTTGCAAAAGACATTCTCGACGAGATTTGTGAAATATTCCCCTACTCCGACATTCACATTGGAGGTGACGAAACACCCACTTCCGCATGGCAGAACAATGCCGAGTGCCAGGCACTAATGGAGAAGGAAGGTTTCTCGAATATTCGTGAACTGCAATCACTCTTCGTTCGCCGCCTTGCCGACCACCTCGCACAGAAGGAGGGTGACAAGAAGCGCAATGTAATAATGTGGAACGAAAGCCTCACAGCCGGCGGTACAAACATAGACCTCATCGACGGAACCGAAGGTACTCTTATGTGCTGGGAAAACGGACAAGTACAGCCGGGAGCCTTGAAAGCCGCGCAATTAGGGATGAAATCGATTATAACACCGTGGGGACCATACTACATAAACCGCAAACAGAGCAGCGACCCAAGCGAACCTGCGGTTGCCGGTTACGGTGACGACACCGTGAAAAAGACCTATGAGTATATACCCGTTCCTTCAACAGTACCCGCCGAACTGCAAAAATATTACATAGGTGTACAAGGAACCTTCTGGACCGAGCACGTCCAGAGCGAGAAACTGCTCGAATACCTTGCCCTGCCACGCCTTATAGCCATTGCAGAAACAGGCTGGACACCCGCTGCAAGAAAGAATTTCACCGATTTCTGCGAGCGCATCACCAAAGATACACTGTTGCTCGACTATAACAATTATGAGTATGGCCGTCACTTCATAAACGACGGCAAGGGCGATGCGAAAGTAATGCCTGAGAGCTCGACCGAAGAGAAAAAGGTGTGGTACCGCATTATTACCACCGCTACCGACAATCGTGCAGGCAAATGCATTGAGTTGTTGCGCGAGGACTCACCCACAATAGGCACAGGCAATGCAAAAGCCAACCGTTTGTGGAACGGCGTGGTTGCCCAAGAGGGTGAAGCCGCATACGATTACCAGCTATGGGCTTGGATGGAGGACCCCGACAACCCCGGTTTCTATGCAATGGTAAACAAAGCCAAGCCTAACGGCTCGGTAAAGAGTACCCCCACAGCCGAGAACAATACCGGACGTTGGGATTATGACGACAGCAAACGCCATTACGATTTTATTCTTGGCGACAGAGCATACGCTGCCAATGGCAACAACTACAATTATAGCATACGCAGCAACAAGGTTTCAAACACCAATATGTGTATGAACTTCGCCGGAGCCGGACAGAATAACTCTATAAACTTGTGGAGTAACCCGGCCGACGGCAACGGAGGTATATGGGAGTTCAGCCCGCTCGCGGCCAACGGCAGCGATATTGAAATAAGCTACCCTGCACAGGGCGATTTTGTACGCATTGTCAACAACGTGGAAAAATTCAACGGGTGGACAATTATAGATGACGGCAAAGCCACAGCGACAGTTGCTGCAAAGGAGTATGCAGCCGATGTATGGGAGGTTGTTACAGCCACAACAACCGATGCCGGGCAGAATATTACCCTACGCAACACAGCAACAGGGCGATATATTTCGGGCACGACCGCACCCATCACATTGGGTACAAGCGCAGCTCTCCTTACCAACGTATATAACAAGATTACAGGAGATTTCTCGATAAAGGCAGGCGACAACGCACTCTTCCCTATGCCCGAAAAGGCCACCACAAACCCCAACACGCTGGGCACAGGCGGCATTTACCCGCAAGGCACTGCTTGGAGATACGAAAAGGTGTTCCAGGTGACATACGACTGCTACGACACTGCGGGAAACTCACTCGGCCGTTATTACTCGGCAGCACCTGCCGGCGAGGACTTCACCTGCCAGGCACCTGCTATAAAGAGCCACACTATACAGGCTTACGAAACTACCGGAGGCACAACAGCCCCGACCATAGCAAGCATTGCGGCACACACCACCGTGAAGGTTACATACGAGCGCAATGCCTATAATATTGTCTATCGTTGCAAAGAGGAGCGCGGAGGTATCATCGGAGAGTATGAACACTCCTGCATAATGGGTGAAGAGTTCAACGTGCAATACCCCGAACAAGAGTTCTTTACCCTTATAAGCGGTAACGTTCCCGAAGGCTCATTTACCCCGACTGCCGACACCACCATCGACATCATTTACACAACAGAGGGCAAATGCGGTTTTGCAGCAGTTGGCAACCCTGTAACGGTTCCCACAGCCGGCAACAGCTATCTCATATACAATGCAAAAGAGGAAACAAACCGCAGCGGATATGTTTCGGTATCAAACATCGGTGGCGAGGTGACAACAACGAACAACCTCACCGAAGGAGCCCCGAAATATATATGGACACTTACCGCCAAAGGCAACGGCTACACGGTGGGCAACGAAAACGGTTGCTACATTCCCGCACTCAACCGCGGCGGACGCATATATGCAGCCGAAAGCGGTGACACATTCACATTCGGCCTCAACAGTGACGGCATAACATTCAGCGTGAAAGGCTCCAACAACTACTATTGGAACGCCAACTCCAACAATACCCTTACCGGGTGGAGCGAAGGACACCCCATTATGCTGTACGAGTACTATGTACACCCCTATTTCACTGTCACATACACCTGTATCGACAACGAAGGCAACACCCTGCAAAGCGGTGCTTCCGAAGTGAAAGGCGGCGACTCGTACAACCTCATAGTACCGCAGTTCGATGAGCTTGCCGTTGAGGAGAACAATGTTGTATATGAAGAGATTGCCAATGTCAAAAAGAATATTGATATAACAATAAGATATTCCGACAAGGCAACAGGCATAACCGCCATTACGGCCGATGCTATCTGCGACAACATATATTACGACCTTTACGGGCGTGCATACAAGTACCCCGCAAAGAGCGGCATATATATTTACAACGGCAAGAAAGTTTTTATAAAGAAATAAAATAAGAGGAGATACAAGAGAGTGCTATATGACTAAAATTGTATATAAGACCAGAGGGACCTGCTCGCAGTTCATTGAGTTGGAGGGCGAGAACGGGCGAATAGCAAAAGTAACCTTTTATGGAGGGTGCGACGGCAACCTGCAAGGTATTTCGAAATTGGTTGCCGGGATGAGGTATGAGGATGTCATTGAAAAGCTCAATGGGATAAGCTGTAACGGCAAGCCCACATCGTGTCCCGACCAGTTGTGCCGTGCAGTGGAGCAGCTTATGCAGGAGGAGCGATAATGGCAAAAAAGGTAAAGAACAACGAATATCGTGCAAGGAACGAGGAGTTCCTGAAAGCCCTGCGCGAAGGCAAAGAGGAGCTCTATGAGATTTCACAAGGCGTGCTGTGCAAGATTGTGAAAAGTGGCACCGGCGACCGTTGCCCCAGGGCAAACAGCGTGGTCACCGTGCACTATAAAGGCTCGCTCATAAACGGCAAGGTATTCGACAGCAGTTACGACCGCGGCTACCCCGAAGCGTTCAGGCTCAACGAACTCATAACAGGCTGGCAGATAGCCCTCACGCAAATGCACGTGGGCGACCACTGGATTGTATATATTCCACAGGAGGTGGGATATGGCAAACAGGGCAACGGCTCAATACCCGGCTACTCCACCCTCATTTTCGAAATGGAGCTTGTAGCCATAATGTAAAAAAGATATTTATGAACGGAATACCGCAAGACCCTATGATGCTGTACAGCTGGGTTAATATGAAACTGCGCGATTATTACGACTCACTCGATGAACTTTGCGCCTCAACAGGTGTTGAGCGCAAAGATATCGAGGAAAAATTACGCAGTGCCGGCTTCGAGTATAACGAAGAACTCAATAAGTTCTGGTAGAGAATGTAATGTCGAGAAAAAGGCGCAGCCCGTTGATTGTGTTCGAGAAACAGATGCGCCCGCCCGAAGCACGGAACAGTTTATCGCCCGAAATGGATATGTTGCGCTCGTGCGCAGGGAAACGTTCATAGTCGGGTGTAATATATTGCAATGCAGCACCGCCCACTCCCAGCATTTCGCAATAACAGCAGGCTGTTTCATAGGTATCTCTCATATTTTCGGCACCATAATTATACACACCGCCTTGCAACGAGAAGGTTACGGGGAGAAAATCAACTGCCTCGCGCACCCAGGTTATTCCGCGATATTCACGTACGGGCACGGCGAGCGGTGTGCGGCTGTCTATGGCAGTTGTTATGTTGTGCACAAAGTCGTTGTGCCTGGGCAGTCCCTCGCGGTGAGCGTCGTACATCCAGGTGGCGCGCAACATCACCGCATCGGCCGATATGGCTGCTATGCGGCTCTCGGCCTCTAATTTATGCTTTCCATAGACATTTTCGGGCGACACGGCTACATTCTCGCTTAAAAGCCCAAGTTCGGTGTTGCCGTTATATACCTGGTCGGAGGAGAAGAATATGAATTTCGCACCGCGGCCGACTGACGCGCGTGCAACATTTTCGGCACCCAGGACATTCACTCTATAACTCTCTTCGGGGTGCTGTTCGCAATACCCGGTATTGGAGATTGCAGCCAGATGAAGAACCACATCGGGCTGGTTTGCAACCATATAGCTCTCAACCGAAGCAGCATCGGTTATATCCATTTCTCTGTGCGTAGGAGCAAGTATCCTGTATTCGTTACGCCAACGCTCCACAAAGCGGCTGCCTACAAAACCGCTTGCACCTGTTACAAGAATTGTTTGCATAATATTGCTGATTTTATGCGAAGATAACAAATGTTTCAATAAACAACAAACAATGCGGTGCAACTGCTACATAACGGCATTGCTTTAAGCGGTTCAGTAGAAATTTAGTGTGGACAAATTGATTCTTTAATAAGTTGTGCTCACTCACGCTTCCCTTTGTATAACGAATTATCTCCTGCAATGGTAATTCTAAAAAGAAACCGGCACCGTTAAAATCACAGCGGAAAGGCCTGTTGACGACAGGCCATTGTGCGAAAGCTCGTGCAAATGAGCGAGTGAAAGTTTGCTTGCACGCAAAGCGAATGCTGGCTCACCTGCAAATTCTAGGGGGCTTACTCAAAACTTTTCGGTGTTATTATCGGCTATTCTCTCAATTAAGAGAGGATTTCTGCTGCACTTTTTGAAAAAAGTGCACAAAAATGTGGGCAGTCGTACTTGCCAGTCGGCACTTGCTTTGCTCACAAGTCGCTGCTATGCTTGCGACATTCTTCGGTCGCTACGTGCCTTG
>SUXO01000012.1 GCA_015060885.1 Bacteroidales bacterium
GCCAATAAAATTTTGCTGGCTGCAATTTCTTCTGCCGTAGTGGTCTTACCGCACCATTTAGGGCCTTCTATTAGCACAGCTCCCTTTGCCTGCAATTTCTTTTCAAGCAGGCTATCCATTATTCTATGTCTGTAACCATCCATAAATTAAAGCATTTACTACTACAAAGGTAATTAATTAATTCTATATTCGGCAAAAAGGGGTGATTTTTTTCGGCAATTTGGCTTAAATTTGTTCGGAAGTTTGATGTTTAGTCAATTTTCTTTTCGGTAATTCGGCATTAATTTGTTCGGTAAAACAGAATTAAAACATTGAAATACAATTACCGTTATAATCATTTTATGATGATTATTGCAAGCTCATTGCTAATTATTTCGTTCTATGTAGCTGAGCCGTTGATTGTCACTCGTCCCATAATCGGGACAATACCGTTTTTCTCTTTGCTTCCGTTCACGTAGAACAGCACCTTAAATGTACTTCACATAATCTAATCTTTTTTTTGGTTACAAAATTAGTTATCAGCGAGTTATACATTGATATGCAAACTAACGCAGAACGATGAAACGTGACGACACAAAGAAAAACTTTACAGCATTATCGGGTAATTTTTATATAAAATTTATTTATTTTTCTTTCTATAAAGTATTGATAATTATATGTATTTATATATTTTTGCAAATGTTAACATCTTGCGTGCGGGCATTATATTTTTTGATGGCCGGCGTAAAATAAATATACTGAAAGATATGTTTGAAAAAGAGATGAAATTACAATTCTTATCAATGTTATTTTTAAGAATTATCTGTTTGATCTTCGCTTTCTGTCTTGTACAGAATCGTGCGAATGCGCAAGAAACATTACGTGCTAACGGTATGGATATTATTGCCAATGCTCGTGTAAACGAAGTGGAGGTGCCATCATTGAATAGTGGCGATGCCATTTCCATTGCAAACAATAGCATGTTGCCAATGCAGGGGAATTTGTCCGATTTCCATTTCCCGGCAATACAAAAGAGGAAAATTGCCGGTCGTGCTTCTGCCGCAGTCAATGTGTCGGGAATAGTTGACGCAAGCACATTGGCTGATGATGCTGAACTTGTCTTGACTGGTAATACAAACCTTTTTATGGATGTTAACAAAACACTTAAATGTATAAGTGGCGATTATTCACTAACGCTTAGCGGTGGTAATCTTCTCACCCTTAACAATTCAACCGGATATGCAATAGATGTTTCGTCTCTTACTATAAGCGCTCCTCTTAATGTGAAATCATCTTGTGTTGCTGTTGCTGCAAAAACCGGTATGACAATCAATAGTACCGTAAATGCAACATCTACAGATACCGGTATTGGCATTGTGTCAGGTACTTTGACAATCAATGCCGATGTAACAGTGACAACAAACAGTTCTGCTGCAATCATTAACCGGGGTATAGACAATGGCGGCGATATCATTATCAATAAAGGTGTGATTAAAGCCACAGGAGGTAATTCCGGTACGTGGGCTTATGGTATAGCGGCACGTGGAAGTATCACATCGCAAGCAGGAACAATTATCAATGCAACCGGTGGAACAGGTATCTATGCAGAAGAAGGAAATATCCATTTGGCAGGTGATGTAGTATCAATTGCAAAAGGAGAAACCGGAAGTGGAGTGTATGCAGAAGCAGGTGAAGTTACGCTCTCAACCATTAGTATTTCAAGTTCGTGTGTTGGAATTTCTGCAAAGAACGGATTAACTCTCAACGGTGATGTGGAAGTCAATTCCGCAAATACCGGTATTGGCACTGTGTCAGGTACTTTGACAATCAATGGCGATGTGACAGTTACAACAAACAGTTCTGCCGCAATACTCAACCGAGGCTTGGACAATGGCGGAGATATAATTATCAATAATGGTATAATTAAAGCCACAGGAGGTAATTCCGGTACGTGGGCTTATGGTATAGCGGCACGTGGAAGTATCACATCACAGGCAGGAACAATTATCAATGCTGCCGGTGGAACTGCTATCTATGCAGAGGATGGAAATATCCATTTGGCAGGTGATGTAGTATCAATTGCAAAAGGCGAAATCGGATATGGAGTATATGCAGAAGCCGGTGAAGTTTCGCTCTCAACCATTAGTGTTCCAAGTTCGCATGTGGGTATTTCTGCAAACAACGGATTAACTCTCAACGGTGATGTGGAAGTCAACTCCGCAAATACCGGTATAGGTACTGTAAATGGGACTCTGATAATCAATGGCGATGTGACAGTTACAACAAACAGTTCTGCTGCAATTCTTAACCGGGGTCTGGACAATGGTGGAGATATAATTATCAATAATGGTGTAATTAAAGCCACAGGTGCCAATTCCGGTACGTGGGCTTATGGTATAGCGGCACGTGGAAGTATCACGTCACAGGCAGGAACAATTATCAATGCAACCGGTGGAACAGGTATCTATGCAGAGGACGGAAATATCCATCTGGCAGGTAATGTTGTATCTGTTGCAAAAAGTGAAACCGGATATGGTGTGTATGCAGAAGCCGGAGAAGTTACGCTCTCGACCATTAGTATTTCAAGTTCGTGTGTCGGTATTTCTGCAAGAAACGGATTAACTCTCAATGGCGATGTGGAAGTCAACTCCGCAGATACCGGTATTGGCACTGTGAATGGTACTCTTACAATCAATGCCGATGTAACAGTTACAACAAACAGTTCTGCTGCAATACTCAACCGAGGCTTGGATAATGGTGGAGATATAATTATCAATAATGGTGTAATTAAAGCCACAGGAGGTAATTCCGGTACGTGGGCTTATGGTATAGCGGCACGTGGAAGTATCACTATTGAATCGGGGGAAATAATTGCAAAGGGAGGTACTGCCGGCCTTTTTACCGAAATCGGTTCTATAACTATTGCATCGCCTCTTGTTATCGCCTCTCCTTGGGGCGGTAAAGTCAGATCCGATGGTCATTGTGTTGTTAATGAAAACAATGAAGTGCAGTCACGAGTAGTAATTATGACTCAACCTATTTCCGGTACTGTTACATTGTCTTCAATACCTGTGCCGGGAGAATCTTTGGGCGTTTCTATTAGTGGTACTATAGAACTCAATGAAATAAGTTGTATATGGCAGCTCAGCGAGAATAACGAAACTTGGAAAGATATTGATGGCGCAACCGATAAGACTTATGTGCCAAAGGAATCAGAATTAGGAAAATATTTACGAGTTCGTGCGGAGGCAATAGGATATTCGGGATATTTATATAGTCCAAGTCGTCAGATCACAAAAAGATTGTGTGCAAATTCACCAGTCGCTCCTACGCTAACAAACATAAACGATAAAGTGCATGTATCAAATGCCAAGACAACACAAGAGTATATTATTTTCAACTATTCTAAAGATGTGTCAACGCTTACCGAGAATGACTGGAATAATGCTGTAACACCCGGTAGCGAAGTGGGTTTCTTTGAAATGAATAGTTCGGCTAATTCCAACCATACAGTGTTTACTCGTATAAAAGAAACAGAAACATCTTGGGCAAGTGAGAGTGTGGCAGAAGGACGTATTTATATAGGTACATCGGTTTATTTGCAAGATATCGAATTGGATATAAACAAGACATCAGGCTTTTTCCGGGAATTTTACAATGAATTGAATTGCAAAGTGGGTGATGTGATAAGATGCATGGCTTCACCGGTGCCCTCAAACGCAACCAATTGGTATGGCATATCGGGCAGCAACTGGACGGTAGCAAACCGAAATACAGGCTCGCCTTACGGCGCATTCTATGAGGATGCTGATTGTACTACTCCCATCAGCCCTACAAAGAATTACGAAACCGTTTATCTTAAAACGCTCGCTGAAAAGAATTATCTTGAAGTGCGTATTCTTCTATACAATAGCAGTATCGGCAACAAGACCCGTGCTGTACAGTTCAATGTAAGTTATGATGGTACATTCCCTCCTATTGAGCATTTGTCGGGTTGCAGTCATACAATTGCCGCAGGCGAGAAAATGACT
Source organism: Bacteroidales bacterium (assembly GCA_015060885.1). GTDB lineage: Bacteria > Bacteroidota > Bacteroidia > Bacteroidales > Bacteroidaceae > HGM04593. The sequence goes on from SUXO01000012.1 coordinate 4,011, forward strand.
AATTTAGATGTCGCAAGGCGTCCGTTGTCTGCCTCAGTTTACGGTGTTACAACAGAAGTAACCGGTGAGGGTACGGCTCCAATTGTTCGATTCGATATTTACGAAAAAATGAATATTGATGCTACCAATGCCACACCGGGAGTCTATACCTATACCCCGATACAGTCCGGAAGAACAATTTCGTCAAGTTCATTTACCATAACTGTCACCGATGGCACTTACGATGTCGATTCAGTGTTGTTGCGCGAAAAATATATTACAGCCGACCCTGGTGAACGTATAGAACTTGTAGCGCAGTTGATGCCATCTAATTCCAAGGCAGAAATAGAATGGAACTCGACCGACGAGAGTATTGCATCGGTTGTAGATGGTGTGGTAACCATTGCCCCCGATGCCCCTATTGGTGCCGAAGCATATATAACGGCCTATGCGATGGGATGCTATGACAATTGCAAAATAACGGTGAGCGGTGAGGAGTTTGATCTCTATGTAGCATCGACACGTGTTACCAGCCGTAACAGCAGCGATATCTTGGGCGATGGTGTGTTCAGTTTCAATGGTGTGGATATGTTGACAATAAACGGAGATTACACATTGAAAACTCCTGTGAAATTGGTTGAAAATAAAGGCGTTGACGGCCTCGTGATAAATGTTGCCGGCAATTCTACAATCAGCCAGGATGTAAATGTCAAAACCAATGTGATTGATTTATCTGCCAATACCACCATTACCGGAGATGGACTTCTTACTATCAATGCCAATGCAATTGGTATAAGCGTGAAAAATGGAGCTGTGTTGACAGTTGCCAATGCTAATGTAGAAGTGAACGGATTATATCCTATTACAGGTAATATAGGTGGAAACGAATCGCTTGTCATTATCTCCTCTTTTGTCAATATCTCGGCCAGGGGTTCTGCCGCCGTTGACGATTTCAACGGAGGCATTTCGCTTATCGATTGTATAATAGCTTCTCCCGAGGGTGGCGAGGTTGTTGATGCAACAATTGAAGACGGTAATGGCAATTATGCCCGTAATCTTGTTATAAAGCCGGTTCTTGCCGGTGATGTCGATGGCGACGGTACCATTGATGTTGCCGACGTAACGCAGCTTGTGAGCATTATCCTTGGCAATGCGCCAGCTACCGATGCTGCCGATGTCGATGGTGACACGGCCATTGATGTTGCCGATGTAACCCAAGTGGTCGCTATAATCCTCGGTACCAAGTAACAAATTAAAAGAAAAACTGCATAGCGCAGTGCCCTGCAAATAATCACAGGGCACTGCGCTTTTTCATTGCACTAAAACGTTTATAAAATGTGATTGTAACGAAAAAAAACGTATCTTTGCAATCGCTTTGCGCACGTGCGCATTATATAAAGAAGTTTGTTTAATTAAATACCGATTATAATTATGAAAAGATTTTCAGTTTTTTCCTTGTTGGTGATACTTTTCGTTGCCACATTCACAACATCGTGCAGTATGCAGAATATGACCTTCAAGAACTTGGAGAAGAAGGGTTATGTAATGGAACAGCTCACTCCCGCGCAGCAGTTGGAGATGGCTCCTCTCTTGTCGGCTTTCCCCACTCTTAATATGACAGCCGAGGGTTACCTTGCTTCCACCTATACCGTTACCTACATCTACAATGGTTCGATGACCGACTTCCAGAGCTATGCTGCCATTCTCCTGGCTTCGGGCTTTACCAACGTAGCAGGTACATATTCAAAGATTGACCGCACGGCCGGTATCCAGTACAGTGTTTCGGCAAAGGCAGTTCAGGCTACAAAGAAACAGAGCTATCTGTTGGTGACATATACAACCGTTACCCTTTAATTAAGGTTAACCACACCATTAATAAATCGCGCGAAAGGCTGCTTTTTGGCGGCCTCTCGCGGTTTTGCGTTAAGAATAACACAGCTTCTAGGAGCAATAAACTGTTTTAAAAGTTTGTAGGAACCTCTGTTTTTCACTGAAAGTATAATTTATGAATGAGGTAGAGAGAATATTGGAACTTCGCCGCCAACTGCACGAACATAACCACAACTATTATGTGCTGTCGTCGCCCACCATAAGCGATTTTGAGTTCGATGCGTTATTGCGGGAGTTGCAGAGCCTCGAAGAGGCCCATCCCGAAATGTACGATGCAACGTCGCCCACGCTGCGTGTGGGCAGCGACATAAGCAAGGGCTTTACGCAGGTGCCTCACAAATACCCGATGCTCTCGCTTGGGAACACTTACTCAAAGAGTGAGGTTGCCGATTTCTACGAGCGTGTGAAACGCCTGTTGAACGACGATTTTGAGATTTGCTGCGAATTGAAGTTCGACGGCTCCTCAATTTCGCTCACATACAAGGATGGGAAACTGGTGCAGGCCGTTACCCGTGGCGACGGTGAGAAGGGCGACGATGTCACAGCCAATGTAAAGACAATACGTTCCATTCCTCTTGTGCTGAAAGGCGACAGCTATCCGCGCGAGTTTGAAATACGCGGCGAGATTCTTATGCCCTGGGCAGTGTTCGAAGAACTCAATCAGTCGCGCGAGAAGCAGGGTGAGCCGCTCTTTGCCAATCCGCGCAATGCGGCATCGGGCACATTGAAACTTATGGACTCTTCCGAGGTTGCCAAGCGCAAGCTCGATGCCTACCTCTATTATATGCTGGGCGAGGAACTGCCGGCCGAGGGGCATTACGAAAATCTTATGGCTGCACGCGAGTGGGGTTTCAAGATATCGGAAACAACGCGCAAGTGCCACACTCTCGACGAAGTATTCGCCTTTATCGACCACTTCGACCAGGCACGCAAGGAACTGCCTGTCGCAACCGATGGCATTGTGCTTAAAGTGAACTCGTTGCGCCAGCAGAAGAACCTGGGATACACCGCAAAATCGCCCCGTTGGGCAATAGCCTACAAGTTCCAGGCCGAAAGGGCATTGACACGCCTAAACGAAGTGACTTACCAGGTGGGGCGCACAGGTGTTGTAACTCCGGTTGCCAATCTCGACCCGATACTCCTGTCGGGTACCATAGTAAAGCGTGCCTCGTTGCACAATGCCGACATAATTGAAAAGTACGACCTCCACATTGGCGATATGGTCTATATTGAGAAGGGTGGTGAGATTATCCCCAAAATAACAGGTGTGGATACCGATGCACGCTTTATGCTTGGCGACAAGGTGAGGTTCATTACAAACTGTCCGGTGTGCGGCACTCCGCTTGTGCGTGCCGAGGGCGAAGCTGCCCACTATTGCCCCAACGAGTTTGGCTGTGCGCCGCAAATGAGAACAAAAATAGAGCACTTCGTGTCGCGCGAGGCAATGAACATAGAAACCATAGGCCCCGAAACCGTTGAACTGCTCTTCAATTACGGCCTCATAAAGAACGTGGCCGACCTCTACTCACTGCAAATGGAGGATTTTATGTTCCTTCCGCGCCTGGGTGCAAAATCGGCCGAGAATGTAGTGGCGGCTCTTGCCCAGTCGAGGCAGGTGCCGTTCGAACGGGTTCTCTTTGCGCTGGGCATACGTTATGTGGGTGCTACCGTTGCCAAGCGTCTGGCGCGTGCCTTCGGCGATATTGACTCGCTCATTGCGGCTACCATACCACAGCTTACGGCTGTCGATGAGATTGGCGAGCGCATAGCAACAAGTGTAAAGGCCTACTTTGAAAAGCCTGCAAATATGGAACTCGTGGCGCGTCTGCGCGAAGCCGGGCTCAAATTCCGCCTCGAAGAGGAAGTCACAAGCAACCGCACCGATATACTTGCCGGCAAGAGCATTGTAATAAGCGGGGTGTTCACGCACCATTCGCGCGACGAATACAAGGAGATTATAGAGCAGAACGGCGGTAAGAACGTGAGCAGTGTGAGCAAGTCGACTTCATTCATCCTTGCCGGTGAGAATATGGGGCCGAGCAAGCTCGAAAAAGCGCAGAAATTGAATGTCAAGGTTATGAGCGAGGATGAATTTTTGGCACTACTCTCGTGAAACCGGCAGCAGAAAAAGTAAAATAACGCTTACTTTCGATATTTTTTTGACTGAAATTACATTTTTTGAAAGAAATTTAAACATAATCTAATGTAGTTGGCAATATTTAATGTAAATTTGTCACGACAAAAAGAATATAGATATTTATGATGCAAAAAAGATTTACCGGAGCAGGTGTGGCGATAGTGACACCCTTTACAAAAACCGGCGAAGTAGATTATGCCGCGCTTGAAAATCTGGTGCAGATGCACCTCGATTGCGGCACCGATTTCTTGTGCGTTCACGGAACAACAGGTGAAACTCCCACACTTACAGTGGAAGAGAAGCGTGAAACACGAAAGCGCATCATAAAACAGGTGGCAGGGCGCATTCCCATTATGCTCGGCCTGGGCGGCAACAACACGCTTGCCGTTGTGAACGAACTTAAAAACGAGGACCTCACAGGCATCGATGCTATCCTCTCGATAGTTCCCTATTACAACAAGCCCAACCAGGAGGGAATATACCGTCACTTTAAAGCCATTGCCGCAGCAACCGAGTTGCCAATATACCTTTACAATGTTCCCGGCCGCACCGGAGTGAATATGTTACCTGAAACAACAGTGCGCCTTGCCCGCGAGTGCAAGAATATTGTTGGCTTAAAAGCCGCTTCGGGTAATCTGCAACAGATTTCGCACCTCATTGACATAATGCCCAAAGGGTTTGATGTCTTTTCGGGTGACGATGCACTCACCATCGACATAATGAAAATGGGCGGCGTGGGCGTGATATCGGTATTTGCCAATGCTTTCCCCACCGAACTTGCAGCGCTTGTGAAGGCTATTAAGGCAGGGAAAAACGAAGAGGCACGCCACCTTGACGACTCGTTCCGCAACATCTACCGCCTGCTTTTTGTCGAGGGCAACCCCGCCGGCGCAAAGGCTGCGCTGAATATTCTGGGCAAGTGCGAAAACGTGTTGCGTCTGCCGCTCGTACCTGTGAGCACTGTTGTGGAACAGGAGATGAGAGAGGCTATTGCAGCAATGAACAGGTAACCAGGAATGGAGAGACTGAAAAAACTTCTCGACGAAAAGGTTGCTATTTACAACCGTAAAGAATTTATAGAGAATGACCCTGTGTGGTTCCCCCATCAGTTCAGCGACAGGCGCGACATTGAAATAGCAGCCCTTCTCGCATCGGTTATTGCCTGGGGTAACCGCAAAATGATACTCGCTTCGGGTAAGAAGATGCTCTTCGATATAATGGGAGGCAAGCCTTACGATTATATAATGAGCAGCAAGTGGAGCGAATTGTGTGGCGACGGGAATATACACCGTACATTCTTTGCCCGCGACTTTGTGTACATTGCCCGTGGCCTGAAACAGATTTATGAGAAATGTGGCTCGTTGGAATCCCTCTTTATCGCCACCGACGATATGTGGGAGGGAATATCGGCTTTGCGCTGTGAACTGCTCTCGGCCAATGATGGTGCCGAAACCAGGCACATTTCCAACCCCTTGCCACGTAAAGGGAAACCCGCGTCGGCGTGCAAACGCCTGCATATGATGCTGCGATGGCTGTCACGCAAGGACGGCATTGTCGACCTGGGAATATGGCAGAACGTGTCACCGTCGAGCCTTATGATACCGCTCGATGTTCACGTTGCCCGTACCGGGCGCAGGTTAGGGCTCATAACCCGTGCCCAAAACGATAGAAGAACAGTGGAAGAACTTACAGCAGCCTTGCGGGAATTGGCTCCCGCCGACCCTGTCATCTACGACTTTGCCCTCTTTGGGGTGGGCGTTGCCGGTGACGAGTTCTTCGATAATTATATGAGTGAACAATAAAAGTGCAAAGGAGGCACAACATAACTAAACAATATGGCAAAAATAAACAAAGAAGATGCTTTGAATTATCACGAGGGCAAACGCCCGGGAAAAATAGAGGTGGTTCCCACCAAACCTTACTTTACACAGGCCGACCTGTGTCTTGCTTACTCTCCCGGTGTTGCGGAGCCCTGTCTCGAAATTCAGAAAGACCCGCAGAACGCTTACCGATATACCGACAAAGGTAACCTTGTAGCAGTAATCTCAAACGGAACAGCCGTGCTTGGCCTGGGTAACATAGGCGCATTGAGCGGCAAGCCCGTGATGGAGGGAAAAGGCCTCCTGTTCAAGATATATGCCGGTATCGACGTGTTCGACATTGAGATAAACGAAACCGACCCCGACAAATTCATTGAGGCTGTGAAGGCAATATCGCCCACATTCGGCGGTATAAACCTCGAAGACATCAAGGCACCCGAATGCTTTGAAATTGAGCAGCGTCTGAAAAAGGAACTCGACATCCCCGTGATGCACGACGACCAGCACGGTACAGCCATCATATCGGCAGCCGGTCTTTTGAATGCCCTCGAAGTAAATGGCAAGGATATATCAAAGGTGAAGGTGGTTGTAAACGGCGCAGGTGCCGCAGCAATCTCCTGTACCAAACTTTATATTGCACTCGGTGTAAAGAAAGAGAATGTGGTAATGCTCGACAGCCGCGGTGTAATAAACAGCGAACGCACCAACCTCACCTCCGAAAAGAAGGAGTTTGTGACTACACGCACCGACATACACACATTGGAAGAGGCAATAAAGGATGCCGATGTATTCCTGGGCCTTTCCAAAGGCAACGTGCTTTCAAAGGATATGGTGCGCTCAATGGCAAAGGACCCCATTGTCTTTGCTCTTGCCAACCCCACACCCGAAATTACATACGAGGATGCAATGGAGAGCCGCCCCGACGTGCTTATGAGTACCGGCCGTTCCGACTATCCCAACCAGATAAACAACGTTATTGGTTTCCCCTATATTTTCCGTGGTGCGCTCGACACAGCAGCCGTTGCCATTAATGAGGAGATGAAGCTCGCCGCCGTGCGTGCAATCGCCAACCTTGCAAAGCAACCTGTTCCCGAAATTGTGAACAAGGTATACCACGTGAACCACCTTACATTCGGCCGTGAATACTTTATACCTAAACCTGTTGACCCCCGTCTGCTTGTAGAGGTATCTACCGCTGTGGCAAAAGCAGCCATCGAGAGTGGTGTGGCACGTAAGGAAATAACCGATTGGGAAGGCTACAAAGAGCATCTGCTCGAATTTATGGGCCGTGAGTCGAAACTCACACAGCAGATTTACGAAATGGCACGCACCGAAACAAAGCGCATAGTTTTTGCCGAAGGTGCTCACCCCTCGATGATGAAGGCTGCCGTGAAGGCCAAAGAGGAGGGAATATGCCAGCCCATTCTGCTCGGTAACGACGAAATCATTGCCAAGCTTGCCAAAGAACTCGATTTGAGCCTCGAAGGAATTGAGGTGTTGAACCTCCGTCACCCTAACGAAATGGCACGCCGTGAGCGTTATGCCCGCATTCTTGCCGAAAAACGCCAGCGTATGGGCTACACCTTTGAAGAGGCAAACGACAAGATGTTCGAACGTAACTACTTCGGTATGATGATGGTGGAAACAGGCGAAGCCGATGCCTTTGTTACCGGTCTTTACACAAAATACTCCAATACCATCAAGGTTGCCAAAGAGGTAATCGGTATGCAGCCCGGTTTCGACCACTTTGCAACAATGCACATACTCAATTCGAAAAAGGGAACATATTTCGTAGCCGATACTCTTATCAACCGCGCGCCCTCAACCGATACACTCATCGACGTGGCACGCCTTATGGAGAGAACCGTGCGTTTCTTCAATCACGAACCTGTGATGGCAATGGTATCGTACTCCAATTTCGGTACCGACAAGGGTGGCAGTGCCGGCAATGTACAGAAGGCTGTCGAGTATCTGCACACCACATATCCCGACTGGAAACTCGATGGTGAAATGCAGGTGAACGTGGCTATGAACCGCGAACTGCGCGACAACAAGTATCCCTTCAACAAACTCAAAGGACTCGATGTGAACACTCTCATCTTCCCCAACCTTAACTCGGCCAACTCGTCATACAAACTGTTGCAGGCTTTGAGCCCCGACACCGAGATTATAGGTCCCTTGCAGATGGGATTGAACAAACCTATCCACTTTATCGACTTTGAGAGTACAGTACAGGAGATTCTTAATGTTACTGCCGTTGCTGCTATCGACGCAATTGTCAACAACAAGAAGTAATATTCCTTATATAACCAAGAGAGTCGCTTGCATTTAAATGCAAGCGACTCTCTTGGTTATATTTCCACCACGGGCAGGCTCTTCTTCCATCGTTCCGCGTATGAGTCGAGAATAGCTCTCACGCTGCGGCCGATGGTTCCGTAATCCTCCTCTTTAAGGTTGGCAAGCGACACGCGTATGCTCCATTCGGGCCCGTCGAAACCGCCACCGTTCAGCACCACAAGCGACGTTTCCGTTGCCAGGCGGAACACCACATCGAGCGGGTTGTAGTTAAGGCGGAGATAGTCGGCAAAATCGTCTCCATAGAACCTCTTTGCCCATACCAGCAAGTCAATTTCGGAGTAGTAACCGGCTCGCAGAGGGTCGGGCGGCAGGGTAAATCCCATACTCCTCCACAATGTGTCGAGCCTTCGCCCTATAATTTCAATCATCTTGCCGCGGAAATTGTCGCCTTCCCTCTTGTCTATTATTGAGTAGAGCGCAAACAGAGTCATCTGCATTTGCTGCGGCAGCGAGAGGCCTGCTGTGTGGTTGAGAGCTACCTGACGGCTGTCGGCAACCATACGGTCGATGAAACGCATACCTTCGGCATCGTGGCGTATGCTTCCGTAACGCTCCTGTAACTCACCCTTTCGCTTGCGAGGCAGGCGTTTGAGCAGGTTGTCGAATATGTTGTCGCGGTGCATGACGGTAACGGCTGTGCGCCAGCCTGTGGCACCGAAATATTTAGAGAAGGAGTAGACTCCTATGGTGTTGTGGGGCAGTTCGCCAATGAGTGACCTGAATCCCGGAACGTATGTGGCATATACATCATCGGTTACAATCATAAGGTTAGGGTTCCATCTCTTCACAATATCCACAAGAGCGGCAATGGTGTCGTTGCTCAACGCATAGCTGGGCGGGTTGCTTGGGTTCACAATGAACAGTGCCTTGTACGAAGGGTCGCGCAGCTTGTTTATCTCGCGTTCGTCGTATTGCCACAAATGCAGCCCCTCCTTGCTCATTCTGCTGGCAGGGATATGTGTCACCTTGAACTTGTAGCGTCGCAGTTGTGGAATTTCAATGTAGGGTGTAAATACAGGAGTCATAAGTGCTATGTTGTCGCCCTTGCCGAGCAGGTAGTTCTGTTGCAGTGAGTCGAATATATAGCACATTGCGGCAGTGCCTCCCTCGGTGGCAAATATGTCAAAATCCCCTTGTGGCGGGCGGCCTCCGCAGAGTTCCTGGGCAATGTAGTCGCGCACGGCAATCTCGGTGTAACGGAGCACTCTCCCGGGTACGGGATACTGGTTGCCAATTACGCTCTCCACCCATTCGTGTATGAGCTCGTCGGCATCGGCCTTGTGCTCGAACAGCATATAGTCGCGGCACTTTTGCAGGAAAGCAACGCCGGCGTGCTCCCTCTTCTCCTTCAAAAAGATGTCGAACCGTTCGGCAATGCCATCCTTCTGTGCTATTCCGGCAAGCCCTTCGGGGCACTCCCACACGCGATGGCATTCGGCAAGCCCGAACTCTCCCAATGCAAAGAATGCCTCGCGGGGTAGTGTGGCCACCCAGTTGGGGTTGCCGCGTCCTGCATTCAACATCGTGTGCATCATCTTTCGCACACTTTCGTCGGCAAGTGCAATCAGCCTGTCTTTCAACTCAAAAGGACTTATCTTCTCCATCTCCTTCTCAAAAGAGATTACTTCGCTTTTGTCTTTCAATAACTTATTCATAAGGTATGGTTTTAGTTGCATAATAGGACAATGAATACTCCCCAAAGAATGAGCAGCGTATTTCCAACCGCATAGGTGACTGTGTAGCCGAGTGCGGGAGTGTCGCTGCCGAGTGTCTCTTGCAAGGCTCCTATGGCAGCAGTGGTGGTGCGTGCTCCGGCACAACAGCCGAGTGCTATGGCCGGGTGGAACTTGAACCAGTGTCTTGCAATGTATATGCCGAAGAGCAACGGGAGCGATGTGGCGAATATACCGGCGACGAAGAGCGAGAGCCCCACCTCCTTGAACCCGGCAATGAAACCGGGGCCGGCAGTAATTCCTACCACGGCAATGAATATGTTGAGTGCAAGGTTGTTGAACACCCACAGGGCACCGTCGGGTATGGCACCCATTGTGGGGTGGTGCGACCGCCACCAGCCGAATACAAGGCCTGCTATGAGTGCGCCGCCGCTGCTGCTCAGGCTCAAAGGCACACCGCCTATGTGGAGAGTGAGAGTGCCTATTACGGCTCCCAAGAGTATACCCATTGAGAAGAATACCACATCGGTTGCATCGCCGGCGGGTGCAGGGTAGCCAATCTCTCTTGCTGCGGGCTCCACTTCGAACTTGCGACCTATTATCTCAATGACATCGCCTGTGTTGAGCTTTGTTGCGGGGAACACCGGTATGCTCACGCCCATACGTTGGATTTTCTGTATGCTCACACCGTGCATAAATGGCTGTGCGCGCAGTTCACCCACACTCTTGCCTCCATAGCAGCAAATGCGCTTGCGGCTGTTGCCTGCAACCCTTGTCTTCATTACAAGCACGGGGAATTCCAGTATCGCATCGTCATCTACCTCGGTGCCAATCCACCTCTCCTCGCCAATAACATACTCCCTTCGTCCCGACAGCACCACCTCGTCGCCGAGGCCAATAATCTCTTTGGGGCCGAAATTGTCCCTTATTTCTCCTCGCTCCCTTATGCGCTCGACAAAGAGCCTTTTGCCCTCCATCTCAAAAAAGCGTTCCAGTTCTTCGACGCTGCGCCCCTCGGAGAACCATTCGTTTTCCACACGATAGGCGCGGAAGATAACCGCTCTCTTTGCTTCAATGAAATCGGGTTTCTGGCTGTCGTTGCTGCCCATACTATCTTCGAGCTCCTTGCAGGCCGCCCTTACTTTGGGAAAACCGCCCAGGAGCCTCGGCCCAAGCCTTGCGATAATCCACGCCGAGCCTGCTGTGCCGAATATATATGTCACGGCATAGGCGACAGGGATAATGCTTATCATTTTCTCTTGCTCTTCGCTGCTTAAATTCAAGCCTCGTATGGTGTCGTCGGCGACACCAATCACGGCACTTATGGTCTGCGAACCCGACAACAATCCCGCTGCCTCGCCCGGCCCGTAACCCATTATGAGTGAAACCACCCAGGTCACAAGCAGAATGGAGACGCACATACACACGGCGAAACCAACCTGTGGCAATCCCTCTTTTTTAAGTCCGTTGAAGAACTGCGGTCCCACCTTGTAGCCTATGGCGAAAAGGAACATAAGAAACGCAACAGGTTTCAGCGTGTCGCCTATGGGTATGTGCAGTTGTCCCACTATCACTCCCACGAGCAGCACGCTCGACACAATGCCGAGGCTGAATCCTTTAATTCGTATTTTTGCAATGAGAAACCCCAAAGCGATTGTGAGGTAAATCGCAATCTCGGGGTGCGAGCGTAAAAGTTCTGTTATCCAATTCATAAAATCTTTTTTTATGATGGATAACATTTGTGTTATAATAAATGTTCTGCTGAATTATGCAAAGCGATACCAATCTGTCAGGCTATGATGTCGCGCAACAGCAATAGCTCCTGTCGGTCGGCACCACGCTCGATGAGTGTGTCAAAATCCTTTTCGAATTGCGCGAAAAACAGTTCCTTGTTGTCGCATAGCTTCTTTGCCTTTATATAAAGTTCCACAGCGGCAGCGTTGTTACGCGTTATCCACTCGACGTGGGCTGCGTTCATATAGTCGGTGAACTTCGCTCCCTTTGCCTCCATTACCTTTCTGTAATAGTTACGGGCCTGTTCCTCTTTACCCGTGAGGAACGAACACCAGGCAATGGCACGTAATGTGCTTATTGAACCGGGTTTAAGAAATTCCATCTTGAAGAAACGTGCAAACGCCTCGTCATATCGTTTGAGCAGTGCAAGGCACTCGCCTGTCTGCCTTAACAGCGAAATGTTTTCGGGAGCAATCTCCTCGGCAAGCAGGTAGAAACCTATGGCTTTGTCGGCATTGTCCGACAAACGGTAACACTGTGCTATGTGCGATATTGTCCACAATGTATCGGGCTTTATAATGTCGGCGCGGGTGTAGTAATCTATTGCCGCCGAATAATCCTTCTCTTTTTGCAGACAGTATCCCATCTCCTGGTAGAAGTGTTCGTCGGGGGTGTTCTCCTTTTCATATATGCGGCCGGCATTCACGGCCTCGGCGTAGTACTCTTTTTCCATAAGGTGGTTGAATATACGCAGTATAGTGCCGGGCTCGTTTACAAGCACGCGCAGCGTGGGGCTTTCAAGAAGGTTGAGCGACAGGGTGAACGGGTCCTTGAACTCCTTGCGTGCCGGCGATAGTTTAAAGAAACGGTACAGGTCCTGTATGTACTGGTTCCCCTCAATTTCGGCCTTCTTCTCTTTGGGAATCTCGCTGTTGCGGTCTATGCCCTGCTCGGCAGTATCGTCACCGCCTGTAATCTGCTGCATAAGCATATCCTTCTGCCCTTGTGGCACCTGGTTGAGAGTGAGGCAGAACGAGTACTTGTCGCTGTTGCAGAAGAGTGGCGATGAACATATTGTCGACAATAGTGTCTTCTTTGCATTCTCGCTCTGCGGCATAATGTCGGCAATGGCGGGGAGAGTGGGGTCGAACGGGCGCAGCCAGTTCATGTTCCTCTTGAAGAAGGGATAGTTCTTCAATTGCGAGAAGGTGCTCATATATACATCGGCACCCTCAATCTGCCATTGGGTAATCTCTTCCAATTTGTCTTTTATCCTGTCCTTTTCGGTCCACTCCTTCCATTCGGGGTTCTTATCCTCGTTCTCAATCTCGCTTATAATGTCGAACCCCATTTTCTCGCCATTGAGGTGCGGGTTCTTCATCATCGCGGGGATAATCTCCTCGCGCATCTTGCGGTCTATCTTCTGTGTCTCACGGCAACGCAGCATCTGAATCTGTGTGGTCGCAATGCGCGATAGCAGGCGTGGCGAGTCAATCAGCGATTCGGTTGCGGCAACCAGTTCGGGGTGGAATTCGAGCCTGCTCCCGTAAGTGAATATCGCTATGATGTAACCAACCAATGCCCTGGTCGAAATCCTTGTGCTCTCGCTCTCAACTGCTTTTATAAGTGTCATTGCCTTTAACGGTTCAAAACACTTCATGAGGCTCAGTGTAACGGCACTCGCAATAACGGCTCTGTCGTTTACGGGTACATCCTTCTCCTTTATTATCTGTGAAACGAGCTCCGCATCGCTCTTGTGCCAGGCTATGCTCTCTGTTATTGTTGTGAAGATGTTGTCGAGCAACCTTTCGTGTTCTTCGAAAAGCTCGGCTTTAACCTTTCTTCCTTCGGCTTGCGACAGTAGCCCTGCGGCCTCCTGGTTGGCGTAATTCTCGTGCAATCGGTTGCGCAATACAGCAATCTCTTCGATACACCTCGCTTTGTAGCCGGGTTTGCGGGCAATGGCTATCTGGTCGTTGAGTATATGACACTCGCCCAAGAGGTTGCCGTACATGCGTTCACGTTCCGGGTCGGGAGTGCCTTTGCGAAGGTAGTCCAACAGGAATTCGTATGAACTCTTCATTTGTGAGAAACGTGTGCGCAAGGTCCATTCCTGCAAGCTCTCCATGTCGGTCGACAGAACTTCCATTGCATCTTTGAGTCGCCTGGCCGCAAGCAGGGCTGCAACCTCTTTTCTTATCTCTTCACTGCGTTTCTCTTCCATTGTGAGTATTTATAAATGTAAACAGCGTGGACAACCACGCTGTTTACTCTTATTCAATGAATTTTTTAATTATTCACCTTTGATGGCAGCTACTCCGGGGAGTACCTTGCCTTCGATAGCTTCGAGCAATGCACCGCCACCGGTTGAGATGTACGATACTTTGTCGGCCATGTTGAATTTGTTTACACAAGCAACCGAGTCACCACCGCCAACGAGTGAGAATGCACCGTTAGCTGTTGCTTTTGCGATAGCCTCGGCAATGGCAAGTGAGCCGCCGATGAAGTTGTCGAACTCGAATACGCCTGCGGGGCCGTTCCAAAGGATGGTCTTTGCATTCTCGATGGCAGCAGCAAAAGCCTTGCGTGCTTCGGGACCTGCATCGAGGCCTTCCCAACCGTCGGGAATTTCGTTAACGGGAACAACCTGTGAGTTTGCATCGTTAGAGAAGTCATCGGCAGCAACGCAGTCTGTTGCAAGAACAAGGTTCACGCCTTTTGCCTTTGCCTGCTCAATGATGTCGAGCGCAAGCTGCAATTTGTCGTCCTCAACGATTGAGTTACCAATCTTGCCGCCCTGTGCCTTTGCGAATGTGTATGTCATACCACCGCAGAGGATGAGGTTGTCAACCTTGTCCATAAGGTTCTCGATGATACCGATTTTGGTAGAAACCTTTGAACCGCCCATAATGGCAGTGAAGGGGCGTTTGATGTCTTTGAGAATGTTGTCAACGGCCTGAACCTCTTTCTCCATCAGGTAACCGAGCATCTTGTTGTCGGCATCGAAGTAGTCGGCGATAACGGCTGTTGAAGCGTGACGGCGGTGTGCTGTACCGAACGCGTCGTTGATGTAGCAGTCGGCATAAGAAGCGAGTGTCTTTGAGAACTCCTTCTGCGACTCCTTCATGGCTTTCTTTGCATCGTTGTATGCGGGGTCCTCCTTGTCGATGCCAACGGGCTTGCCCTCCTCTTCGGGGTAGAAACGGAGGTTTTCGAGCATAAGCACTTCACCGGGTTTCAAAGCGGCAGCAGCCTCGGCTGCCTTTGCGCAGTCGGGAGCGAACTGAACGGCAACGCCCAATTTCTCAGAAACAGCATCAACAATCTGGCTCAAAGAGTATTTTGCGTTTACCTTGCCTTTGGGCTTGCCCATGTGCGACATTATGATGAGTGCGCCGCCATCGGCCAACACTTTTTTAAGTGTGGGGAGTGCACCTCTGATACGTGTATCGTCGGTAATTTTACCCTCTTCGTTCAAAGGAACGTTGAAGTCCACGCGAACGATAGCTTTCTTGCCTGCAAAATTAAATTTGTCAATTGTCATAATTAAATTGATTTTATGTTAGTAAAAGTTATAGTTAGTTCAATATTTCATTTTGCGAAGATAATAAATTTTAATATAAAGCGGTAATAATTGAAAATAAAAATTATTTGCCGCTTTTCTTTGCTGAATCTCTTTGCAGAATGGTATCCGGCTCTATGTAGGCTGATTATTTCCTGTTGCCGAAATATTTGTAGAGAGGGGCTATCATCAAAGCCTGGTATATATCTCCATTATCCAATAACGTTTTTACCTCTTCTTCGTTCATCAAATGAACGGTCAGCTCTTCGTTTTCGTCGAGCGAAGGTTCTGCAATTTTCTCAACTCCAATGGCAAGAAAGCAGTGTACCATATTTGTCATTGAACCGGGGTTGGGGGAAATGGTCATTAGCTTGCTCCATTGCCCGCCGCCGAAGCCGGTCTCTTCGAGCAGTTCGCGTTGTGCGGCTTCCAGCGGATCTTCGCCCTTCTCCATAACACCGCATGGAAGTTCTGTCCCGCTCACTCCCAGGCCGTGGCGGTATTGCCTCTCCATTACAAATTTTCCATCAGCGGTTATGGCTATTACATTTACCCAGTCGGGGTATTCAAGAACGTAATATTCATCCATAATCCTTCCGTCGGGCAGCTGCACCTTGTCGCGTCTTGCAGTGAGCCACGGCCTTTTTATAATATACTCCGTTTCAAGGATTTTCCATTTGGTCTCTTTTCTTTCCATCTTTACTCTCCTTGCTGTTTGAATCTTTGCTTTTCTCTTTGCAGAACTCCTTCAACCCGCAATTATCGCAATCGGGTGTGCGTGCTTTACACACATACCGGCCGTGCAGAATGAGCCAGTGATGGGCTTTGGGTATAATATCTTCGGGGATATATTTAACGAGTTCTTTTTCCACTGCATATGGGGTGGTGCATCGCTTCGGTACAAGCCCTATCCTGTGGCTCACGCGGAATACGTGCGTGTCCACAGCCATTGCACTCTTGTTGAACACAACAGCCTGAATTACATTGGCGGTCTTTCGTCCAACGCCCGGCAGGGTGGTGAGCTCTTCGAGAGTGCAGGGCACCTCGCCGCCGAAGTCGCTGCACAGTTTTTGCGCCATACCCACCAGATGCTTGGCCTTGTTGTTGGGGTACGAAATGCTTTTGATGTAGTTGAAAACCTCGTCGGGGTGTGCCGCGGCAAGTTCCTGCGGAGTGTCGTAACGTGCAAAAAGGTCGGGTGTGACCATATTCACACGCTTGTCGGTGCACTGCGCCGAAAGTATCACGGCAATGAGCAACTCGAACGGGGTGGTGTAGTCGAGTTCTGTTTCGGCAATGGGCATCGCCTTCTCAAAATACTCTATCATCAGCCTGTATCGCTCCGCAGTTCTCATAGCAACAGTTTCTTTACAATACAAACTCTCTTATCTCGCAGTTTCCCATAAGGGTTACATCGCGGTGTGTTACACCTTCGAGCTCGGCCTGCATTATGCGGCACAGAAAACCGTGGCTGAATGCGAGAACCTTTTTCCCGGGGTACTCCTTCTTTACCTTCTCAATGAAGGTGTTTATCCTTGCCTTCATCGACTCTTCGGTCTCCACCGTTTCGTTCAGCACGGCTCCTTTGATGGGGGTTCCGGCAAGGTTGCCCAAGTCGCGTTCGCGCAACAGAGGCTCTTTCACGAGTTTGTGTTCAATGCCTTCGAGTGCAATGTTTGCAGTGTCGAGGCAACGTTGCAGGTCGCTGCATAGCACAATGTCGAATGTCATACCGGCAAGCGTGGGGCGCAACGATGCAGCCTCCTCCTTTCCTTTTGCCGACAGGTGCCCCGGTGTCTGTCCCTGGAAGACACCCCTTGCGTTCTCTTCGGTTTCGCCGTGGCGTACAAGATATAATGTCGTACTCATTTTAATAATATTTAAAGAGCCGACAATCGTTCGACTGCCGGCTCCTGTATCTTTAATTTGCGTTTTCAAACAATTTGAGGAACCTCACGTCGTTCTCACTGAACAGTCGCAGGTCCTTTACCTGGTATTTTAGGTTGGTGATACGCTCGATACCCATACCGAATGCGTAACCCGAATACTCCTTGCTGTCAATGCCGCAAAGTTCGAGTACATTGGGGTCGACCATGCCGCACCCAAGAATTTCAACCCAACCTGTACCCTTGCAGAAGGGGCAACCCTTACCGCCGCAGATATTGCAGCTGATGTCCATCTCGGCACTGGGCTCGGTGAAGGGGAAGTATGAGGGGCGCAGACGTATTTTCGTATCTTTGCCGAACATCTCTTGGGCGAAGAGCAGCAACACCTGTTTGAGGTCGGTGAACGAAACGTTCTTGTCGACATACAGGCCCTCCAACTGGTGGAAGAAACAGTGGGCACGATAGCTGATGGCTTCGTTACGGTAAACGCGGCCGGGAGCAATGATGCGGATAGGTGGCTTGCTTGTTTCCATTACACGGCTTTGTACACTGCTGGTGTGTGTGCGGAGAATGATGTCGGGGTGTGCCTCAATGAAGAATGTATCCTGCATGTCGCGTGCGGGGTGGTCATCGGCAAAGTTCATCGACGAGAATACGTGCCAATCGTCTTCAACTTCAGGGCCGTTGGCGATGGAGAAGCCCAAGCGTGCGAAAATATCCACAATCTCGTTCTTTACAATTGTCAACGGGTGGCGTGTGCCGAGTGTTGCAGGGTACGAAGGGCGTGTGAGGTCAATCTCGCACTGCTCGTCATCGCCAGTTTCGAGTTTCTCTTTCAATGCGCTCATATGGTCCTGAATGGCATTTTTAAGCTCGTTCAGTTTCACGCCCACCTCTCTCTTCTGCTCCGCAGGCACTTCGCGGAACTGTGCCATAAGGCTGTTCAAAAGTCCTTTCTTGCTCAAATATTTAAGGCGCAGGCCCTCCAACTCCTCGGCGTTGGCAGCTGTTGTGCCCTTAATCTCTTCGAGCAACGAATTTATCTGTTCAATCATATATCTTTATTTGTTGTTTATACGATAATTCATATCGGCCGCAAATGTAGCGGCGGTTTATGTTGCAAAGTTAATCAATTATAGCGATATGCGAGCGAGAAATATAAAGTTTATTTCAATATTTTTAATGGCTGCTGCCGATATTTTCGCGGTTTTGCCGCAATGATACCAATAAATTCAAATTGTAAATCTGCATATCCCTGCCCCTGAAATCGCCAATTGTCCTTTTTTTGAAAAAAAGCGATACAAAAAGGGCGAAAATATTTGTACATTAATAATTTTTCACGAATTTCGCAAATGCTACAACAAGGTGCAAGGGACTTGGAAGTTCAATTAAAGGTAAAATGCTATGGAATACGTTGAGATTGACAAAAGAGTGGAAGAGCTGCTTTCCACATTGTCGCGTCGTTTGTCGGGCGAGGATATTGCAAGAATAAAGGATGCTTACGAATTTGCCCGTGAGGCACACAAGGAGCAACGCCGCAAGTCGGGAGAACCATATATTGTACACCCCATAGCGGTTGCACGCATTGTTGCCGAAGAACTTCGCCTGGGTGCCAATCCCATAATCGCCGCATTCCTGCACGACGTTGTCGAGGATACTCCCACCACAATAGAGGATATCGAGGCGCGCTATGGAGCCGATGTTGCATTCCTCGTGAATGTGATAACAAAGAAAAAGAAGTTGCAGTACGATGCATCGAAGCAGATAGACAACTACAAGCAGATGCTCGACTCCATACATTACGACATCCGAGCCCTTCTCATAAAACTATCCGACCGCCTGCACAACATGCGCACACTCGACAGTATGCGCCCCGACAAGCAGATGAAGATAGCAGGGGAAACCGATTACTTTTATGCCCCTCTTGCCCATCGCCTCGGTCTTTATCACATAAAGCGTGAACTCGAAAATCTCTCTTTCCGTTACCGTTGTCCCCGTGAGTACGACCTCATAGAGCGTCTCCTTGCGCAGGAACAGACACAGAAAGAACAGGCGCTGGCGCCTTTTATGCAACAAATTGAGGAGATGCTGCAAAAATGCGGAATATATATGGGGCGCACCGAACTGTGTTGCCGTGGCCCATACAACACCTGGAAGAAGATGCACGCATCGGGTTGCGACTTCCGTCACGTCGAAGGCAAGTTCTATGTGCGCATCATCTACCCCAATACCCATGACTACTCCGAAAAGGATATGAGCCTCAAAATATACTCCATGCTCACCGACCGTTTCAAGGAGAAACCCGGCTCCGTTGCCAACTTCATTGATTCGCCCAAAGAGAATGGTTACCAGAGCTTCCACGTTAAGTTGCTTACTGCCAACGGCACTTGGGAAGAGGTACACATATCATCGGAACGAATGGTGCGCAAATCGCAGTTCGGCTGTGTGGCCGAAAGCACCGAAACCAACATTACCAATTGGCTCGAAAAGTTCAAACTCCTATTGCAGGATATGGCTCATCACGGCAAGGAGGTTGAATATATGGAGGGTGTTACCTCTTCGTTCTACAACGACGACATAATGGTCTTCACCCCCAAAGGAAAATGTGTGATACTGCCCACAGGAGCCACCGCACTCGACTTCGCATTTGAAATACACAGCGAGCTGGGTGCCCACGCACAGTATGCCCGCATAAACGGCACCCTCTGCTCCATAAAGACCGTGCTGAAACGTGGCGATTGTGTCGAGATAGGGCAGAATGTGAATGTGTCGCCCAAACGCGACTGGCTCGAACACGTGTCGACCTACAAAGCAAAATCGCATCTTAACCGCATCCTCTGCAAGCAACGCAAACTGCCTTATGAGCGTTGCGAGAACTGCCATCCCTTGCCCGGTGACGAAGTTATTGGCTTTGTCGACCCCGACGGCAGCATAAAGGTCCATCGCCGCGATTGTAAATCGGCCATCAGGCTTGCTTCGCAGCGTGGTGACGATATTGTGGCAGTAAACTTTGAGGAGGATGGCGATTTTCTCTACCCCGTAAAGGTGAATATAATAGCGGTGGACCGTTACCACCTGCTCATAGACCTCATCGACTGCATTACCAACAAACTGAAATTGTCGCTCAAACACCTGCACACCGAGTGTCATGACGAAATTGTGAACTGCTCCGTAGTCTTCTCGGTACACTCCTCGGCCGAACTGCAAGAGGTAATATCGAGCGTGTCGCAGATTGACGGAGTTGACGAGGTGAGCCAGCGGATAGAATAACGACAGACTATTATTTATTTCATAATTATAAAAAGGGCCAGAGCGGATTTTTCTGCTCTGGCCTTAATGTGAAAGACAGAAGGTTATTTATTCCTTTCCAAGAATAATGTTCACTAATGCCGTAATATCTGCAACATCCACATTCCCGTCTTTGTCAATATCACCATCAAGTCTTTTTTCGTTGTCTTCTTCCGGTGTTTCGGAATTGAACTCCACAATATTGTCAAAATCTTTCCATCCGTCTGTTAAACTGTATTTCTCCTTTGTACCTGCGGGAACATAGAGTGTGCAAGAACTCTTATCTACATATTCGAAAACACTTGTATCTATTGCAAAAAGGTTTTCTGCCGGAATTAACGAGGTGATACTTTTTAGATATATACAATTATTAAAAGCTTCTATGCCGATATTTGTTGTAGTGGCAGGGATTACAAGTTCTTCAAGATTGCAGAGGGCAAAAGCTCCTTTGCCTATTGTCGTCACATTTTTACCCATAATTACATTTGAAAGTTTTGTGCAAGCGTGAAAAGCATATTCGCTTATCTCTGTTACTCCATCACCAATAATGACATCGGTTAGTCCGCTACAAGCATAAAAGGCATTTGGCTTAATTATTGTTACATTTTTCGGTAATTCGATATATGAAAGTTTGCGACAAAATTGAAAAGCGTATTCTCCAATACTTGTTACACTATTGCCAATCTTTATATTTTTAAGAGAATCACAATGTGCAAATGTTTGTATTTCGATATTTGATACTCCGTCACCAATAGTAACATTGTTGAGATTTGTGCAATCATAGAAACATTGAGTTCCCATTGTCGTTACATTATTAGGTATTTCAATGCTGGTTAATCCTCTACAACCCCAGAATGCATTATGTTCAATTGTCGTTACACTATTGGGAATGGTTATTTCTGTTAATCCTGTACAACCGGAGAATGCATTATTGCCAATTGTTGTCAGATTATTACCTAATTGTACATTTGCAAGCCCTGTACAATTAGTGAATGCTCCTTCTCTTATTGATGTTACGCTGTTTGGGATTTCTATGTTTGTAAGTTTATTACAGAATCTAAATGCCATTTTGCCAATGTTTGATACTTTATTGCCGAATGTTATATTTGCCAATTCCGTACAATTCTGAAAAGCACACTCTCCAATATCTTTTATGTTGTCGCCAATCTTTACGCTTATTATTTTGCAATCAAAAAATGTGTTGGCTTCGATTCCGGTTACAATGTAGTTGGTTCCATTATGGGTAATACTCTCCGGAATATTTATTGTGCCACTATATTCGTTGGTATATGAGTGGCAATAGCTGCCTTTGTACGTTATAGTTACAGTTTTTGTTGTAGAGTCTGTGATTTTGTAATAAATTCCATCCTTTTCAAAGTCATGGGCATTTGCAAAGTTGTAGCATAGTAGAGATAATGCAATAAACAATTTTTTTAAAGTAAGAATTTTCATAAATATTCTTTTTTACTCCTTGCAAATCCCCGATAAGGAGTGTGAATAAAAAAAAGCGCAGGGACTGCATCTTTGCCCGTCCTTGCATTCAGAGGCCTTCGCATTGCCCATCACCATAAGAACGAGCAACGCAGAGCCTACGCTGTTTATGTATATAACCAATCGCTTTTAAGTTATGTTCCTAAAAGTGTTGTATAAATACATAATCGCAGGCATCTATCGTTGCTTTGTCTTTTGACGGTGATTGAAAGTTGCGAAGTTTCTAAATGCCAAGAACAAAGCGTTGATAAACGCTTGATATGTCTATCGCTTTGGTAATTTGTAAAGCGATGTTACAAAGTTAATTATATTTTAATATTTGCAGACTTAAAAGAATAAAAAAGTTACCGCAGGGTAACTTTTTTATTCTCATCTGTTCCAGATTTCCCACGACGCCAACGCTTGCAGGTGCCACATTTCGTAACCGCTTTTGGTGGCGGCTCCCTGCGCTGCTCCCTTTTGGAGGAAGAGGGTGTTTTCGGGGTTGTAGACAATGTCGTAGAGCAGGTGTTTTTCGCTCAACAACTCATAGGGTATTGCGGGGCATTGGTCCACACCGTGTCCCACCATACCAAGCGGGGTGCAGTTTATTATAAGCGTGTGGGTGTGCATTATCTCTTCGGTTATCTGCTCATAGGCGATGGCATTTTCACCGGCTTTGCGCGAAACGAATATATACTCTATGCCCAACTGCGTGAGCGAGTATGCAACAGCCTTCGACACACCGCCGGTGCCCAGAATGAGTGCCTTTGTGTGCTTGCCCTTTACAAGCGGTTCGAGCGAGCGTGTGAAGCCTATCACATCGCTGTTGTGCCCATAAAGGTGCGGCGTGCCGTCGGCATCGCGTTCCACCTTTACCACATTCACGGCCTGTATCCCTTCGGCAGCAGGGCTCAACCCTTCGAGGAATTTCATTACCTGCAACTTGTAGGGGATGGTAACGTTGAAACCTTGCAGGGTGGGGTGCTCTTCAATTATCCTCGGCAGCTCTTCGATACTCTCTATTTCAAATGGTATATATTCGGCGTTTATGCCTTCGTTGGCAAATTTCCTGTTGAAGAATGCAGGCGAAGCCGACTGCCCAAGAGGGAAACCAATAATACCGTACTCCTTTTTCATAATTGTATCTTTTAATTCAAGAGGTTGTGCCTTTACAAGCACAACCTCTCTTTTGTTTCATATCTGTCGGGTGCATCAGCAACCGAGGTAATCTTTAATGTTCTGTTTTATGCGGTCGTCTATGTGGTCGGTCTCGCCCTTCACGAAGGGCTTGCCCACAATGTGCTCGTACAACTCAATGTAACGCTCCGATACGCTGTTTACATATTCGTCGCTCATTTCGGGTACTTGTTCGCCCTCGCGGCCCATAAAGCCGTTCTCGATGAGCCATTGGCGTACAAACTCTTTCGACAGCTGTTTCTGCGGTTCGCCCTTCTCGAACTTCTCCTGATAGCCTTCGGCATAGAAGTAGCGTGAGGAGTCGGGTGTGTGAATTTCGTCAATGAGATATATCTTGCCGTCGCGTTTGCCGAACTCATACTTTGTATCGACAAGGATAAGACCCTTCTCGGCAGCCATCTGTGAGCCGCGCTCAAAGAGTGCGTATGTGTATTTCTCCAACTGCTCGTAATCCTCCTTGCTCACAATTCCTTGTGCAATGATTTCCTCTTTCGATATGTTCTCGTCGTGTCCTTCATCGGCCTTTGTGGTGGGAGTTATGATGGGGGTGGGGAACTTTTCGTTCTCGCGCATTCCGTCGGGCAGTGTAACACCGCAGAGCGAACGGCAACCGTTCTTGTACTCTCTCCATGCGCTGCCGGTGAGGTAACCGCGTATAATCATCTCCACACGGAAGCCTTCGCATTTGAGGCCCACTGTGACCATAGGGTCGGGAGTGGCAAGTTTCCAGTTTGGTACGATGTCGGCTGTTGCGTCGAGGAAGGTCGCTGCAATCTGGTTAAGGACCTGTCCTTTGAAGGGTATTCCTTTGGGCAACACCACGTCGAATGCCGAAATACGGTCGGTTGCAACCATAACCAATTTGTCATTGTCTATGTCATATACATCGCGTACTTTTCCGTGGTACACACTCTTCTGTTTCTTGAAATGAAATTCGGTGTTTGTCAATGCTTTTGCCATAATTCTTATATTTTATCTGTTCTTGTTCTCTTCTCGAAGTGCCTTTTCGTAGCTCTCGTACGCGTCGACAATACGTGTGACGAGCTTGTGGCGCACAATGTCCTTCTTGTTCAGGTTCACGAAACCTATTCCCTTTACATCCTTCAATATTCTTGTGGCGTGCACAAGTCCCGAATTCTGGTGCTGCGGGAGGTCTATCTGTGTGAGGTCGCCCGTAATAATCATTTTTGTGTTGTTGCCCATTCGGGTGAGGAACATCTTAATCTGTTGCGGGGTGGTGTTCTGTGCCTCGTCAAGTATTACAATGGCATCGTTCAGCGTGCGGCCTCGCATAAAGGCGAGTGGCGCAATCTGAATGACATTCATCTCCATAAACTCTTTGAGCTTTGCCATTGGAATCATATCCTCCAACGCGTCGTAGAGCGGTTGCAGGTAAGGGTCTATCTTGTCGCGCATATCACCGGGGAGAAAGCCTAACTTCTCGCCGGCTTCCACAGCGGGACGGCTCAGGATAATCTTTCTTATCTCCTTGTTCTTCAAGGCTCTCACGGCGAGTGCTATGGCGGTGTAGGTCTTACCCGTTCCGGCCGGTCCCACGGCAAACAGCATATCGTTCTTCTTGAACTCCTCGACAAGGCGGCACTGGTTCTCGCTGCGGGGGTATATGGGCTTTCCGTTAATGTTGTAGACAATGACATTGCTGTCGTTGCCCTTGTCGCCCTTCTTGCCGTTTACAGCATCTATTATAGCCTCTTCGTTAAGGCTGTTGTATTTTACGCAATACTCAATGAGCAACTCCACCACTTTGTTGAAGCGTTCGAGTTCCTCCTCGTCGCCTATGGCTTTTATCACATTGTCGCGTGCCACAATCCTTAATTTGGGATGCAGCCTTTTAAGCATCTGCAAGTGTGTGTTGTTGGCTCCGTAGAAGCCGACAGGGTCGAGCCCTTCGAGTATTATGTGCCTCTCTATCATTGTCGATGCTCCTTGCTCCTCTCTTTATTTGCGTTTTACTTCGGCTTCGAAACGTCTTGATGCCTCGCCGCCTTCGCTGCAAGAGCAGGGGCCTGTGATGCAACCGCCGGGACACGACATCACTTCAACCATCTTTGTGGGGCACTTGCCAGTCTTGGCGTATGCTCTCAACAGCGCGATGTTCTTCTTGTTGAGGTCGGCAATTACGGTACCTTCGAGGTCGGCCTGGCCAATGTAGTTCTTTACGGCGGTAAACACGCCGGCTGTCTTTGCAAAGTTATGGGCATCCTTGCTTGCACTCTCTTCGGGAGTGTAGGGGATTGATGTCTCAATGTCAACTCCCATACCCTGTATAACGGCATCGAGCTCGCGGAATGTCCACACGAAATCGACATTGGGATCCTTCAATCCCTCGGCCTTCTTCGATGCGCAGGGCGATACGAATACGGTTTCGCATTCGGGGAACTTCTGTTTTGCATATTCGGCAGTGTAGCGCATGGGCGAGCCTGTCGTCGATACATATTTCTCAAGGTCGGGTATATGCTTCTGTGCGAGGTTGACGTAAGCGGGGCAGCAGCTTGTTGTCATAAAGGGTGCTCCCTCTTCTATTTTCTCCTTCAACTCCTCGCTCTCACGACGTATGGTCTCTTCGGCACCGTATGCAACCTCAATCACATCGGCAAATCCAATGGCTTTGAGAGCACCGTAAACCTGTTCGCTGGGCTGGCCGAACTGTGCCAGAACCGAAGGTGCGACCATTGCGATTACCTTCTTGCCGGCGCGTATGCGTTTGAGAACGTCGAACACTTCGCACTTGTCGAAAATGGCACCGAAGGGGCAAGCATTGAGGCACTTGCCGCAGTAGATGCATTTTTCGGGGTCGATGTGCTCCACGCCATACTCGTCTTTCGAGATTGCTTTCACGGGGCAGGCCTCTTCGCAAGGAACGGGCATGTAGATAATTGCGTGATAGGGACATACCTGGTGGCACTTTCCGCAGCTGATACACTTGGTGTGGTCGATGTGCGCCTTTCCATCGTTGTCGTATGTAATGGCGTCTTTGGGACAGTTTGTGTAGCAGGGGCGTGCGGCACAACCTCTACAAAGGTTCGACACCTCGTAGTTTGTCTTGATACAGGATGAGCAGGCTTCGTCCATTACGTGAAGAATGTCGTTGTCTGTCGAGATGTTCTCGCGCTCCATCATACGCTCGGCGTAAGTTTTGAGTGTGTCAATCTCGTCAACCTCGTCTTTCATGGAAAAACCGAGCATTGCCATAGTTTTGTACTTGGTCACAGCACGCTCCTTGTGAACGCAGCAACGACCTTGCGGTTTTTGATTGCGTGGATGCAATAAATAGGGCAGGCGGTCAATCTTTTCCACCAGTTCATTGTTTTTCCACATAGCGACCAATTCGGCCAATAGACGATATCTCACGAACATTACATTATTATTATATGCCATAACTTCGAAATTTTGCCGTAAAAATAGTTAAAAAAAATATACTTTCCCGTAAATTTGCAGTAATGTTTGCAATTAAAAGAAAAAAAATGGGCGAAAATGAGTTTTTATCGCTTGTCGGGCGTGTAAATTCGGCAAAAAAGGTGGAAAGGCACGAATGGGTGTCGCTCCTTGCCTCGCTCACCGGCGAGCAACGCGAATTGCTTGCCGCGAGAGCCCGCGAAGCCGCGCACGCCAATTTCGGCAATGGCGTTTTTGTGCGCGGTCTTGTCGAAATAAGTTCCTATTGCAAGAATAACTGCTACTATTGCGGTTTGCGTTGTGCCAACAAGGCCGCTTCGCGTTATCGCCTTTCCAAAGAGGAAATTCTGGAATGTTGTCGCGAAGGAGCATCATTGGGGTTCAATACATTTGTATTGCAGGGTGGTGAGGATCCGTTGCAGAACGATGCTTTTATTGCCGATGTCGTGGCCTCCATTCACAGCGAGTTTCCATCAAAAGCTATAACGCTCTCTGTGGGTGAGCGCAGCAGGGCGGCTTACGATGCTTTCCGCAAGGCCGGAGCAACACGTTATCTGTTGCGCCACGAAACACGCTCTGTGGAGCACTATTCCCACCTGCACCCATCGGCAATGAGTGCCGACAACCGCCGTGCCTGCCTCTTCGCCTTGCGCGAACTTGGTTATCAAGTGGGCAGCGGCTTTATGGTGGGCTCGCCGGGGCAAACCATTGAACATCTTGTCGATGATATACTCTTCCTCGAAGAGTTGCAACCGCATATGATAGGTATTGGCCCTTTTATTCCGGCCACGGGAACACCATTCGAGAATTCTCCCGCAGGAAGTGCCGAACAGACTCTGCTGCTCCTTTCGCTTCTGCGCTTGCGCTTCCCGAAAGCCCTTATCCCCGCAACCACAGCACTCTCGACACTGCTTGCCGACGGAGTGGAGCGGGGTGTCCTTGCCGGAGCCAATGTGGTGATGCCTAATCTCTCACCCCGTGCTGTCCGCAGCAAATACTCCATCTACAACAACAAGAAGAGCAGTGGCAGCGAATCGGCACAGCAATTGGAACAGCTTGGCTTGCGCTTGCAGGCGATAGGGTATCGTGTCGATTACGGACGTGGCGATTATCCCTCGTTGGGATAATATTTTTGAATTATCGTTCTGCTTATTTCGGAAAAAACTTGTAACTTGCACCGAATTTATGGAAAACGCCTCCTGTAACCGCAGGGGCTACGAAAAACGAGTTGCTATGTACGACGTAAAATCATCGAAAGCCGAGGAGTTTATCTGCGATGCCGAAATAAAGGAAACCATAAAGCAAGCAGCCGCCCTCGCAACCGATAAAGAATATATAAAAGGTATAATAGAGAAGGCACGTGCCTGCAAAGGTATAACCCACCGCGAAGCAGCCGTCCTGCTCGAATGTAATGACCCCGAACTGTTGGAGGAACTCTACGCACTTGCCCGTGAGATAAAACATAAATTTTACGGCAACCGCATTGTGATGTTTGCTCCTCTCTATCTGTCGAACTACTGCGTAAACGGCTGTGTGTATTGCCCTTATCACGCAAAGAATAAGACCATTCGCCGCAAGAAACTTACACAGGAAGAAATTCGTGCCGAGGTGATAGCCTTGCAGGATATGGGGCACAAACGTCTTGCTCTCGAAGCCGGTGAGCACCCCTTGATGAACCCCATCGAGTATATTCTCGAAAGCATAAAGACCATTTACAGCATAAAACACAAGAACGGTGCAATACGCCGTGTGAATGTGAATATAGCCGCAACCACGGTCGAGAATTACCGCCGTCTTAAAGAGGCCGGCATAGGCACATACATATTGTTCCAGGAGACATACAACAAGGCAAACTACGAGCTGCTGCACCCCACAGGTCCCAAAAAGGATTACGCCTACCACACCGAAGCGATGGACCGCGCCATGCAGGGCGGAATAGACGATGTGGGCATAGGAGTTCTGTTCGGGCTTGAAACCTATCGTTACGATTTCGTTGGTCTTCTTATGCACGCCGAGCATCTGGAAGCGGCATACGGTGTAGGCCCTCATACCATAAGCGTACCACGCCTCTGCGCCGCCGACGACATTGACACTGCTGACTTCAAGAACGCGGTGCCCGACGATGTGTTCCACAAGATCGTGGCAATAATACGCATTGCTGTGCCCTATACAGGTATGATAATCTCAACCCGCGAGAGCGTAAAGAGTCGCGAAAAGGTCCTCGAACTGGGAGTGTCGCAGATAAGCGGCGGTTCACGCACAAGCGTTGGCGGTTATGTCACCGAGGAGAGTGAAGAGGATAACTCGGCACAGTTCGACATTGCCGACCATCGCACACTCGATGAGGTTGTGGGTTGGCTGCTCGACCTCGACCACATCCCCAGTTTCTGTACCGCCTGTTATCGTGAGGGACGCACCGGCGACCGTTTTATGTCGTTGCTCAAAAACGGACAGATTTCGAACTGTTGCTTGCCCAACGCCCTCTTTACACTAAAAGAGTATTTGAATGATTATGCCTCGCCTGCCACACGCGAAAAGGGCGAAGCGATGATTAAACGCCTTTTACAGACAGTTCCTAACGAAAAAGCCCGCGCTACGGCTGCACGATACCTCGACGAAATAGAGGGCGGCAAGCGCGATTTCCATTTCTGAAAATATGACCGATACACCCCGTTCCAACCGCTACCATATAGCAATCTTCGGCCGCAGAAACGCCGGAAAGTCGTCGCTTGTAAACGCCATTGCAGGGCAACAGGTGTCAATAGTGAGCGATGTTGCCGGCACCACCACCGATACTGTGTGGAAGAATATCGAACTGCCACAGGTGGGTGCAGCCGTAATAGGTGACACCGCCGGGTACGACGATGTTGGCACGCTTGGTTCCATGCGTGTGGAAAGTGCCCGTAAGGCAGTTGCGCGAATCGACCTTGCCATAATGCTGCTGTCGGCCGGGAGCGAGGATACCTCAATGGAAAAGGAGTGGATGGCACTCTTTGAGAAGGCCGGTGTTCCGGTAATATGCCTGCTTGGCAAGAGCGATGGCGATTTGCGTTCATCACTCTCCTTTTGGGAGCGCGCACTCGGCTGCAAGGTCCACGCCTTCTCTTCGGCAACAGGCGAGGGGCGCGAACAGTTGCTCTCCCTCATTGCCGAGTACCATAAAAAGGATAGCAATATCGATGATATTACCCACACGCTTGTCAAAGCGGGCGACACAGTGCTCCTTGTTATGCCGCAAGATGCACAGGCACCGCAAGGGCGGCTCATACTGCCACAGGTGCAGACACTGCGCAACCTGCTCGACAAGCATTGTCTTGCATTCTGCTGCGCTCCCGAAGAGCTGCCGCAAATGCTTGCATCGCTCAAAGAACCGCCCTCGCTCGTGATAACCGACTCCCAAGTCTTTGCCCAGGTTGAAAAGGCAATCCCCGCAGCATCGCGCCTTACATCCTTTTCTGTGCTTATGGCTCGTCACAAAGGCGATATCGACAGCTTCCGCGCAGGAGCCGATGCGCTGCTTGCCTTGCCGCCCAATGCCCGCATACTCATTGCCGAGGCCTGCTCTCACATACCGCAGAACGAAGACATAGGCCGCGTGAAACTCCCGCGCCTTCTGCGCAAGCATTTCGGCGATGGAGTAGTGGTCGAAGTGGTGTCGGGCAACGATTTTCCTGCCGACCTCACCCCTTACGACATAGTAATCCATTGCGGAGCCTGTATGTTCACCCGCCGTCACGTGATGTCGCGTTTGCGCCAGGCAAGAGCGCAAGGTGTGCCAATAACAAATTACGGCATTGCCATTGCCGCACTCACAGGAATACTCCCCAAAGTGGTATATTGAAAGTATAAACCATTGTCTGCATTATGAAATACACAAACTCTCTTCTCCTTATTATACTGCTGGTTGTTTTTGCAGCCTGCGGTTCCGAAGAACGTTACGAACCGCGCGTGCAACGCCCCGAAAAGGCCCACAGGCTCAAATATGTCAAATTCCGCAGTGACTTTAACGATATGAACGACACGCATCTGGCTGCGGCACAGGCGATAGGTATCAGACCACTTGTTACACGCGACGAAATAGGCAACGCATCGCGCGAGCTGTGTTTTCTCGACGAAACACTTGCCTATGAACTTGAAAATCTTACCCACTCCTCGCCATTGCTGGTTCCCGAAGCGGCAGCCTTGCTCAAAGAGATAGGGGAGAGCTTCCAGGATTCTCTTGTAATGCATCACTATTCCCCATACAAGATTATAGTGACATCGGTGTTGCGTACCGACGAGGATGTGAAGAAACTCTCGAAACGTAACATAAATGCATCGAAACGCTCGGTACATTGCTATGGTACCACGTTCGACATTACCTACAAACGATTTTACCGTGTTGATGACGACGAACCCGAAGTTTCACAGGCAAAACTCAAAGCTGTGCTTGGCGAAGTGCTGCTCGACCTTAAAAAGCAGGGGCGTTGCTATGTGAAGCACGAAATAAAGCAGGCCTGTTTCCACATAACGGCACGAAACTGATTTGTAAAATAAATTTACTATAAATACGCCACTGTTTTTTACACGCAATATGTAAATACAACGACAAGCGCGGGCAATTGCCCGCGCTTGTCATTATATTGTCCTTTTGTTCTTTATGAGAAGAGTTCGTCGCGCTGCAAGTAGGCTATAACCTCACCACGGTTAACGTGGCTGCCCTGCTTGGCGCACACCTCGATAACGCGGCCGCCTAACCCTGTTGCAACAGGCATAAGCTCGCCCCACGGAGTAATAATGGTGCAGAACATATCGTCGGCACTATACTGCTTGCCAATTGCGGGCGGCATCGACTCGCCCTCTACGGCAACCTCCCACATAAGCTGCCCTTTGGCAGGGGCAACAATGGGGTCGGCCTTTGCGTGCTTTATTGCCTTTATCTCCTCAATGCTTACGCCGTTCTTTGCCATTTCACTCTCTTTGGCCTTCTCAATGTCGGCCAGGAAACGTTCTTTGGCAACACCGCTCTTGTAGTCGCGGTATTGGCGTTCGTGCATTGCAAACTCCCACAATTCCTCGTCGTTCTCGCCGGTTTCCCAGCCAAGTTCTTCCATCTCTTTGCGATATTTGTCGAGCGCATCGGGGTAGAAACTCTGCGGGTCGGCAGTGGTGAATTCATAGCCCTTTTCTTTGGCAAGCTCCACAATTTCGGGAGCCAGCTCGCCGGGCAGTCGGCCGCTCTTGCCAAGAATCATACCCCACATGCTTTCGTCCATTCGGCTGAAACGGGGCTCGTCCTGGGCACGGCTCAAAAGGTTCATTAGCGCGATGTTCTTCACATATTGGCTGAACGGGGTGACGAGTGGGGGATAGCCCACGCGAGGCCACACGTATGCCACCTCGTTGAAGAGCTCCACCATCAGCTCGTCGAGGGTGTATGTGGGCTTGCCCTTGCTTTGCAGAATGCCGTTTATACCTTTGTGTACACCGGCAAGGTCCGACATCATTGAACCCATCATACCGCCGGGGAGGCCGCAAGTGAGCAACAGCGAACTCATAAGTTTGTTGTTGTTGTCCATAAATACACCCAACCAGTCGTCGATGAACTCCTGCGTGAGGCTGCGTGCCTTCATGTATGCGTTCATATTTATTTCGGGAACATCGAAACCTGCATCTTTGAGCATTGCCTGAACGCTGATGATGTCGGGGTGTACCTTACCCCATGAGAGCGGTTCGATGGCTGTGTCAATAATGTCGCATCCGTTCTTGCACACTTCCAAGATTGATGCCATAGAGAGGCCGGGGCCGCTGTGTCCGTGATATTGTATTGTGGTTTCGGGGTGTTTCTCCTTTATACTCTTTACAAGGCGGCCCAGGAAGTCGGGGCGGCCAATGCCGGCCATATCCTTCAAGCAAATCTCCTGTGCACCGGCAGCAATAAGCTCGTCGGCCATATTGCTGTAATACTCCACAGTGTGTATGGGTGAGCTTGTTATGCAGAGTGTCGCTTGCGGTATCATTCCGGCCTCCAAAGCATATTTTATTGACGGAATGATGTTGCGCGTGTCATTGAGGCCGCAGAATATACGGGTAATGTCGACACCCTGTGCCTTTTTTACCTTATACATCATACGGCGTACGTCGGCGGGTACAGGGAACATACGGAGCGCGTTGAGTGCGCGGTCGAGCATATGTGTCTGTATGCCGGCATCGTTAAATGGTTTTGTGAAGGCGCGTACAGCCTTGTTCGGGTTCTCACCCGCCATAAGGTTCACCTGCTCAAAGGCACCGCCGTTTGTTTCCACGCGGGCAAAGCAGCCCATTTCAATTATCACCGGCGCAATCTTCTGTAACTGGTCGGCCAATGGTTGGAATTTACCCGATGACTGGAACATATCGCGGTAAACCAAGCTGAATTTTATCTGTTTTTTCATAAATTATGGTTGTTGTTTGTTTTTTTTGTTTTCGGTTTCAATCTTTTTTGCTGTCTCTTTTCGCAAAGTTAACTTTTTCTTTTAAAAAAGAGAAAACTTAACGCACAAAAACTGTGTTGCTGCTTTTTTTCTTCTTTTAAATAATGGTTCCGTGCTTTCTCCCTCCAAATATACCACTTATTTCCACGCTGTTCCAACATTCATTCTTTTTATTCTTTATTTCTCTTGTTTATGCCCAAAATCTTTCGTTTTTGTGCTTTAATCGATGATTTCAGGTGATATTTATTCTCTAATTTCACCACATTTAACCGAATTTCACCACAAATATCGTATTTTTGCCACTCGAACCACCTGTATATCGCCAAAATTGCAAAGTTTGGAAAGGAAAAACGAAATTTGCACCGGATTTAAAGTAAAAGAGCCCACCGTAAATGATAGATGCTTGCGACTTTTGGCGGTGTCACGTTATGGGCGGTTCCTGTATTAACACTTAAAATAATCTGTTATGAAACATTATTTGACCTGTGTCGAAGAAACAATCAAGAAACATTGGGATAGCCCTGCAATTTCAAATTATGGAGCAAATACCTATACCTATGCTCAGATTGCCGAACAAATTTCGAAACTGCACATTCTTTTCGATAAGTATAAAATAGAAAAAGGAGAGCACGTTGCAATATGCGCACGCAACTCGGCAGAGTGGTGTATAGCGTTCTTTGCCATAACATCGTATGGCGCAGTGGCAGTTCCTTTGTTGCCCGACTTCCTTCCCCAGAACATTGCCGACCTTACAAAACTTTCGGACAGTCGTTTGCTCTTTGTCGACAAGAATATACTTGCTGCGCTCACTCGCGACAACCTGCTTGGAAGTTTTGCGGAGTTCGATAAACTCAATGGTATTATCGATATCGTAAAGTATGGAACAATAGATAGTTGTGGTTGTGAAGTTAAAGTGTTGCCCGAAGAGATAGAGGCTGCTTTCGCAACGCGTTTCCCCAAAGGCTTCACCCCTGCCGATGTGAAACTGGCAAGCGACGAGCTCGACAAGATAAATGTTATAAGCTACACTTCGGGAACAAGCAGTTCGCCAAAAGGTGTTATGTTGCCTGCCAAATCCTTGTCGGGTAACTTGGAACAGGCACGCAAGCTCGTGCCCATTGACGAGAACGATAAGATAACCTCTCTCTCCATCCTTCCTTTGGCTCACATCTTCGGCCTTGCATTCGATTTTATTTTCCTCTTTTGCAGTGCCTGCCACATACATATCTTTACAGAACGCCCTGTGCCTGTGAGATTGTTGAAGGCTCTTTCCGATGTGAAACCCGCAATATTCCTCACCGTTCCCCTGTTGGTCGAAAAGATATTCCGTTCAAAGGTTATCCCCACACTCAACAAGCCGGTGATGAAGTTCCTTACCGCAATTCCCTGGGTGCGCCAGGCTATATTCAAGAAGGTGCGTTCGAAGATACTCGATGTGTTCGGTGGCAATCTTGGCAAGTTCGGCTTCTTCATTGGTGGCGCAGCTATAAGCCGCGATGTGGATAAGGTGATGCAGAGGATTAAAATCCCCTATGCTGTGGGTTATGGTATGACAGAGTGTGGTCCCCTCATCAGCTATAAGGGCTGGGCTCACCCCACAATAAAGAACGTTGGCGGCGTAACATCGCCCACATTGGAGTTCCGCATCGATTCCGACGCTCCTTCGCGCATCCCCGGCGAAATTCAGGTTCGCGGCGATGTGGTTACCACCGGCTATTACAAGAACGAAGAGGCCACAAAGGCTTCATTCACAACCGATGGCTGGTTGAAGACCGGTGATATGGGTATTCAGGACCGTACAGGTACCGTATATATAAAGGGCCGTTGCAAGAATATGATTCTTACAGGTAGCGGGCAGAACATCTACCCCGAAGAGATAGAGGACCTTATAAACCAGCTCCCCTATGTGCTCGAATCGCTTGTAGTGGGCCGCAAACACTCAATAATAGCATTGGTGGTCCTTAACCCCGATGCAGTGAAGGCTGCTGGCATAAGCGAGGCCGAAGCGCAGGAAGCAACTGAAAAGGCTGTGCTTGCCTTGAACGAGAAACTCCCCGTTTACAGCCAGATAAGCCGCTGTGAAATGCGCCGCGAGCCATTTGAGAAGACTCCCAAATTGAGTATCAAACGTTTTATGTACAATTAAGCAAATCCTTTTATAATAAAAATATAAATTGATTAAAAGATGAAACATTATCTTTCTTACATTGATGAGTCAATCAAGGCCAACTGGAAACGTCCTGCATTGACAAACTACGGTGCCAACACTTTCACATATGGTGATGTGGCATCGGAAATAGAGAAAATGCATATTCTTTTCGAGAAATGCGGTATTGCAAAAGGTGAAAAAATTGCTCTTTGCGCCCGTAGCCAGGCAGAGTGGTGCATCGCATACCTTTCGGTTGTAACTTACGACGCAGTGGTCGTTCCCTTGTTGCCCGATTTCTTGCCCCAAAACATAGCCGACCTTACCAAATTGTCGGATAGCCGTCTGCTGTTGGTCGACAAGAACATTATAGGAAATCTTAACCGCGACAATATTACACCCCAATTTAACGATATCGAGAATTTTTGCGGCATTGTCGACTTGATCGGCATGCAGGTGCACGCCGATTGCAACGGCATGCTCGCAAACATAAACGAAACCGTTGAGAAAACCTTTGCAACCCGTTTCCCCAATGGTGTTACAGCCAATCGCATCGACTATGCAAAAACCAATCTCGATGCACTCTCGGTCATAAGCTACACATCGGGTACCAGCAGTTCGCCCAAAGGTGTTATGCTCAACGCGCTCTCTTTGTCGTCTAACGTTGAATATGCGCGTAATAACATTAAAGCAACACCCGAAGATGCACTCCTGTCTATACTTCCTTTGGCTCATATCTTTGGCCAAGTATTCGACTTCCTGTTCCCCATCTCGTCGGGTTCACACGTCAATATCTTTACCGAGAAACCTATCCCTGCGCGTCTGTTGAAGGCAATTGCCGATGTGAAACCCTTTATGTTCCTCACCGTGCCCTTGCTCATCGAGAAGATATTCCGTATGCGTGTTATGCCCACATTGAAGAAGCCTGCAATGAGAGTGTTGCTCGCAATCCCCGGCATCAAGTCGTTGTTGCTCGGCAAGGTGCGTAACAAGCTTGTTGCCACATTCGGTGGCAAGATTGTGAACGGCGGTGGTATCATCATCGGCGGTGCAGCCATAAGCAAGGATGTAGAGATGCTTATGCGCGAAATGAAATTCCCCTACACCGTAGGCTATGGTATGACAGAGTGTGGCCCCCTCATCAGCTACAAACCCTGGCAACGCTCGGTAGCACGCTCTTGCGGTGCTGTGGCACGTCCCGGTGTCATTGCACGCATCGACTCGGAGGACGCAACCAGAATCCCAGGTGAAATACAGGTAAAGGGCGATTCGGTTATGCTCGGTTATTACAAGAACGAAGAGGCCACAAAGGCTACCTTTACTGCCGACGGCTGGTTGAAGACCGGTGATATGGGTACAATCGACAAGGACGAAAACATCTTCATAAAGGGGCGTTGCAAGAATATGATTCTCACCGCCAATGGACAGAATGTTTATCCCGAAGAGATTGAAGAACTTGTGAACCAGCTTCCTATGGTAATGGAATCGCTTGTCGTAGGCCGCAAGCACGGCCTTGCAGCACTCATAGTTCCTAATCCCGACGCAGTGAAAGAGGCCGGAATAACTCCGGAGGAGTTGCAGCAGATAATGGAGGAGAACCTCTTTGCGCTTAACGACCGCCTTCCGGCATACAGCAAGCTCACCATCTGTGAGATTATGGACGAACCCTTTGCAAAAACTCCAAAGTTGAGTATAAAGAGATTTATGTATAAATAATATTTTTGATTGTAGATTATTTTATTTGTGTGCGAGCAGGCTTTTTATAGCTTGCTCGCTCTTTTTGGGTTCAATAGCAAAAAGGTGTGGGCACTCACTATATACGATTCTAAACATTCTTGTTTTTCACTTCTCGGTGTTATTTGTCGGTTATTCTCTCATCGGAAATATATCTTTGATGTTCTTTGTCGCGCAAAGAACCAAACGCCCGGCACGCGAGAAAAATCAGTCGCTCGGTTCTTTGTTCACGTCGCAGAAAGGCGAGCCCTCAGTCGAACCTCCCTTGCCGTGTTTATCTTTCTCGTATTTGCAGGGTGCTGCGGGACTTCCTCAGTTAGTTGCCTTGCGGCACCTAACTCGCGGGCAAACATTCCTCGCACTCTCTCCTGCAAATACTCGGATAAACACTGTGATTTTAACGGTGCCGGTTTCTTTTTAAAATTACCATTGCAGGAGATAATCGTCGCCGAAAGCGAAAATAACGATTAAGCGAAAGTAAGAAGGTAAATTTATTTGCATTATGCCGAGCGTGAGTTATTTCGTTGTACAAAGGGCAGCGTGAGGGAGCACAACTTATTAAAGTATCAATTTGTCCACACTAAATTTCTACTGAACCTCTTTTTGCTTTTATTTGTAAATGAATGTTAAAATTTTGCGCGCAAAAGTCCTGTTGTATTAGAAAAATTGCACAATTCGAGTTAATTTGTGCATAATTTCTTTGCCCTTTAAGAAAAAAGAGAGATATTTGCGCCCAAAATATGAGTAAGATGTTCGAAAAAATGCAAATTATGAATATTTTTGCCTGTGGCTACAAATAAAATAATCAATCATACAATCAAATATTAGCAATGAAACATTTTTTAAGTTACATCAATGACTCAATAAAGACTCATTGGGACAAGCCGGCCATTACCAATTTCGGTGCCGAAACATACACCTATGGGCAACTGGCCGAAGGTATAGAAAAGTATCACATCTTCTTTGAGGAAGCAGGCATAAAGAAAGGCGATAAAGTAGCTCTCTATGCACGCAACTCGGCCGAGTGGGCCATAGCCTATTTTGCCACTCTCACATACGATGCAGTTACTGTTCCCTTCCTCCCCGACTTCCTTCCCTCGGCAGTGGTGGAGCTTTCCTGCTTCTCTGATTGCAAGGTTATCATTGCCGACGAGATTGCAATCAACGGAATTAAGGCCGATGAAAAATTGATTCCTCAACTCGAAACAATAAAAGGCTTTGCTGGAATAATTAACGTTAAGGATATCAGTGTAGTATACGCAAGCATTGAAAGCTTTGCGAATGCCGGCAAAGATATTCAGTCGCACTACTCTTCGCGCTTCCCCGATGGCCTTACTCCTGCCCTTGTGAACTATTATAAGGAAGAAAAGGATATGGAAGCTGTCGTTGAGATAAGCTTTACATCGGGTACAACAAGCGCAACCTCAAAAGGCGTTGTTCTGCCCGCACGTTCACTCTCGGTAAACCTCGAATTCGGTCGTCGTGAGGTACCCGCTTGCGTCGACGGTCACATATTTGCCATCCTTCCTATGGCCCATATGTTCGGCCAGACATTCGACGTGCTTTTCCCCTTGTCGAGCGGTTGCCACGTATTCGTTATGCCCGGCAAGCCCACACCCGCCCGTTTACTTGGCGGCCTTGCAATAGTAAAGCCTTTTATGTTCCTCACCGTTCCAATGGTTATCGAAAAGATATTCAAGTCGAAGGTGTTCCCCCAATTGCGCAAATTCCCCGCAAAATATCTGCTTAAAGTACCCTTGCTCGATAAACTTGTGCTTAACAAGGTGCGCAAAGCACTTCTCGATGCATTCGGTAATGGTTTCACGGTGGGAATGATAATTGGCGGTGCAGCACTCAACCGCGAAGTAGAGGACCTGCTCAAACGAATGAAGTTCCCCTATGTTGTAGGTTACGGTATGACCGAGTGTGGTCCCCTTATCTCTTACCGCGACAAGAGCGAGTATGTGAAATACTCTTGCGGTACAGCAGCACATCCCATTGAACTGCGTATCGATTCGGCCAACCCTCGTCGTGTGCTTGGCGAAATTCAGGTAAAAGGCGATGCCGTAATGCTTGGCTATTACAATAACGAAGAGGCTACAAAAAGCACCTTTACAGCCGACGGCTGGTTGAAAACCGGCGATATGGGCTTGCTCGATGCCAAGAATAACCTATTTATAAAGGGCCGTTGCAAGAATATGATTCTCACAGGTAGTGGGCAAAACATCTACCCCGAAGAGATAGAGGACAAGATAAACAACCTCCCCTATGTTATGGAATCATTGGTTGTTGGCCGCAAGAACGCCATAGTTGCATTGGTTGTTCCCGACTACGATGCCGGCAAGAAAGACGGCCTTTCGGAGGAAGAACTCAACAAACTCGTCAACGACAATGTACTTGCACTTAACGATGAGCTAGCAGCATACAGCAAAATTGGTTATACTGAAATGCGTCGCGACCCATTTGAGAAGACTCCCAAGCAGAGTATCCGTCGTTTTATGTATAGCTGATTCTTACATAATGAGCATAGAATTATGGGGTGCAAGAAATTGCACCCCATAATCTTTTAAGTAGATTTGTTGTAAAAATAATTTACCAATTAAGCCTTGCTGAAATTCGCTTCGTTTCAAACGTAGTCCCGGCTTTAATAAGGCTAATAAGTGTGTCAAAACAGAATTATGCTGTTTTATCTGCGAATACATTTATCATTATATTCACTTAAATTCTACATCAAACCACAACAGGTAGGCTATACAGACCTGATACATCTGAGTTGTATCTACTTAAAATTCTACATCAAACCACAACTTAAAAGTGTCCGGCAGCGCAGTGTTGCAGTTATATCCACTTAAAATTCTACATCAAACCACAACTACGATTATAGCAAGTATAATTTCAGGCGGGTTGTATCTACTTAAAATTCTACATCAAACCACAACACACTTTAAGTTATGACTTTTGAACTAGGGTTGTATTTACTTAAAATTCTACATCAAACCACAACCCAATTCGACAAAATAAAGGAGCCCTCCTCGTTGTATTTACTTAAAATTCTACATCAAACCACAACGTATTTGTCGTGCTCTTATCGACCTTGCTGTTGTATTTACTTAAAATTCCACATCAAACCACAACAAAGACTATTTGCAATGCTCTTAGCATAGGTTGTATCTACTTAAAATTCCACATCAAACCACAACTCCGGCTGCTACTACATTTACATCAGACCAGTTGTATCTACTTAAAATTCCACATCAAACCACAACCGTGTCGATGATAAGGCCTATGACCAGTTTGTTGTATCTACTTAAAATTCCACATCAAACCACAACAAGTCGCCTGTGACTATTGGCACCGTTGTGTTGTATCTACTTAAAATTCCACATCAAACCACAACCGTGAACCTTTACCCCCTGACGGCCTCGGCGTTGTATCTACTTAAAATTCCACATCAAACCACAACTTGTGGGACTATATGAAGTTGCCAACATAGTTGTATCTACTTAAAATTCCACATCAAACCACAACGCCATTGATAGGCTCCTTTCAGAAGGTGTTGTTGTATCTACTTAAAATTCCACATCAAACCACAACTATTTCGCTAATACTGCTGATACTTTGTTGTTGTATCTACTTAAAATTCCACATCAAACCACAACTCTTAGGTGTTATCTATTCATTATGTTAAGTTGTATCTACTTAAAATTCCACATCAAACCACAACCTATGTATTCTTTTTTATTGATATATCGTAAGTTATGGTGCTTTTTGTAAAATAAAAAGCACATATTTTCCTTCAAAGGAAGTGGAATGATGCGTTTTTTTAATTCTAAATATCTTTTTGGTTTACCACAAAAATAATAAATATTTCAATATGGTCGGTTAGTGCACCTGTTAAAATAATTCCAGTTGTTGCACAGCCTCGGGTTTTGCTTTTTCAATTTTTCCCCAAAAGTTATGCATCTCGCTGAATTGTTTGTCGGTAACACCAAGCACGTTTATATGCCCTGTTGCCGGTATAAGCTTTTTTACCCTTCCAACGTGTGCTTTCATACTCTCCTTTGAACCGCAATGGCGGGTATATACCGAGTATTGCATCATAGTAAACCCGTCCTTTTCTAGCCCCTTGCGAAAAAGGTTGGCATTGCGTCTCTCGCTTTTGGTGCCGGTGGGTAGGTCGAAGAATACAAACAACCACATGACGTGATAGGCATTTAAACGTGTTTCGTTCATTGGGCTATTTCAATTGTGGGTAAACAATCTTTTTTATTGTTCCATTAAAACATTTTACCAATGATGCGCTTGTACTTGTGAGTGCAACTTCCAATGGGCGTGTTATTTTCCCAAAGTGGGTATCGGTGAATAAGAGCCGTACTATTTCGGCTTTTACCTCTTTTGTCAGTTCGTGCTCTCCATTTGCATATAGGTTGAATATTATTTCGTCGACATATGGGCGGTAAGGTTCCATTATGTCATCGGCAAGTGGAAAAGAGTTATAACGGTTGCGATGGAAAATGCCTATTGCTGGCAAAAGTCCCGACCCCATAAGAGCACGTGCCGTGGCTGCTCTTAACAATGTGTAGCCATAATTCAGCAGGTTGTTGGGTGCTACTCCCTCTCGTGAACGTACAAAGTCGTTACCGAACAATTCGTTCCAATAGATGCGTGCGGCAGCACCTTCACGGTTCTCGTTGTCACCGCTTTTTACATTGGTGTAGTATGGTTTAAGTTTCTCACCTTCTTTACCCAGTTTATTGAGCAAGGCTGCCTGGTTGCGTATCTTTGCTTCAACAGTCTGTTTCCACAAACTCTTTTTTATGGGTTCGCTTGCGTCTATCTGTGAGTGATAACTTTCGCCTTGTGTCTTGTTCGAATCGAGGTTCATCAGCATTGCATTAGGCATACAATTACTGCCGCAGAATATGACAGAAACATTGTTGTCCGACAATGCATTAAGCAACGGCAGAGTTATGTTGGTCTGCTGGTGTTCCAGAATTACAAAGCCGATATCCTCAATAGGTATACTTTTCTGTATATCGGGCATTTCGCGAGTCTTTATAATCATTTGATTGTTTTTCAGGCTCAGCGAGTAGGGGGTTGTGAAAAATAGTGCGCGTTTGAGCATTGTGGGTCAATGTTTGAATTTTATTTCACCTGTTGTGGTAAGTTCAAAATCGTAACCCTCGACAAGAGCATTGAAGTTTGATAAACTTAATCTTAGTTTTGCTTTAGGTTCGTTGAGATCATATTTTGAATGTCCCATTCCGCACTCTCTGCTTACAAGTTCATCTTTCCTTGCTTCTTGGTGGAATATAAAGACTATACGACCATCTCCATTTATTCCTTTTACTTTATACAACCTTTTTGCAAGTTCATTTTTGTTGCAGTTGCGTAGCTCTTCGGGTGACTTTTCGTAGAAAAGCACCATTGTTCCACATTTTACAATGTATTTCAGCGGGTAATCATTGTTGTCCGATAATGGAACAATGTGTTGTCCGTCGCTCTTCTTGTTGAAGAATTTGCTTGCATTAAGGTTGCTTACAATCTCAAAGCCACGTTTGGTACGGCCTTTGTTGTCGCATCCTTCGTATATAGCCATACAATAGTTCCCGTCGTTGGCAACATAATAGTTCTGCTTATATTCGTGTTTCGACTTGTATTGCTGTTTCTTTAAATGTATGGGCTGTTTCACCGTAGGTGCGTATATTCTTACCTTCTTTATATATACACCTTTCTCTTCGTTAA
The DNA here is from genome assembly GCA_015060885.1 of Bacteroidales bacterium. Taxonomy (GTDB): domain Bacteria; phylum Bacteroidota; class Bacteroidia; order Bacteroidales; family Bacteroidaceae; genus HGM04593. The sequence continues at coordinate 46,502 of SUXO01000012.1, forward strand.
AACATATAGGTTCTTGCAAGGCTGCTTTGCCTCCGCGATTGTATGCGTCCCTTACACACTCTTTCACTTTATCGTCGACAATTTTGTCAATATCGCTGCTTTCGAGTGAGGATATGGGTTTGCGTACAACATATTTTATTTCGTCGTCACGCATAATTGCACCATAGAAAGTTTGGAGGTGCAGCGAACGGCGTGCTGTGTCGCCCTGTATGTATTTTGCTTGTCCGGCATTGTTGTATTGCACTTTTCCCCTTATTCGCAACTTCTTGCGGCTTGGTTTTGGCATATTGTCGGGGGTGTTGTGCGAAACTATTACTTCGCCCGATATTGCTTTGACATCCTCGGTGAAAGTGGGCCACGGCTTTTCTATAACAGGTTTTTCCTTTTGTTCAAAATAGTAGCGTTCAACTTTTTCGTTATATTGTTTCCACGCTGTATACGCACCGTGTCCTATGCAGGCAATGGTAATGGCATCAATGCAGTGGTGTATGTGGTTCACTCGTTCTTTTTTGCTATATTCCTCTTGAAGGCCCCACATTTTGCGGAAATCGGCAGTAGTGGAACCTTTGACTGTGTGAACCTTGTTGAACGCGGTTTGCAGGTACATTCGTGCATAACGGCCGATTATGCCAATATCTACTCCCTGTCGTTTGGTAAAGCCATCGGTAACTTCGGTCATTGTGAATCTGCTCATTTTGTCGCGCCAATAGTCGAGCTGCATTTTAAGATAGTGGCGTTGTTTTATAGCATTGTCTTTACTCTCTTTTGTAGTAGCGTTTTTCGATTTTCTTGTTTGTGCGGCAATCTGTTTTTCAAGGCTTTCAATCTTTTCTTTCCAGCCAATTCCCTCTATTACCGCAAGAGTCTTGTATGCGCTGCTTAATTCACTCGGCAATTTTGCACGCTTCACCTCGCGGTTGAAGCGGCTGTCGCACAATGTTTTGTTGGCCTGTGAATTGTCGCCGCCACGCGAACGTGGAATTGTGTGCTCAATGTCGTATGTGGTGTTCCCGCCTATAAAATCGGTAATTCCAATTGTCTTTTGTGTATATAGGCATTGTTTTCCTTGTTCCTCCCAAAGTTGATATTTTAGAATGTCATCCTCTGTGGGCTGAACTTCTTTACCTGTTTCTTCGCGATACAGCTTCTTTATCTCTTCGGCATACTCTCTATGCTTTTTTTCTTGTTCTTCCTGGTATTGCTTTATCGCAGCACGTCTGTTGGCATCGTTCAGTTCGCGTGCCATTTCTATATTAACTCGTGTGTCTTTGTCTATCTTGCCTTCGCGTAACAATGCATTTATCAAAGCGCGCAAGCGAAAGAGAGCTCTCATCGCCATCGGGTTGCGCACCGACGATGTGCGTGGCGACCCTAATTGTATTATTCCGTTCTTGTTCTTCTCGGCATCCTTGTAGCTCTCAACCTGCGATGGGTGATACAATCTGTCACTGTGGTTATAGTCTATGTTATAGTTGTCGAGCAGAACGTTTGCTATAAATTCCTTTTTAGTTTCAGTTCGTTTGGTTATGGAGTAGTCTTCTATCGCAATGCAAATATCGTTTGTTATCTTATCCCGCAAATCTGTGTCACCCCACATATTGTCACCAACAACATTTCGCAGGTTACCCAGGAACACCGCTTCGTCGTAACGGTATCCGGCACGCAAGTAGGGCAGCATCTTGTTTATGGCGTTAAGGCTCAACGACGCATATCCTTGTGCCATTTTAATATTGACGAATTTTTCGGCATCTTCGTCATTAAGTTGCAGATTGTTCTTTGCCCATTCGTGCAGCTTGTCATCATTGTCAAATGAGAATAGTGCGTGCCACACATCGTTTAATATTTGCTCTTCGTTCTTGCCCTCTCCTTTCAGGTAGGTACTGCAAATAGTCTGTTCCCATTCCTCTCCGAAAATGCTTTTCAGTTCGGCAGTAGTGGGGCAGCCGCTCATCGAGGTTGTCAGCTTGTAGTTGAAATAGTAATCGCTTTCTTTTCCGTCTTTGTAATAGCTGTATGTTGCTTTTCGGCCTCCTGAAAGTTTCTTGGCAACATCTTCAAAATCAAAATGTGGCTTGCGCTTGCGCATAAATACAGTTATGGCCTCTTCGCGTTCTTCGGCAGTAAGAGGCCGCAAATTGTCGTCATAAGGGCCTTTTACCTTTATGTTGTTAAGTACCTGCAACATCCTGAACTCTTCGAAACGCGGGTGTGATATAGGGCATCGCGCTTTCTTTTTCTCAAATGTACAGGTTCCAACAAGTCCTTTTTGCGATTTTAATGGGCGTTGGAAAAATATAGCACGTTCAAGAGCTCTTTGTACATCGTCAGGCAGGTTCTGCTTTTTGCATATAGCTTCGAACTCTTTGAGATAGTGCCTGTTGCGGTCGGCATATCCGTAACCATTGCCCATATCCCTGTTTCTGATGCTCTTTTTATTCTGGTAGAGTCTGTAATAAAACTCTCCAAGATATTCACACCCGTTATTTGAAATGGCCTCGTCAAGGTTTTTTATTGCGCTTTTCACTTTGCCGTTCTCGTCGTCTTTTGAAGTGTCTTTTCTGTTGCTTAAAAAACCTCTTCTTTGGGCTATGTGGTAAAGGGCGCGGCCTAGCGTGTAACGCTCCTCCTGCTTTTGCAGGTCGAGTGTAGTGGTTAGGGCTATGAACCTGTCGTGATAGGGGTTCTTTTCCCCTTCCTCGCAGGTGCTTAACCATTGAAGGAATTTTTCATCGAGCGGATATTGCTTCTTGTATCTCCAATCATTCAGCATTTCAGTTGTCAAAACAGGGCAAAAGCCTTGTTCCATCAATACCTTCAAAACCTCAATCTTGCGTAAGCGACGACGGAAATAGTGGCGGCGCAACGAACGTGCATTCGTGCGTTCTTGTACCATTGGTACCTCGTTATTCTTTTCTCGTGCTACACCTTCTTGAAAGATAGACACACCTTTATCTATAAGTTCGTAGCTGTTTTTATCCTCATTCTGTATTGTTATGGCCCAACCAATGGAGTTGGTTCCCAGGTCTATTCCTAAAATTTTTGCCATGTCAGTGTAATTTTTTGTGAATTTAAAACAATAATTTGTAAAAAACCAAATATTACATTACATTTGTGCAGTAAGTATTTCTACATCTTACCACAATAAGGCTAAATGCCGAAGGTCGTAGACCTATACCTCCGCGTACTCCGTGGAGGTTTTTTCTTTTCGGGAATAGTTTCAAACACTCTTTTTTTTGAAAAAAAGAATTATTTTGTTTGCATAACAAATGAATTGTTGTAATTTTGCGCTCGGAAAGATGCCAGAGTGATCGAATGGACCGGACTCGAAATCCGGCGTACGCTTTTTAGTGTACCGTGGGTTTGAATCCCACTCTTTCCGCACCATAAAACAAAAAGATGCGTCAAGCTCGCTTGAACGCATCTTTTTGTTTTATGGTGCAAGGACGCCCGCGGCAGCGTAAGGGATGGGCGTTAGCCAATCCCACTACGATGCAAAAGGCGGGTGGAATTATGGTGCAAGGACGCCCGCGGCAGCGTAAGGGATGGGCGTTAGCCAATCCCACTACGATGCATAAAGCGGGTGGAATTATGGTGCAAGGACGCCCGCGGCAGCGTAGGGGATGGGCGTTAGCCAATCCCAAAGATGAAAATGGCTTACCTGCAAAAGTGTGGAGATAAAACATTTCTCACTTTTAAATCCTCGGTGGCCCGTGAGTTATTCTTTCTATCATTGAATTCCTTTATTTACTTTTTGTCGCTCAAAAAGTAACAAAAACGCCCGGCACAGAAGGTTCACGATTCTGCCGTAGGGGCAGACCGATGTGTCTGACCAAAAAGTAGCACACAACAACAGGGCGCACACGCCGGTGACGCCCCTACATAGGAAAATAGCCGAGAATAACACCGAGAATATTTGAGCAAGCCCCCTTGAATTTGCAGGTGAGCCCTTTCTCCCGCGGCATCTTTGGGATTGGACCAATCCCAAAGATGAAAATTATGAATTGCCGTTTGTTGCAATAAAATATACTCCCAGGCAACGTAATAAAATTACCTCTTGCAAATAAATATAAAAAAGAGTTGCTCTTTACCTTATTTATAAAAAGTTTTTCTAAATTTGCATTTATTACCCTTTGGGGTGTGTAAATCAATGATGAAAATAACCGTTATACAGCAAAATATAGTGTGGAAGGATGTCGAAGCCAATCTCAAAGAGATGGGCCGCCTTATAGCAAAAGCCGAAAAGGCCGACATATACCTTTTCCCCGAAATGTGCTCGACAGGTTTCTGTATGGAGCCGCAAGGAGTGGCCGAGCCGCTCGACGGGCCCACCGTAAACAAGTTTCGTGAGTGGGCAAAAAAGTATGATGCCGCCATTGCAGGCACTGTTATGACGCACGAACAGGGTGACATCTATCGCAACCGTATGTACTTTGTAACCCCCGACGGCGAGGTGAAGCATTACGACAAGTGCCACCTGTTTGAATACAGCGGCGAGGACAGGGTGTACACACCCGGTGAGCAGAGCGTCGTGTGGGAGTGGCGCGGAGTGCGTGTGCGCCCCGTAATATGTTACGACATACGTTTCCCCATTTTCCTTCACAACACAGGAGAGTACGATGTGATGCTCATTGCGGCCAACTTCCCCGAAAAGCGTATGCTTGCCTGGGATACCCTTGTACGTGCACGCGCCATAGAGAACCAATGCTACGTGGCTGCATCGAACAGAGTGGGGGCCGATGACTATGGAACATACGTTGGGCACAGTGTCATAATAAACCCCTATGGCCAGACAATCGCCCGTTGCCGTTCCCGCTATCAAGGAAGTGCCACAGCCGAGCTTGAATGGAGTATGATGGAGCGTCTGCGCCGCAATTTTCCCGTGCTTCACAAGGACAAGAAATTACAATGAACCAATAACTGAAACAAAGAAGATATAACAAGATGAAAAAACTACTGTTGGGCGACCAGGCAATAGCCCTGGGAGCCATAAATGCCGGAATAAGCGGTGTATATGCCTATCCCGGAACCCCATCGACCGAGATAACCGAATTCATACAATCCTCGCCCGTTGCCCGTGAGCGCGGTCTGCATTCACGTTGGTGTACCAATGAAAAAACCGCTATGGAGGCTGCATTGGGCGTTTCCTATGTAGGCAAGCGTGCGCTTGTATGTATGAAACACGTAGGCCTTAACGTGTGTGCCGACCCGTTTGTCAACTCGGCAATGACCGGAGTGAACGGCGGAGTGGTGGTGCTTGTTGCCGATGACCCCTCGATGCACTCGTCGCAGAACGAGCAGGACTCGCGTTTCTATGCAAAATTTGCAATGATACCCTCGCTCGAACCATCGAACCAGCAGGAGGCCTACGATATGATGAAATATGCCTTCGACCTTTCGGAGAAACAGGGGCTCCCTGTTCTTATGCGTGTAACCACCCGTATGGCCCACTCGCGTGCAGCGGTGGAGATTGACGAGCAACCCCGCGAGCAGAACACGCTTGCCTTCCCGCAGAAAGCCAAGGACTGGGTGTTGCTGCCAGCCAACGCAATACGCCGCAACAACGAGGTAACCGCCCAACAGGCCACGCTCGAAGAACTCTCTTGCGCATCGCAATACAATAGCCTTATCGTGCCCGCACAGGGCGGTCACTACAAGCAGGGTGTAATTACCTGCGGTATTGCATACAACTACCTGATGGACGCTTTTGAGAGCAAGGTCGATTTCCCCGTGCTTAAAATAACACAATATCCCATACCCAAGAAACTCGTTAACGAACTTGCTGCAATGTGTGACGAGATAGTGGTGCTCGAAGAAGGGCAGCCCATAGTAGAGGAGCTTGTTCGTGGAACATTGCCCACACCCTGCACCATAAAAGGCCGTCTCACAGGCGAGGTAAACCGCACCGGCGAGCTCACCCCCGACGGTGTGAAGGCAACCTTCGGCCTTCCCTGCAAGGTGGTATATGCAAAGAGCGAAGTGGTTCTTCCACGTCCTCCCGCATTGTGCCAGGGATGCAGCCACCGCGATGTATATACCGCACTTAACGATGTCATAAAGGAGTACCCCAACGCAAAGGTATTCAGTGACATCGGCTGTTACACACTTGGAGCATTGCCCCCCTTCCGCACAATCTCTTCGTGTGTCGATATGGGTGCCTCAATTACAATGGCCAAGGGTGCTGCCGATTCGGGCCTCTTCCCTGCCATTGCGGTAATTGGCGATTCAACCTTCACCCATTCGGGAATGACAGGTTTGCTCGATGCCATCAACAGCAAGGCCAACATAACCGTGGTGATATCGGACAACCTCACCACAGCTATGACCGGTGGCCAGGACTCGGCAGGTACAGGCCGCATCGAATCAATCTGTCTGGGACTGGGTGTGGAGCCCGAACACCTGCGTGTGATGCTGCCCATCCCCAAGAATCACGACGAACTTTGCAGCATTATCCGTGAAGAGATAGAGTACCCCGGCGTTTCGGTTATAATACCCCGCCGTGAGTGTATACAGACAATGAACCGTAAACTCAAACAGAAAAAAGCCAATAAAGCATAACCGATTATGAAAATAGATATAATTTTGGCCGGAGTAGGCGGCCAGGGAATACTCTCGATAGCCACCATAATAGGCGAAGCCGTTATGAACGAAGGGCTATACATAAAACAAGCCGAAATACACGGAATGAGCCAGCGTGGCGGCAGTGTGGAGTCGAGTCTGCGCATTTCGTCGCAGCCCATCTACTGCGACCTCATTGCCGAAGGTACAGCCGATGTCATTATCTCTTTGGAGCCGATGGAGGCATTGCGTTACACCCCTTACCTCTCGCCCGAAGGCTGGATAATAACATCGAACAACCTCTTTGCCAATGTTCCCAACTATCCCGAAGCCGAGGTGTTGAAGAACGAACTTGCAAAATACCCCAATGTAATACAGATAGATGTCGAAGGCCTTGCAGCCGAAAACAATATGCGCAAGAGCGGCAATATGATACTTCTCGGCGCAGCATCAAAGGCGTTGGGGCTCGACTATTCACTGCTCGAAAAGGCGATAGCAACAGTGTTTGCGTCCAAAGGCACCGAAGTAGTGGATATGAATATAAAGGCTCTGGCAATAGGATTGGAGAATGCAAAGTAACCCCAAGCGGTGAAATTAGGCATTAAACCTTTTGTCGGAACAAATAAAATAGTATTTTTGCGATACACGATTATTAACTAACCAAAATATTACTCCAATGAACACAATCGTTTCTCAATTCAACATTCAAGGCAATGTAGTTGAAGTAGCCCCTCTGGGCAATGGTCTTATCAACACAACATATCGTGTGAAGACCGAGGGTAATGCACCCGACTATGTGTTGCAGCACGTTAACAACGCTATTTTCCCCGATGTGGATATGCTCATGAACAATATCGTGGCAGTAACAAACCACATCCACGGAAAGCTCGAAGCTGCCGGTACCGACGACATCAGCCGCAAGGTACTCAAATTCGTTCCTGCAAAGGATGGTAAATACTACTATTTCGATGGCGAGAAGTACTGGCGCGTAATGGAGTTCATCCCCGAAACCGAGTCGATGACAGCCGTTACACCCGAAACTTCGTACATCGTGGGCGAAACATTCGGTAACTTCCAGGCTATGCTTGCCGACATCCCCGTTCAGCTTGGCGAAACAATCAAGGATTTCCACAATATGGAGTTCCGTTTGCAGCAGTTGCGCGAGGCCGTTGCCGAAAACAAGGCAGGTCGTCTGGCCGAAGTACAGTGGCTTGTTGACGAGCTTGAAAAACGTGCCGAGGAGATGTGCAAAGGCGAGCGCCTCTATCGTGAGGGCAAGCTCCCCAAACGCATCTGCCACTGCGATACAAAAGTCGACAACATCCTCTTCGACAAGGCCGGCAATGTACTTTGCGTAATCGACCTCGATACCGTTATGCCCAACTTCATATTCTCCGACTTCGGCGACTATCTCCGTTCGGCAGCCAACACCGGTAAGGAGGACGACAAAGACCTCGATAACGTAAACTTCAATATGGAAATCTTCAAGTCCTTTGCGAAGGGTTATCTTAAATCGGCAGCATCGTTCATTACTTCTCTCGAAGTTGAGAACTTGCCCTATGCTGCGGCTCTCTTCCCCTATATGCAGACAGTACGCTTCCTCGCCGACTACATCAACGGCGATACATACTACAAGATTCAGTATCCCGAACACAACCTTGTACGTTCAAAAGCGCAGTTCAAGCTGTTGCAGAGCGTAGAGGCTGCGCAGCCCGAGATGCAGGCATTCATCGCCACACTTGTATAAGGGTAGCGTGAGCTATATAATAAAAAAGGTGAACTCGTGCGAGTTCACCTTTTTTATTATTATCGGTTATTATCTGCAATTCCCGGCTCAGTAGCAAAAAGGTGTGGGCACTCACCATATACGATACCAAACATTCTTGCTTTCGACTTCTCGGTGTTATTTGTCGGTTATTCTCTCATTGGAAATATATCTTTGACGTTCTTTGTCGCGCAAAGAACCAAACGCCCGGCACGCGAGAAAAATCAGTCGCTCGGTTCTTTGTTCACGTCGC
>SUXO01000013.1 GCA_015060885.1 Bacteroidales bacterium
GCGCGACAAAGAACATCAAAGATATATTTCCAATGAGAGAATAACCGACAAATAACACCGAGAAGTCAAAAGCAAGAATGTTTAGTATCGTATATAGTGAGTGCCCACACCTTTTTGCTACTGAGCCCTTTTTGCCTATTAAAAACCGATTGCGCAGATAGACTCTACACAATCGGTTTTATCTTTTCTTTGAAGCCGAAAACTACTTTATAGCCTCTACCTTATAATAAAAGAAGACTGCGGCAGCAATGAACAGAACGCCTATCGCCCCATAGAGAATGCGGCTGCGCCCGCGCCCCAGGTTCTTTACAATGAATTCGGCATTCCTTGCGGTGAAGAACCAGTCCCAGTCGAGCAGCGCAGCTGCAACGGCTGTCAAGCCTGCCACCACAAAGATTGTCTGTATTATGTTGTGGAGTATCATTTCTCTTCGGTGGTTACCCAGCCCTGTGCTTTAAGCTCCATTTCAACCCCATCGCGAGTGATGAGTGCAAGGCCCATACTCTCATCGACAATGTGGCCTATGATTCTCACATCCTTCATTGCGGCAACCTTTTCGTGGTCGGCAATGGGCACGGTGAACAGCAGCTCGTAATCCTCGCCGCCATTCAGGGCACAGGTTATTACGTTGAGGTTCAGCTCCTCGGCCATTATTGCGGTCTGGTAATCGATGGGTATGCGCTCTTCGTATATGCGACACCCTCTCTTGCTCTGCTTGCAAATGTGCATAAGCTCCGACGAGAGGCCGTCGGAAATGTCAATCATTGCGCTGGGCATAATGTTCTCCTCGCGCAGCTTTTCGATAATCTCCTTGCGGGCTTCGGGTTTGAGCTGGCGTTCCAGAATGTACTCCTTGCCGGCAAAGTCGGGCTGAACGTCTTTGTCGGCTGTTGCAATCTTTTCGCGTTCAAGCAGTTGCAGGCCCATATAGGCTGCTCCCAGGTTGCCGCTCACGCAAATGAGGTCGGTAACCTTTGCTCCGTTGCGTTTTACCACGGTGCCCTTCGGCGCTGTGCCTATCACGGTGATGCTAATAGCAAGCCCGGTGACCGATGCGCTGGTGTCGCCACCCACAATGTCCACTCCGTGCTGTGCGCACGCGAGTTTAAGCCCGTCGTAAAAGTCTTCGAGGTCCTCTATGCAGAATTTCTTGCTCAAAGCAAGCGACACGGTGAGCTGCTTGGGGTTGCCGTTCATTGCGTAAATGTCGGAAAACCCTGCCATTGCTGCCTTGTAGCCCAAGTGTTTTAGCGGGAAGTATGTGAGGTCGAAATTGATGCCTTCCATCATAAGGTCGGTGCTCACAAGTACCTCTTCGTTGTTGTCGAAACGGAGTACGGCGGCATCGTCGCCCACCCCCGACAAACTCTCTTTGTTGCCGAGGGTGATGCCCGATGTAAGGTGTTTTATGAGGCCGAACTCTCCAAGAGTGGAGATTTCGGTGCGTTTGTTTGTGTTCATAAAGGGTGTGAGGGGTTATGCTTTGTTTACAATCTCGCGGAAGATGGTTGTCATGCGGGGCTGTGCCTCGTCGGCAGCTTTCTGCACCTCTTCGTGACTCACCTCAACAACAATGCCTTCAACGCCCAGGTCGGTGATAACCGAGATACCGAACACTCTTATGCCGCAGTGGCGTGCAACGATAACTTCGGGAACGGTTGACATACCCACAGCATCGCCGCCCATACGGTGGAACATACGATACTCTGACGGTGTCTCGAATGTGGGGCCTTGTGTGCCCAGGTAGACACCCTCGACAACGCGTATGCCCTTTTCGGCAGCAATCTCTTTGGCCATAGCGATGAGTTCGCGGCTGTAAGCCTGGCTCATATCGGGGAAACGGTCGCCATAGGGGATGTTCTTGCCACGCAAGGGGTGTTCGGGGAACATATTTATGTGGTCGGTAATAATCATAAGGTCGCCGATGATGAAGTCGGGGTTCATACCGCCGGCTGCGTTCGACACAAAGAGAGTCTTTATGCCCAGCTCGCGCATAACGCGCACGGGGAATGTTACCTCTTTCATTGAGTAGCCCTCGTAGAAGTGGAAACGGCCCTGCATTGCCATAATGTCCTTGTTGCCGAGTTTACCGAAGATGAGTTTGCCCGAATGACCCTCGACGGTGGAGAGGGGGAAGTTGGGGATATCCTCGTATTTGATTTCGTACTTGTCGGTAATCTCGTTTACGAGGCTGCCGAGGCCTGTACCCAGAATGATTGCCGTTTCGGGAGCTGTTGTCATTTTAGACTTCAAAAACTCAGCTGTTTCTTGAATTTTCTGTAACATAATCAATAATTATTTGGTTGAACAATTTTTCTTCGTCATTAAGTATCTTTACCTCTATGGGTATCACGTATATATTGCTTTTAATCTCCTGTGGCAGTTCTTTGATGCCACGCAAGCGGGTAGCGTCCTTTTCGGTTGTGAGTATAAGCCTGTTGCCGGGCAATGTGCCGAACTTCTCCGATATATTCTCAATGTCGCCGCTGCTGAAATTGTGGTGGTCGGGGTACTGCATAAGCGTTACGCCGGCTCCGCTCTGCTCAATCCTCTTCTTTAAAGGAGAGGGTTTTGCTATGCCTGTGAGCAGCAGTATATCGGTGCCTTTACCGGCACGGTACTCCTTGCTGCACGCATCGGGGAACAGGGGGTAGGGCGTTCCATACTCTACTGTTGAAAAAAACACCGGTGTTCCCTCTTTTGTTTGCAGACGGTCTTTGCACTCCTGCATCTGTGCGGGTGTAATATCCTTGCTGCACTTCGTGATTATTACCACATCGGCACGACGGGCACCGCCGGCACTCTCCCGCATAAGCCCGAAGGGGAGTATGCAGTCGTTCCAGATGGGGCGGTTGCTGTCCACCAGCAGAATGTTGAGCCCTGCCTTTATGTGACGGTGCTGGTAGGCATCGTCAAGCAGTATCACTGTTGGTCTTTCGGGCTCTTTAAGAAGGCTTTCGGCACCCACAACACGCTTTTCGCACACGGCAACGGTTATGTCGGGGAACTTCTGCTTGATCTGGAATGGCTCGTCGCCGATTATCGGCATGGGGGTGTCGGCGGTTGCCTTTATGTAGCCTTTGCTTTTGCGCCCATATCCACGGCTCAGCACGGCAACCCTCTCCTTCTCTTTCAGCAGCCTTATAAGGTACTCTGTGTGAGGAGTTTTGCCCGTGCCGCCCACGCTTATGTTGCCTATGCAGATGGTGGGTGTGCCGAAACTCCTGCTTTCGAGCAGGTTGCTGTCGAAAGCCTTGTTCCGTACTTTTGTTATCCACCCATAGGGGTTTATGAAGTCGGCTATTGTTCTCAATATGCCCTTGCCTTGTGACATCTGTCCGAAGTTTTGAATAATCTTGTTAATGCAAATTTAGTGAATATTTTTATAGTTTGAATAATTTATCTTTCATTTATCCGTTAATAAATATATAAAACAGCCCGAACTGCGGGATTTTGATGTTTTTAGCATTTTTTGGCAAAAGGTTTTTTGTAAATATTCACGTATTCGAAAAAAAAAGTTACTTTTGCCGTGAAATAGAGTGCGGATTATGAAATTTTTCGTATCTTGCACCCGATTAGCGGGTTTGTGCTAATTTTTGGAAAGATGCTCGAGTGGTTGAAGAGGCACGCCTGGAAAGCGTGTATACGCCAAAAGCGTATCGGGGGTTCGAATCCCCCTCTTTCCGCGGTTTGGAGATAATATTAACTTAAAATATCAATTCTTAAAAATTACACACAATGAAAAAGCTTTTTGCAATTGTTGCAATGTTGGGTATGTTCACATTCGGTACCCAAATGGTTTATGCACAGGAAGAGGTTGCTCCTGTTGCTACTGAAGTTAGTGATTCTATTGCTACCGATTCAACAGCTGTTGCCGAAGAGGTTGCTGCCGAAGAGGCTCCCGCCGTTGTAGAGGAGGCAGAATCGGAAGGTTTCCACAAAATCCTCAAAACAAAGTTCATTGAGGGTGACGCAGCGTTCATGTCATTGGTTGCCATCGCTATGGTTATCGGTTTGGCATTCTGCATCGAGCGTATCATCTATTTGAGCCTTGCACAGGTTAACACAAAGAAACTTATGGAGGCTATTGCTGCTGCTTTGGAGGCAAAGGATGTTGAGAAGGCAAAAGACATTTGCCGTAACACAGCAGGTCCCGTTGCAGCTATCTGCTATCAGGGCTTGATGCGTATCGACGAGGGTCTCGACACAGTTGAGCGTTCGGTTGTTTCTTACGGTAGCGTTCAGAGCGGTCTCTTGGAGAAGGGTTGCTCTTGGATTACACTTCTCATTGCTATGGCTCCTTCACTCGGATTCTTGGGTACTGTGATCGGTATGGTTATGGCGTTCGACGAAATCCAGCGCGCAGGTGATATCTCTCCGACTATCGTTGCCGGCGGTATGAAAGTGGCCTTGATTACCACAATCTACGGTATTATCGTTGCTCTTATCTTGCAGTTGTTCTATAACTACATCCTTGGCAAGATTGAGGCTCTTACAGCCGATATGGAGGATTCTTCAATCGTTCTCCTCGACTTGCTCACAAAGTACAACCTTAAAAAGTAATTTTAACAGCTCTAAATATCATAAATTATGAAAGCTGAATTATATAGTAAAATATCATCATACATCTTCATCGTCTTGATGGTTGTAACCGCTGTTGTGCTTGTAATGTTCTACGGCGTTGGTTATGACAATCAGTCGGCTGTGACCGGTGGTGCTTATGTTACCGACCCCCAATACACCGACTTGCTGATGTACTGGATGTATGCATTGATGGCAATAACCATAATAAGTGTGGCAGTGTTCGGCCTTTTGCAGTTCGGTGCCAATATGGTTGCCAATCCTAAAAGCGCCATAAAGAGTCTTGGAGCCTTGTTGGCTATGGTAGCGTTGTTTGTTGTGGCATATGCTTTCTCTTCAACAGAGCCCATCCTTATCAATGGCGTAGTCTTTGAGGATACTACAATATTGCTCATCACCGACGTATGTCTTTATGTATTGTATATCCTGTTGGCTGTATCTCTTGCATCGGCAATATTCAGCCTTTTGGGCGTGTTTAAAATGTTTAATAAAGTAAAAGCATAAGACAAATGGGTAAAAGAAAAGTTCCGGGAATTAACGCCAGCTCAACGGCCGACATCTCGTTCATCTTGCTCATATTCTTCTTGGTAACCACTTCAATGGATACCGACCGCGGTTTGCAGGTGCGTTTGCCCCAGCCTCCCGACGAAACACAGTTGCAGGATCCTCCCAAGATTCGTAAACGTAACAGCTTGATTGTTAACGTTAACATGAACAATGAGATTCTTGTGACACAGGGAGAAAAGGCTCCTTATGTGATTGACGTTAAGGAGTTGCGTGCATTGGCAAAAGAGTTTATCGCCAACCCCGACAACCGTCCCGACTATCCCGAGAAGCATTCGGAAAAACTGCCCGACCCCTTCGGCGTGCAGATGGTTACCAACAAGCACGTAATATCATTGCAGACCGACCGTGCAACAAACTACGACACCTATTTCCAGGTTGAGAACGAGTTGTATGGTGCCTACAACGAATTGCGTGACGAGTTGGCAAGAAAGACTTTCGGACGTCCGTTTGCTGAATGTAACGAAGACCAGCAGTTTGCTTGTCGTATGTACTATAAAACTATGATATCGGAGGCAGAACCCCGTACATATAACAAATAAGGAATTATGAGTAAGTTCGGAAAAAAAGAGAAGGCAGAAATGCCTGAATTGAACACCTCGTCATTGCCCGACTTGATATTCTCTATCCTCTTCTTCTTTATGATTGTAACATCAATGCGTGAAGTGGAGCTTAAAGTGGAATTCAAGATACCCCAGGGTACCGAGTTGGAGAAACTCGAGCGTAAGTCTTTGGTATCAAATATCTACATTGGTAAACCCACACGCGATTATCGCGCGAAATTGGGTCTTGCAAGCCGCATTCAGTTGAATGACAAGTTTGCCGATGTATCACACATCCGTGAGTATGTACAGGACGAGCGCGAGAGCTTGGCAGAGCGTGACAAGCCCTTTATGAAGATTTCCATCAAAGCCGACGTTAATACCGAAATGGGTATTATCACCGACGTTAAAATGGAACTCCGTAAGGCTTGGGCTTTGAGTATTGTTTACTCTTCGTCACAACGCTAAAAGAGATTTTTCCCGCAAGGGATACTGATAATAAACATCGGCCGTGTCGCAGACACGGCCGATGTTGTTTTTTGTGCAGGAACAACGGTTCAGTAGAAATTTAGTGTGGACAAATTGATTCTTTAATAAGTTGTGCTCCCTCGCGCTGCCCTTTGTATAACGAATTATCTCCTGCAATGGTAATTCTAAAAAGAAACCGGCACCGTTAAAATCATAGTGTTTATCCGAGCATTTGCAGGAGAGAGTGCGAGGAATGTTTGCCCGTGAGTTAGGTGCCGCAAGGCGACTAACTGAGGAAGTCCCGCAGCACCCTGCAAATGTGAGAAAGATAAACACGGCAAGGGAGGTTCGACTGAGGGTTCGCCTTTTGGCGACGTGAACAAAGAACCGAGCGACTGATTTTTCTCGCGTGCCGGGCGTTTGGTTCTTTGCGCGACAAAGAACATCAAAGATATATTTCCAATGAGAGAATAACCGACAAATAACACCGAGATGTCAAAAGCAAGAATGTTTAGTATCGTATATAGTGAGTGCCCACACCTTTTTGCTACTGAGCCGGAACAACTCCTTTACTTCCTTCTTATGTATGTAACGAACTTGTAGTTATGCGCGTGCTTCTCGTCGGTGCCAAAACTCATTTGTTCCACCACTTCCCACTCTCTCTTGTCGAATTGCGGGAAGAATGCATCGGCCTCTTCGGGAGTGTCTTCAACCTCGGTAAGGCACAGAATATCGGCAATGGGCATTGCGTGCTTGTATAGCTGCTCGCCGCCAATTATATATACGATATCCTCGTCGGTACAGTTGGCCAGTGCCTCTTCGAGCGAGGTGAAATGCTCGGCTCCGGGGAAGTTGCTCTCCTTGCGCGACAACACTATGTTGCGGCGGTTGGGCAGGGCACCTTTGGGCAACGAGCGGAATGTGTTGCTGCCCATAATTATCGTGTGCCCGGTCGTGAGTTCCTTGAAACGTTTAAGGTCGTTGGGCAACCAATATATGAGCTTGTTGCAATGCCCTATGGCATTGTTCTCGGCTATTGCGGCAATAAGTGCTAATCTGTACATATAGATGTGGTTTTTTTGTTACACGGCAACTACTCCCTTTATGTGCGGGTGTGCGTCGTAGTCCTCCAATGAGAAGTCCTCGAATTTGAACCCGAAAATGTCCTTTACATCGGGGTTTATTACCATTCGGGGGAGTTTCTTGGGCTCGCGTGTCAGTTGCAGCTTGGCCTGCTCTATGTGGTTAAGATAGAGGTGCGCATCGCCCAGAGTGTGTATGAATTCCCCGGCTTTAAGCCCGGTCACCTGTGCCATCATCATAAGAAGCAGGGCGTATGATGCAATGTTGAAGGGCACGCCCAGGAAGCAGTCGGCACTGCGCTGGTAGAGTTGCAGGCTCAAACGGCCATCGGCCACATAGAACTGGAACATCGCGTGGCAAGGAGGCAGGTTCATATTCTTTATGTCGCCCACATTCCAGGCGTTTACTATTATTCGGCGTGAGTCGGGGTTGTTTTTCAGTGTCTCCACAACCTCTTTTATCTGGTCGATATGTTCGCCGTCATATCCGGGCCACGACCTCCACTGGTAGCCGTAAATATGTCCTAAATCGCCCTTTTCATCGGCCCATTCGTTCCATATTCTCACACCGTTGTCCTGCAAGTATTTTACATTGGTGTCGCCGTTCAGGAACCACAGCAGTTCGTGTATTATGGATTTGAGGTGCAGTTTCTTGGTGGTGAGGCAGGGGAAGCCTTCTTCGAGGTTGAAACGCATCTGGTGGCCGAACACGCTTAATGTGCCTGTTCCTGTGCGGTCGTCTTTCTTTGCTCCTTCGGTGAGTATCCTGTCGAGCAGGTCTAAATATTGTTTCATTTCCGGGGATTTTTTAGTGTAACACTGCGAAGATACAATTTATTTTCCGACAATGAAATTTTATCGGGATAATTGATTGTGCGTATTTGCATTTGGTTGGCAAGGCATCAAAATGGCGCTTGTGACATAAATATGGTTGCAGCGCTTGTGTCGCTCTTATATTTTCATTACTTTTGCAATGAATTGCAAAAGAATTTCCACCGCATTCATCGTGAAACGGTTATAAAGTTTTTGAATGGAACTTAACAGCGATTTTGTGGCTCGCACCCGTTCCCTGTTTGGCGAGGAACGGTATTCGCGTTTCGTGTCGGCTCTCAGTGAGGAGCCGGTGGTGAGTGTGCGCCTTAACAACCGCAAGCCGGCATCCTTGTTCGAGGGCTGTGCGGTTCCCTGGGCTCCCGAAGGTGTCTATCTGCCCTCGCGCCCTGTTTTTACGGCCGACCCCCATTTCCACGCAGGCTGCTATTATGTCCAGGAGGCATCGTCAATGTTCCTGGGGCAGGTTGTAGAGCAGTTCGTGAAAGGGCCGGTACGCGCACTCGACCTTTGCGCTGCTCCCGGTGGCAAGAGTACACATCTGTTGCAGGCTTTGCCCGCCGGCAGCCTGCTTGTGTCGAATGAGCCTATGCCGTTGCGTGCGCAGGTACTTGCCGAAAATGTTATAAAGTGGGGCCGCGCTGCGGCTGTGGTGACAAAGAACGAGCCTGCCGATTTCTCCTCCTTCCGTAACTTCTTCGACCTTGTGGTTGTCGATGCGCCCTGTTCTGGCGAAGGAATGTTTCGCAAGGACTCTTTTGCGGTAGAGCAGTGGAGCCCTTCGGTGGTAAAGCAGTGTGTGGAGTGTCAGGAAAAAATCCTTTCCGATATCTGGGGCTGTTTGCGTCCAGGAGGACTGCTTGTTTACAGCACCTGTACCTTCAATGCTTGCGAGGATGAGAACCGCGTGGAGTGGATAGCCGAGGAACTCGGTGCCGAGCCTCTTGCGGTAGCCATCGATGCTTCGTGGAACATAACCGGCTCATTGACAAGTGAAGGGCTGCCTGTGTATCGCTTTATTCCGGGCTACACCCGTGGCGAGGGGCTCTTTATGGCGGTATTGCGCAAGAACGGCGATGAACCGCTTGCCCGTCCCCGCTCTGTGAAAGTTCAGCCCGCAACTGCGAAGGTGAGAAACGAGGTGGAAAAATGGCTTAAAACTCCCGCAGATTACGATTTCATAATGCAGGGCGACGTTGTGTCGGCTCTGCCCAAAGAGCACTCTGCCGCTATCACCGCCTTGCAACAGAAATTACGGGTGCTTCACGCAGGAATCCCGATGGCAACCACTGTCAAGAACGGGAAACTGATACCGCTGCACCCATTGGCAATGAGTTGCGAGCTCGACACATCGGCTTTCAGCACCGTGGAGGTGGAACGCGACCGCGCATTGGCCTATCTGCACCGTGAGACGCTCGATTTGTCGGCCGCTCCTTTGGGCCTCCTTCTTGTCACATACAAAGGTGTTCCTTTGGGATTTGTGAAGAATGTGGGCAACCGCGCCAACAATATGTACCCCCAGGAGTGGAAAATACGGAAGAATCCTGTTGAATTATAAATGGAACACTATATGAAGAAATTAACATTATCACTGTTATTCTCGCTTATAAGCCTGATTGCCTTTGCGCAGATGTTCAATCCTGTGGAGATTGAACAGAAACTCACCGTGAAGGGAGCCGAGGGCGAACTCCTCTTTACTGCATTCATAGAAGAGGGGTGGCATCTTTATGCCACAGATATACCGGCCGGCGGCCCCACAGCGGCAACTATCACCTTTGAAACAATCGAGGGTGCCGAGGCTGTCGGTTCATTGCAGTCGGGTGCAGGTGCGATAGAGAGTATGGACCCAATCTTCGGTATGCGCGTAAGCTACTTCGAGGGCGAGGGTAGCTTTATGCAGAAACTGAATTTCACAGGAGGTGCCTATCGCTTGCAGGGCTATCTTGAATATGGCTCTTGCAACGACGAGAACTGTATGCCTCCCACAAAGTATGAGTTTGACATAAGAGGCGAGGCTGCCGTGCCGGGTGCACCGCAGCAACAGGCAAAAGCACCGGCGACCTCTGCCGTTGAAGAGGAACCTGCTGCCGAGGCCGGTGAGAAAACCGCAACAGAACTCTTTTCGCCCTTGTGGGCTCCTGTTACCGGCACTATGGCATCGCTTGGCAGTGAGGGAACAACCGGTGCCCGTTCATTGTGGGTAACATTCATACTTGGTTTCGGCGGAGGCTTGCTTGCCCTGCTCACTCCCTGCGTGTGGCCCATAATTCCAATGACTGTGAGTTTCTTCCTCAAACGCTCGAAGAGCCGTCGCAAGGCAATAGGCGAGGCAGCCTTCTATGGCGTTTCCATTGTGGTGATATATCTTGTGCTTGGCTTGGCGGTAACTGCAATCTTCGGCGCAAGTGCACTCAATGCCCTTTCGACAAATGCGCTGTTCAATATATTCTTCTGCGCCCTTCTGCTGCTCTTCGGAGCATCGTTCCTCGGCGGGTTTGAGATTACGCTTCCTTCGTCGTGGACCAACAAGGTCGACGAAAAGGCAAGCAGCACCACAGGCTTTTTGAGCATATTCCTTATGGCCTTTACACTCACCCTGGTGTCGTTCTCCTGCACAGGTCCCATCATTGGCTTCCTGCTTGTCGAGGTTTCGGTGGCAGGCTCGCTCTTCGGCCCTGCAATAGGTATGCTTGGCTTTGCTTTGGCACTTGCGCTCCCTTTCACGCTCTTCGCCCTCTTCCCCGCGTTGCTCAAACAGGCACCCCGTTCGGGTGGCTGGATGAACACCATCAAGGTGGTGCTTGGCTTTGTGGAGATAGCATTTGCGCTTAAATTTTTCTCGGTAGCCGACCTGGCTTACGGCTGGCGTATGCTCGACCGCGAAACATTCCTGGCAATATGGATAGTGCTCTTTGCGTTCCTCGGCCTTTATCTGCTCAATATCATACGCTTCCCTCACGACGACCCCGACGAGAAGCAGACCTCGGTGCCCAAGTTCTTTGCCGCGCTCTTCTCATTGGCCTTTGCGGTTTATATGATACCCGGTCTTTGGGGAGCTCCCTGTAAGGCGGTAAGTGCATTTGCACCACCTATGTGGACACAGGATTTCAATCTCTACGAAAACGAGGTTCACCCTGCCAGCACCGACTACGAAGAGGGTATGGCTCTGGCTCGCCGTTTGGGCAAGCCGGCATTGCTCGACTTCACAGGCTATGGTTGTGTGAACTGCCGCAATATGGAGTCGGCAGTGTGGAGCGACAGCCGCGTTGCCGCTCTTCTGAACGACGATTATGTGCTTGTGTCGCTTTTTGTCGATGACAAGACGGCACTCGACACCCCCATTGAAATAGAAGAGCAGGGTGCGACACGCAGGCTGCGTACCGTGGGCGATTTGTGGAGCTATCTGCAACGTTACAAGTTCGGTGCCAATGCACAACCCTTCTATGTACCGGTTGACAGCGACGGAAACCCTTTGGCGGGTTCCTACTCGTTCGACCTCGATGCCGATGCTTTTGTAAAGTTCCTGGAACAGGGGCTGGCTAACTACAATAAAAAGTAATTCGTTATAATAGAAAAGTTTATAACCCCTGCTGCAAGCAGGGAATAGCAAATACAAGATGCCCGGTTGCAGCAGATGCAACTACAAGACTATGAACGAAACATCGATAATGAGAGCCGTTTTCGGCAGTAGAGTAAAAAAGATTGAGAAGTATGCCACCGATGCCGAAGGCATACAGCGTCGTGTTCTTTCCCGTCTGGTGTCGGCAGCAGCCGGTACCGAGTGGGGTATAAAGCATAACTACTCATCGTCAATGAACTATGAACAGTTTGTGGCAAGTGTGGAGGTCCAGAACTACGAAACCCTCAAAGGCTACATCGACCGTATGCGCCACGGTGAAAAGGATGTCTTGTGGAAAGGACGTTGCAGGTGGTATGCAAAATCTTCGGGTACCACCAACGACAAGAGCAAGTTCATTCCCGTGACACCGGCCGGCTTGCAGAACGCACACTACAAGGGTGGTGCCGATGTTGTAGCTCTCTATCTTGCCAACAATCCGCAGAGCCGTATGTTCTCGGGCCGTGGCCTTATACTCGGTGGCAGCCACGCATCGAACTACAATCTCCCCGGCAGCCTTGTGGGCGATTTGAGTGCGATACTCATTGAGAACTGTAACCCGTTGGTGAATATGGTGCGCGTGCCCGACAAGTCGATAGCTCTTTTAAGCGACTTTGAGGAGAAGATGGACAAGATTGCCCGTGCAACCTGCAACAAGAACGTGACCAACCTTTCCGGTGTTCCTTCGTGGATGATGGCCGTGCTGAAACATATGCTCGAAATAACAGGCAAAAAGAGTGTCGAGGAGGTGTGGCCCAATCTCGAAGTATTCTTCCACGGCGGTGTGGCATTTACCCCTTACCGCGAGCAGTATTTGCAGCTGATACGCAAGCCCGATATGAAATATATGGAGACATATAATGCCAGCGAAGGTTTCTTCGGTATCCAGAACGACCCCAACGATTCGGCAATGCTCCTAATGATAGACTACGATGTATTCTACGAATTTATCCCGTTCGAGGAGATCGACTCGCCCAATCCGCGTGTACTCCCTCTTTGGGAGGTCGAAGTGGGCAAGAACTATGCAATGCTCATAAGTACCTCCTGCGGTCTTTGGCGTTATATGATAGGTGACACAGTGCGTTTTATGAGCAAAGACCCCTACAAAATTGTTATATCGGGACGTACCAAACACTTTATCAATGCCTTTGGCGAGGAACTCATTGTGGATAATGCCGAAAAGGGACTGAAAAAGGCGTGTGAGGTGACTGGTGCACAGGTGTCGGAATATACCGCGGCTCCGGTGTTTATGGATGCAAATGCACAGTGCCGTCACCAGTGGCTCATTGAGTTCTCGAAGGAGCCATCGTCGATAGAGCAGTTTGCCGAGATTCTCGACACCACCTTGCAGCAGATAAACTCCGATTACGAGGCAAAGCGATACAAGAATATCACTTTGCAGCCTTTGGAAATTGTTGTGGCCCGCAAGAACCTTTTCAACGACTGGCTCAAAAGCAAGGGCAAGCTGGGTGGTCAGCACAAGGTGCCCCGTTTGAGCAACAGCCGTCAATATATTGAGGAAATGATGTCATTTAATGGATAGTATATGTCGATAAAAGAGTTTATATTTTCGTTGTCGGTAGTGGGTATGCTTGCAGGCTGTGCAAGTATGGGAACCCCCGACGGCGGTCCTTTTGACGAGGAACCTCCCGTGTTCATAGGCGGTTCTCCGGCAATGAACGCATTGAATGTGACCGACAAACGTATAACCATCGATTTCAACGAGAACATACGTTTGCAGAATGCATTCGAGAAGGTGGTAATATCTCCCCCACAAAAGGAACAGCCGCAAATAAGATACAACGGCAAGCGGGTGACTGTGCAGCTCGAAGACTCGCTCATTCCCAATGTCACATACTCCATCGACTTCAACGATGCGATAGTGGACAACAACGAAGGAAATCCTTTGGAGGGCTTTGCCTATGTATTCTCCACGGGTGAAAAAATAGACACTCTGGGAATTTCGGGAACGGTGCTCAATGCCCAGGACCTAGAACCCATAAAGGGCATAATGGTTGGTGTGCACTCGCTCCTCGACGATTCGGCATTCACTACAAAACCTTTTGACAGGGTATCGCGTACCGACAGCCGCGGCCGTTTCGTAATCAAAGGTATGGCTCCCGGCAAGTACAGGGTATATGCTCTTGCCGATGCCAACGGCAACTATCTTTTCGACCAGAAGAGCGAGGCAATAGCCTTTTACGATACCGAGGTGTCGCCATCGGCATCGCAGGCGGTGCGCTACGATACCATTTGGCGCGATGTGGAAACCATTGACACAATACGTGCGGTGGAGTATACCCGTTATGGTTCCGAGGATATAGCCCTGCGTGCATTCAAGGAGGAATTCCATACACAGTATCTTGTGAAGTATCCCCGTCAGGAACATACCAATTTTACAATGTATTTCGCTGCCCCCAACAAGGAACTTCCCGTTATCGAGGGGCTGAACTTCGATGCCAAAGATGCCTATGTGCTCCAATCGAATGCCACACAGGATACCTTGCGCTATTGGTTCAAGGACCCGCAGGTATATAATATGGACACATTGCAGATAGTTGTCACATATAATGTACTCGACTCAATGTTGCAGACAGTGCCCCGCAGCGATACTCTCTATGTGGCTTCGAGGAAACGCTACGAAACCGTGCTCAAAGAGCGTGAAGAGAAATTCGAAAAGGATAAGAAACGCTTCCTTAAAAAGGCCCGTAAGTCGGGCGGGTACAGCGAGGACAGCCTGCCCGAATATATACCGCCCACTCCTCTTTTGGAGATAAAAAGTACAGGCGGTTCTGTAATGGATTTCAATGAGGAGCTGCAAATCTATTTTGCCGAGCCTGTTGCAAGCATCGACACTTCGTTCATCCATCTGTCGCAGATGGTCGATACAGTGGCTAAACCCATTCCTTTTGTTTTCAAGCAGAACGAGGATGATATACGTTACTATACCATTTACGCCGAGTGGAGGCCCGAACAGACATACTATCTGCAAATAGACTCGGCCGCCTTTAAGGGGCTGTATGGTGGTGTCTCCGAACTTTTCGAGCAGACAATGACATTCCGCTCGCTCGACTCTTATGCGGTGCTTTATCTGACAATCCCCCACACGGGGAACGATGCTGTTGTGCAGTTGCTGTCAGCCAACGACAAGGTAGCGGCAGAGCAGCGTACATCCAACAATAAATGTTCGTTCTTCTTTATAAAGCCTGGCAAATACTCATTGCGCCTGTTTATGGACAAGAACGGCAACGGCAAGTGGGATACAGGCTCTTATGAGAAGAGGATGCAACCCGAGGAGTGTTATTACTACCCACGTGTGCTCGACCTGCGCGCCCTCTTCGAGTACCAGCAGGACGATTGGGATATAAACTACCCATTGGAGAAACAGAAACCGTTGGAGGTTACAAAGCAGAAACCCGAAGTGGAGAAGGTTAAAATAAGCCGTAACCTTATGAGGCAGTTCAAATAAACGGGAGAATGATGATTAGGAAACTATTGCTTGCAGTATCGCTGATTGCCGTGCTGTCGGCCGGTGCAACCGAAATAAAAAGAAAGCCGGCATACAGGTCGGGTGAGACGTTGGAGTGTGTCTTTTACTTCAACTGGAAATTTGTGTGGGTGAAGGCCGGTGGTGCCAAACTCATAATACGTGATACCATATACAACAACCGCAAGGTGCAGTATATGTCGTTGTTGAGTTCCACAAACGAGAAGGCCGACGCTTTTTTCAAGATGCGTGACACGCTCACCACAATCTTCACACCGGGTGATGTGCGCCCCCTTTATTACCGCAAGGCATCGGTGCAGGGCCGTCACGTATATCTCAACGAGGTAAAATATGATTATATGGCCGACGGGCGTATAAACCTGCATCAGCTATATCGTCGCGACGGGGTGCTTCGCGTGTTCCGCAACGATACCTGTGACAATGCCGTTTACGATATGATGAGTATGCTGGCCTATGCCCGTACATTCGATTTTTCGGGCTTCAAACCGGGGCAACGCATATCCTATCCCATAGCCACAGGAAAGAGGCTCGAAAACCAGAGCCTCATCTATCGTGGCATTACCAAGATAACGGCCAACGACAATCTTACATACGAGTGTCTTAAAATATCGCTTGTGGCACTCGACGAGGATAATAATGAGAAGACCATTGTAAATTTCTTTATTACCAACGACGACAACCACTTGCCAATTCTGCTCGACCTGGCACTGAACTTCGGAACGGCAAAGGCCCGTCTTTCCCAGAGAAAAGGGCTGCTCTATCCGCTGGTGCCGTTGAAGTAAGTCATTCCAACACACAAAAAAGCCATCACCTCATAGAGGTGATGGCTTTTTTGTGTATATATAGGTATATGCCCGTCAGATATTGGCAATACGCATAATGTCGGCAAATACACCGGCAGCTGTAACGCTTGCACCGGCACCGTAGCCCTTGATGAGCATGGGGTACTCCTTGTAACGCTCGGTGGTGAGCATTATGATGTTGTTGCTGCCTTCGAGGTTATAGAAGGGGTGCTTGTCATCGACCTTGCACAATGAAACGCTACCCTTGCCTTCTTCGAATTTGGCAATGAAACGCCAATGCATATTCTCGGCTTCCAATTTCTTGCGCTCTTCCTCAAATTCGGTATCGAGTTCGGGGAGTTTTGCCCAGAAATTCTCCTGTGAGCCTTCGAACAGTTCGTCGGGGATAAATAGGTTGGCTTTCACATCCTCCTGTTCAATGGTGTATCCCGCCTCACGTGCCAGAATAACAAGCTTGCGAATCACATCCTTTCCGCAGAGGTCGATGCGGGGGTCGGGTTCACTGTAACCCTTCTCCTTTGCCAAGCGCACAGCCTCGCTCATCGGAACATCCTTGCCAAGCACGTTGAATATGAAGTTCAGCGTGCCGCTGAGTACGGCTTCAATCTTCAAAATCTTGTCGCCGCTGTTTATGAGGTCGTTTATGGTGCTTATCACAGGAAGGCCTGCGCCCACATTCGTTTCGAAAAGGTATTTTATATTGCGTTGGCGCGCAATGTATTTCAGGTTGCTGTATGTTGCATAGTCCGACGATGCTGCAATCTTGTTGGCTGCCACAACCGATATGTTGTGCGACAACAGGTCGGGGTAGAGCGATGCCACCTCGCCGTTTGCCGTACAGTCCACAAACACCGAGTTGAAAATGTTCATATCGATAATCTCCTCGCGCAGTTTGTATATGTCGCTCTCCTTGCTTGCGGCAAGAGCCTCGCGGTAGTTGGTGAGGTCGAGTCCCTCACGGTCGAATATGGCGTGACGGCTGTTGGCAATGCCCACAACGTTTATTTGCAGGCTGTGTTCCTTTTTGAGTGTCTCCTGCTGCGATGCAATCTGCTCTATGAGGCTACTGCCTACTGTGCCTATTCCGCAGAGGAAGAGGTTGAGCACCTTGTATTCCGAAAGGAAGAATGAGTCGTGGATTACATTAAGGGTCTTGCGCAGCGACTCGTTCTTCACCACAAACGAAACGTTTGTCTCCTGTGCACCCTGGGCACAAGCCACCACATTGATACCGTTGCGGCCGAGTGTCTGGAACAGTTTACCGATGATACCCGGTGTGTGACGCATATTCTCGCCTACTATGGCAACGGTCGAGAGGTCGGTCTTTGCTGTTACAGCCTCCATAAGTCCCATTGCAATCTCCTTCCTGAACTCCTCGTTGAGCACCTTGCAGGCTTTGTCGGCATCCTGGTGGCGGAGTCCGAGTGAAGTACTGTTCTCCGACGATGCCTGCGCAACGAAGAATACGCTGATATCGGCATCGGCAAGCGCGCGGAATATACGGTGGTTCACGCCCACAACACCCACCATGCCGAGTCCTTGAACGGTGAGCAGGTCGGTGTCGGCAATGCTCGATATACCCTTGATTATACGCTCGCTCTTGCCGCAGTCGGTACTTATTATGGTACCTTCACCATCGGGGTTGAATGTGTTGCGTATCTTTATGGGAATGTTTGCCTTGAATACGGGGTATATTGTAGGGGGGTACACAACCTTCGCTCCGAAGTTGCAGAGCTCGGTAGCTTCCACATAACTCAGTTTGTCAATTGTGTAGGCCGAATTTATCACCCTGGGGTCGGCAGTCATAAAACCGTCCACATCGGTCCATATTTCGAGCATATTGGCGTTGAGCGCGGCGGCAAGTATAGCCGCTGTGTAGTCCGAGCCTCCACGGCCCAGGTTGGTTGTCTCGCCGCTCTCCTTGTCCGAAGAGATAAAGCCGGGAGCCACTACTATGCGGTCATTGCTCTGCGAGAAGTATTCGTGAATGAGCCTGTCGGTCTCCTCGTCGGCAAGGATGTATTTCTGATGCTTGGTCTCGGTCTTTATATATTTACGTGAGTTGAAACGCACGGCACCGTCGATGAGCGCGGTAACAATGCGGCTCGACAATCTCTCGCCATAACTTACTATTGTGGCCTCGGTCTTGGGTGTGGTGTTGTTTATGAGTGAAAGACCGAGATAGATGTTCTGCAACTGGTTGAGCAGCATATCGACCTCCTGCAATAGGGGCTTACGCTTCTCCTCGTCGTTTATTATTGCATATATCATATCGTGATGCCTTGCAACGATAGCCTGGAATTCGTCGTTGAATTTCTCATCGCCGGCAACGGCCATATTGGATATCTTTATAAGCTTGTCTGTCACTCCTCCAAGAGCCGAAACCACCACAATCACGGGTTCGCTCTTTGCGGCATCTTCCACGATGCTCTTCAAGTTAAGGATGCTGTTTACGGAACCAACCGAGGTTCCGCCGAATTTCATTACTTTCATTTTCTCTTAGTTCTGTATGAAATATGTATGTGTCAAGGTACAAAATTGCCTTGCGGAAATAAAGTGCAAAGTTATGAACTTTGTTGTAAATGGGCAAGAATTTCGGGCAAAATGGTGTGAATTAAAGAATAACCCGAACGCTCTCGCGTTCGGGTTATTCTGTCAGCAGTATCAAAGCCGTTGTTTATGGTTTGAAGAATTTATAAATACATTCGCAGATGTAGTAGATATTCTCGTTGCTCAATTCATAATAGAGCGGCAGGCGAAGCAGGGTGTCGGCAAAGCGGTCGCAGTTGGGCAGTTCGCCACCCCAATGGCTATCCTTGTAGAACTCGCTCTTGTGCAGCGAGAGGTAGTGCGACACGGCAAGAATATTATTCTCTTTCAAGTGCTTGATGAGTGCTGTGCGCTCTTCGAGCGAGTTACACACAATGTAGAACATATGGGCATTGTTCTCGGCATAAGCGGGAATCTGTGGCATTTTGAAGTATCCCTCCTGTGCAAGCGGAGCAATGTTCTTGTGGTATATATCCCATATCTCCTTGCGGCGCGACTGTATGGTGTCAATGTGTTCGAATTGTGCCCATAGGAATGCTGCAATCACTTCCGAAGGGAGGAACGAACTTCCGCAATCTACCCAACCGTATTTGTTAACCTCGCCTCTGAAAAATTCGGCCCTGTTGGTTCCTTTCTCCCAGATTATTTCGGAGCGGCGTATGAATTGTTCATCGTTTATACCCAAAAGGCCGCCTTCGCCTGCAATGATGTTCTTTGTTTCGTGGAACGAGAAGGCCGACAGCTCACCGATGGTTCCCAAAGGCTCTTTCTTGCCTGTTTCGGGGTTTATGTAGTGCGAATCCACAGCCTGTGCAGCATCTTCTATGAGCAGGAGGTTGTGTTTGCGGGCAATTCTGCGCAGTTCGTTCATGTCGCAGGCAACGCCGGCATAGTGTACAGGCACTATGGCTTTGGTGCGCTCTGTTATAAGCTGTTCCACTTTGGAGGCATCGATGTTGGGATTGTCCTCCTGGCTGTCGGCAAAAATTATCTTTGCTCCCTCGCGCACAAATGCCAATGCTGTGGATACAAATGTGTATGAAGGAATTATGACTTCGTCACCGGGTTTTATGTCGGCAAGCATTGCGCACATCTCCAAAGCATCGGTGCACGATGTTGTCAACAAGGTCTTCTTGAACCCGTATCTCTCCCTGTACCATTTCTGGCATCTTTGCGTGAACTCGCCATTGCCCGACAACTTGCCGTTTTTCACAGCCTGTTCTATATATTTTGTTTCGTCGCCGGTAAGGAATGGCTTGTTGAAAGGTATCTTTTCCATAATTATGGTATTATTTGGTTGTTCTCTCGTTTATAATACGTTCGAGTTGTGCGAGTGGCGACATTTCGCGGCTTTGCTGTTCGAATGTCTGCAAACATCCGGTCTTGAAATCCCTGTCGCTTTTCAGCAACTCAATTATCTTGTCGCTCAAAGTATCGCAGTCGAAGAGTTCTGCTTTTGCGCCGGTCTTGCCATCCTTTACAAGGTCTTCGGCAACACCTATCCCGAATGCAGCCACCGGCGTTCCCATTGCTATTGCCTGGTTTACCATCAATGGGCCCGAATCCTCTATCGATGTGCTCACGAAGAGGTCGCACATCTTGAACACTTTCATCAGTTCTTTCAATGGTATGAACCCCAGCTTCATTACATTGTACCCGAGATGTTCAAAAATCCGTGAGTTCTGCTCACCGACCACTACAAGTGAAACCTCTTCCGGCAGTTCGGGTGCACGCTCTTTTATCAGTGTGAGTATTGAGGTGAGGTATTCAAACCCTTTGCGGTTGTCAACACCGTTGAAGGATGTGCAGCCAAGCAACACAAGTTTCCTGTTTCTCTTTATGCCATACTCTTCCCTTATTTCTTCCTTGCTTGCCGTGGGTAGCAACTCTGTATTTATGGGAAACAGTATCGGGGTTATCTTGCGGTTCTGTCCGGGCAGTGATTTTTCGGCCCGTCGGCAGTCGGTTGTAGTGCCCCACATCTCCATATCTTCCGGGAAAGAGGCAATCTTCCTTTGCATAATCTCGGCCGGGAGCGAAGTCTTTGCCTTGAACATAGGGCACTCCTTGCAGCCCGTGGTGTAGCCCTCGCAGTCGAACGGGTAGTGGCAACCGCCTGTAAATATGGCGTTGTCCATCATTATTCCAACAATTCGGGCATTTGTGAGCTTGTGGAGTTCTGCAATAATTTCGGGTGTTATGAAATTGTTTGTCCAGTGGAGGAATATTATGTCGGGGGTAAAGCCTGCCTGCTTTATAATATCGCGGGCAGTGGCCATACTCTTCTGGTCGTCGAAAGCAACCCTTGTCGAATATGAATTGGCCCTGAACAGCTCATTCCACCTTTGTGTGTCGCTCTTGTATTTCTGTTTCAGCTGCCGGTACCTGAAGAAAGAGAAACCGCCCTTCTTTATTTTGTATTGTATGACACCGGGGGTATTCCCGTTTGTGTTGAGTGCAAGTATTACGGAGTGGTAGCCTGCATCCCTCAAATAGTTGTTGAATATTACGGTTGCAGTGCCGGCACCACCGTGTGAGTAGGTGGCAAGGTGTAGAATCTTTATTTTCTCTTTCTCTATACCCATAAGTGATAAATATATGTAGTGTCGGTTACTTTAAAACCTTTCTTCTCATAAAAGGCGCAGGCCTCAACGTTGTGTTTCTGGGTGGGTACGGCTATATTTCTTGCACCGTGGTCAAACGCTTCCCTAAATGCACTCTCCATAAGTGCCGAGCCAATGCCTCGTCGCCCATACTTTTCATCTACGGCAAGTAGCCCAATGTTGGTGGTTTCTCCGTATGAGATGGTTATGAACCCGGCTTCTTTGCCGTCAATTTCATATTTGAGTACCTTGTCGGCACTCGTTCCTGCCAGCGAGTTGTCCATCCAACGCTTATACATTCTTTCGAAAGCCTCTCTGCCAATACCCTCATCGAGGCGGAAACGTGAATATTTCCCGCTGCGAAAGGCCAGGGAGTAAAGTGTGTCGGTAGCTTTGGTTGCTTGTGGCAAAAGCGGGTAACCGGAATCGGCCGCTGTGATTTCTCTTGAATAAACAACCTTGATGTCTATTGGCGGGATGTTGATGTCGAGCGCCTTTTTTGAAAAGATATATACAAGCCTGTATCCTTCTGTCCGGCTCTCTTCTTTCAGCTTTTCGATATTGAAATCATCCTCTCCCCCGACAAGAAATCGTCCGATTCTGTATCCGAAGAAGTCTGAATCCCAAGCAAGATATTCGATGGTTCTTTTCATAGAGTTGGAATTTGAGGCCTTGCCTAAATGCAAAGATAGTGACACTGAATGTAATGCCCAAAGTTTTTCTTTGCTTTTTTGCCGCTTTAAAAAATATTGAAGCAATATTGAAGCAAGCTTCATATTTCTTGCTCGTTTGTTGTATCTTTGAGTTACCTCGAAGATAGTCCGCACTCGCTTTAAAAAATATTGAAGCAAGCTTCATAATTTCTTGCTCGTTTGTTGTATCTTTGACACAGAAAAGATACACAAAAATGAAAGGACACTCACTGAAAGCATGGTTTTTGGCTACAAGGCCCTGGTCGTTTCCGGCATCGGCAATGCCTGTGTTCGTTACATTGGCCTATCTGCAATGGTTGCAACGCGATGTCGATTGGCTTGTGGGCTTGTGGGCTTTGGCAAATGTTGTACTGTTTCACGCGGCTGCCAATACTTGGAGCGATTATTTCGATTTTAAAAAGGGGGTAGACAGGGAAGATACCGTTGGCGGCACATCCCTCACAAGTGGCGAGTTCCGTCCGAAAGAGATTTTCACTCTTGCAACAGTGCTTATGGCGTTATCGGTTGCTTCGGGTGTGCTGCTGTTGCTATGTACTGGGTTGCCTACGCTCTATATCGGTTTGGCGGGCTGCCTGTTTATCCTGCTCTATCCGTGGCTCAAATATCACGCTCTTGGCGATGTCGACATCTTTATCACATACTCGATATTGCCCATTCTGGGAACTTCGTATGTTGCCACAGGGTATTTCTTCTTGGAGGTTATGTGGCTCACCATTCCTGTGGGGCTCATAACGGTGGGCATACTGCACATAAACAACACCCGCGATATTGAACACGACAGGCGTGCCGGCATAACTACATTTGCAATGCTTGCAGGCGGCACGTTGTCGGTGCTGTTCTACTTCTTCGAAATTCTTTTTCCCTTTGTGTGGGTGGTGTACAACATTGTATATGGTTTCTTCCCGTGGTGGTCGTTGCTGGTGCTGATAGCATTGGTCCCTGCAATTGCCTGCCTGGTGAGGGCGGTGCGTTTCCTGTCGGGCGGTGCCGAAGAACTTTATGGTGTCGATGAAATGACAGCAAAACTGCAACTCGTGTTCAGCCTGCTGTTCACAATATCATTCCTTGTAGCAGGCTTTTTAGGATGAAACAGGTGGTATTGTCAATAGCGGTGGCCTTCTTCTTGTGGACGGTGATGTTTTCACCTCTCACTGCGCCATATCTCAATTTCTGGTGGGCAATGACCGCTTCGGCCGTTATGCTCACAACGCTTGCTACACTTTTTGCACCACGTTGGTGGGAGCGTATTCGTTTTTCTTTGACCGATATTCTGCTTGGCGTGGCAATAGCTGTGGCTTTGTGGTCCTTCTTTTGGGTGGGCGACAAGTTGTCGCAACTGATGTTCGATTTTGCAAGGCCGCAGGTCGATACCATATATGGAATGAAGGAGGGCACCTCTTCGCTTCTGCTCACATTCCTGCTGTTGTTCATAATAGGTCCGGCCGAAGAGATATTCTGGCGCGGGTATGTGCAGGATTCTCTGTCGAGACGTTGGGGTGCCGACAGGGGTTTTCTTGCCGCCACGGCTGTTTATGCTCTTGTACACATAGGTTCAATGAATTTTATGCTCGTAATGGCTGCACTTGTGGCAGGTGTTGTATGGGGCTTGCTATACAGGTTCTTTCCGGGCAGGTTTGCTGCTATAATAATTTCACACGCATTGTGGGATGTGGCTGTCTTTGTGTGGTTTCCCATAATGTAAAGTTTTTAGGACGATGGCAAAAGATAAAATAGTTTTTTTATGTAACGATTGCGGTTACGAGTCGCCGAAGTGGTCGGGTAAATGTCCCGCGTGCGGTGCCTGGAACACGCTTGTCGAGAAGGTGGTGCGTGCATCGGCCCCTTCGCGGGTGTCGTTGCCGGCAATGGAAAAGGTGCAGTCGCAACCGGTGCTGATAGACGATGTTGCGGCCGACAAATTGCCCCGTATCGATATGGGCGATGCCGAACTCAACCGTGTGCTTGGCGGTGGTCTTGTTCCAGGTTCGTTGGTGTTGCTTGGCGGTGAGCCGGGAATAGGTAAATCTACTTTGGTGTTGCAGACAATACTCGGCTTGCCGTCGTGCCGTGTGCTTTATGTGTCGGGCGAGGAGAGCGTGCAGCAGATAAAACTGCGTGCCGACCGCATTGCCCACACTCGTGGCGAGTGTCATATTGTTTGTGAAACTGTGCTCGAAACAATCTTCACCCACATAAAGAATGTCAACCCCGAATTGTTGGTGATTGACTCCATACAGACAATGAGTACCGAGGCTGTCGACTCCTCACCGGGCAGTATGTCGCAGGTGCGTGAGTGCACGGCTCTGTTGCTGAAATTTGCCAAAGAGAATAATGTGCCGGTAATACTAATAGGTCACATAACGAAGGACGGTGCCATTGCCGGTCCTAAAATTCTGGAACATATTGTCGATGTGGTGATACAGTTCGAAGGCGACCAGCACTACCTCTACCGTGTGCTACGTTCCATAAAGAACCGTTTCGGCAGCACAGCCGAGCTTGGAATCTACGAAATGCGTCGCGAAGGATTACGCCAGGTGAGCAACCCCTCGGAGCTCCTTTTGAGCGACCGGCATAAGGGGATGAGCGGAACAGCCATTGCGTCGGCAATAGAGGGCGTGAGCCCCTTCCTCATAGAGGCACAGGCACTTGTGAGCACGGCGGCCTACGGAACCCCGCAACGCTCGGCAACAGGGTTCGATATACGTCGTATGAATATGTTGCTTGCTGTGCTCGAAAAGCGTGTAGGCTTTAAGCTTGCACAGAAGGATGTCTATCTCAATATCGCAGGAGGCTTGCGCGTGAACGACCCGGCGATAGACCTTGCCGTGATAAGCGCAATACTTTCGAGCAATATGGATGTGGAGATAGAACCCACCGTATGTATGTCGGGCGAAGTGGGCTTGTCGGGTGAGATACGCCCCGTAAACCGTATAGAACAACGTATTGCCGAGGCCGCGAAACTCGGCTTCAAGCAGATAATAATTCCAAAATCCAATATGAAGGGGCTCGACACCTCACGCTTTGCCATTGAGGTGTTGCCTGTGAATAAAGTGGAGGAGGCTTTCCGCCTCGTATTCGGGTAAACAGCTATGGTAAGTGAATTTCAGACAAGAGCATTGCCGCACCAGGCGGTGAACGAGCAGTCGCTCAAACGTTTTGTCGCGGGCCTGAAAGGGTGGGATATACGCACCATAAATGCGGTGCGTGTGTTGCGCCGCAGCATCGATGCCCGCCAGCGCACAATATATATAAACCTGTCGTTGCGTGTGTTTGTAAACGAGCAGCCCGCAAACGATGAATATGTGAGCCGTGAATATGGCAATGTCGAGGGCAGGCAGCCTGTGATTGTAGTGGGTGCAGGCCCCGCGGGCCTTTTTGCTGCGCTAAAACTCATAGAGAACGGCTTGCGTCCCATTGTAGTGGAGCGAGGCCGTGATGTCCGCACCCGCAAGGTCGACCTTGCAAACATTTCACGTACCCACAAGGTCAATCCCGAATCGAACTACTGTTTCGGCGAGGGCGGTGCCGGGGCCTATTCCGACGGAAAACTCTATACCCGCAGCAAGAAGCGTGGCAATATCGAGGGGGTGCTAAATATCTTCTGCCAGCACGGAGCGAGCCCCACAATCCTTGCCGATGCTCATCCGCACATAGGTACCGATAAATTGCCGCGCGTTATTGAGAATATGCGCAACACCATAATAGGTTGTGGAGGCGAGGTGCGCTTCGAAACCCGTATGGAAGAGCTTCTTGTGCGCGCAGGCAAGGTTTGCGGCATACGCACCGACAAAGGAGAGATAGCAGCCGGGGCCGTTATTCTTGCGACAGGGCACTCGGCAAAGGATGTTTACCGCACGTTGCACGCCACGGGTATAACTCTTGAAAGTAAAGGCTTTGCAGTGGGAGTGCGTCTGGAACATCCCTCTGCGCTCATCGACAGTATACAATACCACAATCCCAACGGGCGTGGGAAATACCTGCCTGCTGCCGAATACAGTTTTACCACACAGGTCGATGGGCGCGGTGTGTACAGTTTCTGTATGTGTCCCGGCGGTGTGATAATCCCGTCGGCATCGGCCGAAAAGGAGCTCCTTGTAAATGGAATGTCGCCCTCGCATCGCGGTGGCGCGTGGAGCAATTCGGGTATGGTGGTGCAGGTGAACCCCGAAGATGTTTTCTTGCCCGGAATGCAGATAGATGTCGATGGCGTGGAGCCTGTTGCCGAGGGTTCACCTCTTTGTGTGATGAACTTCCAGGAGAAGCTCGAAAGGCTCTGTTGGTCGATGGGCAACTATCGCCAGAGTGCGCCCGCACAGCGTATGGGCGATTTTGTTGCGCGCAAATTAAGCTACGACCTCCCAAAAAGTTCCTATGCTCCGGGGCTAATATCTTCGCCCTTGCACTTTTGGATGCCCGAATTTATATCCTCGCGACTGAAACGTGGTTTCGAACAGTTCGGCAAGATGTCGCGCGGCTTTCTCACCAACGAGGCGGTGATGATTGGTGTGGAAACACGCACCTCCTCACCGGTGCGCATTGTACGCGATGCTGAAACTCTTCAACACGTCGATATTGAGGGCCTCTTCCCTTGTGGCGAGGGAGCAGGTTATGCCGGTGGCATTGTGTCGGCAGCCGTCGATGGCGAGCGTTGTGCCGTTTCGGCCTGTGAGTATGTGACACGCCTTGATTAAGCAATATAACGGTTCAGTAGAAATTTAGTGTGGACAAATTGATTCTTTAATAAGTTGTGCTCCCTCACGCTGCCCTTTGTATAACGAATTATCTCCTGCAATGGTAATTCTCAAAAAAGGAACCGGCACCGTTAAAATCATAGCGAAAAGGCCTGTTGACGACAGGCCATTGTGCGAAAGCTCGTGCAAATGAGCGAGTGAAAGTTTGCTTGCACGCAAAGCGAATGCAGCCGAGGTTGCGCGAAGCGAGTACTGTCTGACATAAGTTGACAATGCTTGCTGTTCGCATCCCGCACTACGTGCGACTAATTGCTGCAAGCATTGTCTATTAAATTACATTTAATTCCACAGCACCCTGCAAACGGCAGATAGGCTTGCAGCGGCAAGCGAGGAACGAACGAGTTATATTGTGCAACAATTCACGAGTCGAGGCGTGAGCGACTGATTTTACTCGCGTGCCGGGCGTTTGGTTCTTTGCGCGACAAAGAACGTCAAAGATATATTTCCAATGAGAGAATAACCGACAAATAACACCGAGAAGTCAAAAGCAAGAATGTTTGGTATCGTATATAGTGAGTGCCCACACCTTTTTGCTACTGAGCCAATATAACTACAAGATAAAAGCCGGGCAACCAATTGGTTGCCCGGCTTTGCCATAGAACGGAATTTAATCCTCTTCCTCCAACAGGAATATCTCTTCCACTTTGCAGTTGAATATTCTCGCCATTTTAAGTGCGAGCACAGTCGATGGCACGAACTTGCCGCTCTCTATCGAATTTATAGTCTGGCGACTGACTCCGACTGCGTCGGCAAGCTGTTGTTGTGTTATGTTCTGTCCGGCTCGAGCTACCTTAATCCTGTTCTTCATCTTTCTGCTCTTTTTCTATTTGCCATATCCTCCAACGGAAAACAATCATAAAGATAATGATTATTGTGAACATTCCGTACAGCATCACGTTCAAAAAGTCCAAATCATAAACCAGCAGCGATGCAACCACTATGAGTGCATAGTGTATGTAGAGCGCGGTGAGCAACGAAGTGAGCCTTATGCTGCTTATCATTTCGTCTTCGACACTCTCTTTTGAGCATGTTGCAAGTATGCCGCCAACTATAATGCCTATTATAGCGATGTTGTTTACTGCGTAACCATACTCTCCAAGCAACGATGCAACCGCTTCCGGCAGTACTCCTAAATAGTCCTGCAACATGATTGCGCCCCCAAGTGTTGCTGACAGGGCGAAGATAATCCAGCCTGCTTTCTGGAAACTGTGTGGAAAAAGCATTGTTTTCATAATCTTTCTTTTTTTGTGAAGTACCGGCCAACTTCTGTGCGCGGTTGTCCGTTACCTCCGGTTAAACTTTCTGTTTTTTTGTGATCACGTTGCAAATGTAAAATAAACTTTACACATAGACAAGTGAAGTTGACAAAAAGTCGCGTAAACTATGAATTTAGCGAGAAAGAATATGTTGGGAGCGTTTGGTTTCCTTGTTTATATATACATAAGAATTATGTCAGATTATGCAACTCTGTTTAGTTGCGTAGTATCGCAACCAGTTGTCGAACAGCTTGTGGGCTGTCGACTGCCAGTAGTTGAGCGGCGGTTGCGAGGGGTCGTCGTTAAAGTAGTAGTTTATGGGTATGTCTATCGGCAACCCTTTGTGCACATCGCGTTTGTGCTCCTTGTCGAGAGTGTAAAGCGCATACTCGCTGTGGCCCGTGATAAAGAAGTTCCTTGTTCCTTTCTCCTGCATTATGTACACTCCCGATTCGGTCGACTCCGACAGCAGTTCCAGGCACGGCTCGGCAACAACGTCCTCGCGGTGTATGTTGGTGTGTCGGCTGTGGGGAACATATATTATGTGGTCGAAGTCGGTGAGCAACGGGTGTTCGGGGGTCGGTTGTGTATGTGGGAATACGCCGAACATCTTTTTGGGCAACAGGTATTTCTGAATGCCGAACTTATGGTATAACCCGGCCTGTGCAGCCCAGCATATAAAGAGTGTCGATGTAACATTGCTTTTTGCCCATTCAAATATCTCGCACAGTTCGGGCCAGTAGGTAACCTCTTCAAAGGCTATCTTCTCAATAGGCGCACCTGTGATTATGAGCCCGTCGAAGTGCTCTCCCTTCAACTCGCCGAATCCCTTGTAATAGCGTTGCATATGTTCGGGAGTGGCGTGCTTGGGAGTGTGCGTGTCCAGTTTCATCAGGACAATCTCCACCTCCTCTTTGGTTGTGGAAAGCACTCTTATGAAGTCGGCCTCGGTGTCCTCCTTCATAGGCATAAGGTTCAGCAGAGCTATTTTAAGGGTTCTGTCAGTCGGGGTGGTGAATACCTCGAATTCGTTTCCCTCGTCGAGCACTGCTTGTAGTGCGGGTAGTCCTGTCGGTACTTTTATAGGCATAATTGCAAGGTTGTAATGGGTTGTTATAAGTGCTTCTGTTGTGTTTTACCAGATATCGAGTCGTTCCTCTTTGGGTACAAACAGCGGGTCATTCTCTGTAATGCCGAATGCGGTGTACCAGTCGTCGATATGTGGCAGGGTGCCGTTCACGCGCCAACGCATAAGCGAGTGGGGGTCGGTCTTGGTGAGGTTGCGTATCTCTTCGTCGCGTACATTGCCGGCCCACACATTCGAGTAGGCGAGGTAGAAACGCTGTTCGGGAGTAAAGCCCTCCTCTGTGGGCAGGGGATTCTCTCTTGTAGCGTTCTTGAATGCCTGCATAGCAATCATAAGTCCGCCGTGGTCGGCGATGTTCTCGCCCACGGTGAGCTTGCCGTTGGCATTGAGGCCGGGGAGAACCTCTATCTTGTCAAAGAAATCGATTATCACTTTCGTGCGCTCGTTGAAGCTCTTTGCATCCTCCTCGCTCCACCAGTTGGCAAAATTGCCGTCTTTGTTGAACTGTCGTCCCTGGTCGTCGAACCCGTGTGTCATTTCGTGGCCTATAACCACTCCTATGGCACCATAGTTGAAGGCATCGTCGGCACGCATATCAAAGAAGGGGTATTGCAGAATGGCGGCAGGGAAGCATATCTCGTTGGTTACCGGGCTGTAATATGCGTTCACGGTCTGGGGTGAAATGTGCCACTCGCTGCGGTCAACAGGCTTGTTGAAGTTCTTTTCAACGTGGTCGTCCCAACCGAATGCCGATATGTCGCGGCACACCTCGCTGTAACTCTTCTGCGGGTCAATTGTGAGTTTGCTATAATCCTGCCATTTGTCGGGGTAGCCGATCTTTACGGTGAAGGCGCTTAACTTTTCGTGTGCGGCAGCCTTTGTGCTGTCGCTCATCCAACTCTGTGCGTCAATGCGCTCGCCAAGCGCGGTTTGCAGGTTCTTTACAAGTTCCACCATACGCTCTTTTGCTTCGGGCGGGAAGAATTTTGCAACGTACAGCTGTCCGATAATCTCGCTCAATGATCCGTCGGTTGCTGCAAGAGCGCGCTTCCAACGTGGCTGTTGAGCCTTTTTGCCACTCATTGTACGGCCATAGAAATCGAATGCAAGGTCGCCAATCTCGTCGCTCAATTCCGATGATGTGGAATTGATTATACGCCACTGCATATAGGCGATGATGTCGCTCACGGGTACGTTGTTTATGATGTTGCTAACCTCGGCAATGGCAGCGGGCTGTCCCACGTTTATCTCCTTTATGCCTGTAAGTCCCAGCGGTGCGAAGAATTTATCCCACTCTATTGCCGGGAACTCTTTCTTCACATCATCGTAGCTCATAGGGTGGTAGTTGTTCATTGGGTTGCGGCGTTCCACGCGGCTCAACGACTTGTCGGCAATGCGTGTTTCAATCTTCATCACCGCCTCCATATTGGCTTTTGCCTTCTCTTCGTCGAAGCCTTGCAGCTTGAACATTGCTACAACGTACTCCTTGAACTTGTTGCGTATGTTTGTGGTGGCTTCGTCGGTGTCGCTGTAATAGCTCTTTTCGGGCAACGAAAGGCCGCCTTGCGCTATGGTGAGTATATTCTTGTTGCTGTCCATAATGTCGCTGCCGATGCCTGTGGCAAAGAAGCCTCCAATGCCCAAGCGGTAGTTCTTGGCAACGAGGGGCAGTATGTCGGCACGGTCGGTGAGCTGTGCCACTTCGTCGAGCAGGGGTTTTATGGGGCTGTTGCCAAGAGCATTGCGGCGTGTACTGTCCATTGCAAGGTTGTAGAGGTCGCCTACCTTCTGTCCGTTGCTGCCGGGTGCGTTCTCCTGTGCGGCAAGTTCAAGGACAAGCTCCTGCAACTGCTCTTTGCTCTTTTCGCGCAGGGCATCGAACTGCCCGTAACGTGCATATTCGTCGGTAAGCGGGTTTCTCTTTGCCCACCCGCCTGTGGCGTACTCGTAAAAATCGGTTCCGGGGCACTTTGTAGTGTCCATATTTGTAAAATCAATCATTGACTCCATCTTCTTTTCGGTTGTACAAGCGGCTACGCCCATAAACATTGCCGCATAAATTAAAAATCGTTTCATTATATATATCAATTCAAATTTTCCAGTTCTTCCATTCTCTTTTCCCAGTCGTTCATTGCGTCGGCGAGCTGTTTTTTCAGTGAAGCATACTTGGTGAAGTTCTGCTGCGTGCTGCCCTCTATGGTGCTCATCAGCTCCTCCATTGCCGCGATGGCCGCTTCCAACTCGTTCACCGCGCTCTCGCTCTCCTCAACCAGGCGTTCGAGTTTGCGGCGCTGTTTCTGCAACTGTTTCTCGGCCTCGTAGCTCAGCCTGTTCTCGTTCACGCTCTTTGTGGCATCGCCGGGCGTTGCTGCTTTTGCGGTCTGCAACGCCTCGTTTATGTTTGCTGCGTTCTTTGTCGCAAGGTAATCGTATATTCCGCCCAAGTGCTCGCGCACTTTGCCGTCGCCGAATTCATACACTTTCGTTACAAGCCCGTCGAGGAACTGGCGGTCGTGGCTCACCACAATTACTGTGCCGTCGAAATCGCGTATTGCCTCTTTCAGTACATCCTTCGACTGCATATCGAGGTGGTTGGTTGGCTCGTCGAGTATGAGCAGGTTCATCTGCTGCAAAAGCAGGCGTATCATTGCCAAACGGCTGCGCTCACCGCCCGACAGCACTTTCACCGGTTTGTCCGATGCTTCGCCGCCGAACATGAATGCTCCCAGAATATCGCGTATGCGCAAGCGAATGTCGCCCGTTGCCACGTTGTCAATAGTCTGGAATACCGTGAGCCTCTCGTCGAGCAACTGTGCCTGGTGCTGTGCGAAATAGCCTATCTGTACATTGTGGCCTATGGTAATCTCTCCCTCGTGCTCAATCTCTTTGAGTATGCAGCGTACCAGTGTTGTCTTTCCCTCGCCGTTGCGCCCCACAAAGGCAACCTTCTCTCCGCGGTTTATCGTGAAGTTCACGTTGTCGAACACCGTGTGGTTGCCGAAACTCTTTTTTGCTCCGTTGCAGATGATGGGGTAGTTGCCGCTGCGTGTTGCCGGGGCAAACCGCAACCGCAGGCGGCTTGTATCCTCCTCGTCAATCTCAATGGGCACCATCTTTTCGAGCTGCTTTATACGGCTCTGTACCTGTACGGCCTTTGTGGGTTTGTAACGGAACTTTTCAATGAACTCCTTTGTGTCGGCTATCTCCTTCTGCTGGTTCTCGTAGGCGCGTATCTGCTGTTCGCGGCGCTCCTTGCGCGTTTCAACGAACTTGTCATACGACAGTTTGTAGTCATATATGCGCCCGCACGATATCTCTATGGTGCGGTTGGTAACGGCATTAAGGAAGGCACGGTCGTGGCTCACAAGCAGCACCGAACTGCTGCTGCGTGCCAGGAACTGTTCGAGCCACTGTATGCTTTCAATATCGAGGTGGTTGGTGGGCTCGTCGAGCAACAAAATGTCGGGGTGCTGCAACAGCAACTTCGCAAGCTCTATTCTCATTCTCCATCCGCCGCTGAATTCGTTTGTGGCACGCTCGAAATCGCTGCGGCGGAACCCAAGTCCCTGCAATGTCTTTTCAATCTCGGCCTCATAGTGGCTGCCGCCCATCATTGTATACAGCTCGTTGAGGTGGGTATATTCCTCAATGAGTTGCTTGTACTCCTCGCTTTCGTAGTCGGTGCGCTCGGCAAGCTCGTTGTTCATAGCGGCCAGGCGTGCCTCCATCTCGTGTATGTGCTCAAATGCGAGTTCGGCCTCCTGGAACACGGTACGCCCGTCGGTGTGGTTCATTACCTGTGGCAGGTAACCAACCGTGTAGTCACGCGGCTTCGACACCGCTCCCTCTGTGGGTTGTTGGAAACCGGCGATAATCTTCAAAAGCGTACTCTTTCCGGCTCCGTTCTTCCCGACGAGAGCTATACGGTCCCTCTTGTTCACAATGAAACT
Source organism: Bacteroidales bacterium (assembly GCA_015060885.1). Lineage (GTDB taxonomy): Bacteria > Bacteroidota > Bacteroidia > Bacteroidales > Bacteroidaceae > HGM04593. The sequence continues at coordinate 32,906 of SUXO01000013.1, forward strand.
GACATCGTGAAAAAGATTTCTCCCTCCAAAATCAACTCTTATGTTATCGACCGACAGCAATGCGTTCTCCTTTTTATCCGTTATTACGGCAAAGTTAAACCATTGGAGTGATAAATGCAAGGTTACACCTCTTAATAAAAAGCACTAAAACGGGCTTTTTAAAAAAAAAATCGATAAAAAACGAAAAAAGTTCTCAAAAAATTTGGAAGTAATTATAAAACGATTTTATATTTGCAATGATTTCAAAAATAAAGTCGCCAAAAACCCAAAAACAGAGAGTAAAATGATACCCCGTTCCGAGTTAAAAAATGAGTTGATGAATGCAGGCATACGCCCATCGGTGCAGCGTCTGGCGATTTACGAATTTGTAAAGAACCACCCTGTTCACCCCACAGCCGATGTCGTTTACGCTGCGCTCCGCGACGAACTCGGTTCTCTCTCGCTCACAACGGTCTATAACACCTTGAAACTCTTTGTCGATGCAGGGCTTGTGCAGATGCTTACAATAGACGACACCTTGCGCTGCTTCGACGGTGACACATCCTCGCACGCACATTTCCGTTGCGACAACTGCGGCAAGATAGTGGACCTTAAAATAAAGAACGAGTTTCTCACAATGGTCGATGGCCTTGCAGGGTTCGAGGTAAAGGAGGCACAGCTCTATTTGAAAGGTATTTGCCCGCTGTGCAGAAATAAAAAATGAGAAAAAGATAATTAGGATAATAACAATTTAAAATTTTACGATTATGAAAAAGTACATTTGTTCAGTATGTGGTTATATTCACGAAGGAGAGTCAGCACCCGAGCGTTGCCCCATGTGTAAAGTTCCTTCGGAGCGTTTCAACGAACTTGTTGAGAATGGCAAGTTGGAGTTTGTTCAGGAGCACGTTATTGGTGTTGCAAAAGGTTGCGACAGCGAAATGATAAAGGACCTCAACGACCACTTTATGGGTGAGTGCACCGAGGTAGGTATGTACCTTGCAATGAGCCGCCAGGCCGACCGTGAGGGTTATCCCGAAATTGCCGAGGCTTTCAAGCGTTACGCTTGGGAGGAGGCAGAACACGCTGCAAAGTTCGCCGAGCTTCTTGGTGATGTCGTTTGGGATACAAAGACAAACCTCGACAAGCGTATGAACGCAGAGTCAGGTGCTTGCGCCGACAAATTCCGCATCGCAAAACGTGCGAAAGAGCTTAACCTCGATGCTATCCACGACACAGTTCACGAAATGGCAAAGGATGAGGCTCGCCACGGTAAAGGTTTCGAAGGCCTTTTCCACCGCTACTTCGGCAAGTAATAGTAATTATTGGAAATAAACAAGACCCGCCGGTTCCAAGCAGAACCGGCGGGTTGCCTTTTATATGCTTTCTCACTCATACGAAACCTCAATTCTCTCGCTTACGGGGAAATCCTCTTTCCACCCCTCCCACGAGGAGTAAACAATCTCCAACCCCCTGTAATAGGCCGACAAGGTTAAACGCTCGACCTTTTCCCACGTCGGCTCGCCATACTCGCTCGACGCACCGTTGAGCAAAAGCCTGTGCGACATATAGTCGAGTTCGTAGAACCCGCCACCCAGGCATCTCTCTCCCGGCCGCAAAAGCTCGCAATGCCTGTTTACGGTGCCCAAGCGCAGCCTTCCTTCGCCTGTTATTATGAATTTCGGTTGTCTGTTGTTCAATCCTGTTGTCTATTTGAATGTTGCCATCATCTGCAATGCTGTCACGGCGCACTCGTCGCCCTTGTTGCCCAGTCGGCCACCGCTGCGCTCCTGTGCCTGCAACAGGTTGTTTGTGGTGATGAGGCCGAAGATAACGGGAACATCGTACTCCACATTCAGTTTCGAGAGCCCGGCTGTAACCCCCTCGCAAATGTAGTCAAAGTGAGGAGTGTCGCCTCTTATCACACATCCAATGGCTATAACGCTGTCATACTTGCCGCTTTTTACCATCTGTGCGGCTCCGAATATCAGTTCCCAGCTGCCGGGAACGCTCTTTACATCGATATCCTCGCTGTTTACTCCGTTGTCTATAAGTGTCTTTACAGCGCCATCCCTTAAAGCGTATGTTATCTCGCTGTTCCACTCGGCATAAAGTATGCCAACTTTTCTTCCTTTACCGTCTGCTACCACGCTCGCATCGTAAGCAGAGAGGTTATGCATTTCTGTTGCCATAAAATTGATTAAAAAAGTAATCTACTGCGTTGTCGCTTGCTTTCTCGTCGGTCATTTACGTGACAGTAAAATCCCTTCACGGCAGCTTCGCCAGCTTTGTATCTCCTCTTTTTTAATCAATTTTCAAATATGAGGAGCCGGCTTCTCGCTGCCTTATTGTATTAAAAAAGTAATCTACTGAGTTGTCGCTTGCTTTTTCGCAACTTCGCGGCTTTGTTGATACCCGCGCTCTATCTACTAAAAGAGCAGCCTGCACCGCAGGCTGCTCTTTATTATTGTTTCCTCCGGTAATTATTTTACACGGTTGATGTATTTGTCAATCTCCATCGACAGGGGCGAAGCTGCGTACTTGCTCTTAATCTCCTGGTAGAGCTCTGCTGCCTCCTCCTTGTCGCCCTGCAACTCGCACATTATGCCGGCCTGCAACAGATAGGTGGGGCTGATGGTTGTGTTGTTTGCCATTTTTGCAGCCTTCTTATAGTTGCTTATCGCAGCATCTGCATCACCGGTCTGTGCATAGCAGCTGCCGAGTGTGCCGTAAACGGCGGGAGCTACCATCTTGTCGTCGCCGTCAAATGCTTTGAGGTAGTCGATAGCCTCCTCGTAGCGTTCGAGCTGTGCGAGTGCCATGCCTGCATATGCGTTGGCGATGTTGCCGGCTGCTGTGCCGCTGTAATCTTCGGCAATCTGAATGAAACCGAGGTTTACGCCATCACCATTGAGGGCCTTCTCAAAGTCCTGTGCTGCAAAAAGGTTCTCCGCGGTGAAGATAGCCTCTGCTGCCTCTTGCTCTTTGGGTTCTGCAACGTATGTGTTGTAGCAGGTGTAGCCCAGAATTATTATTACAATTGCTGCAATGATTGCCACAATGGGCTTTTTGTATTGGATAATCAGTGCTTCTGATTTTGAAAGAACCTCATCGGCTGCGATGGGTGCTTCGTTTGTGTTTTTGTTACTCATAATTATATATTTTTTGCTATTTTCCCAATTTTCAACCGCAAAAGTAATCAATTTATGTTTAGCATAAAAATTATAGCACTTTTTTTTGCTTTTTAATGGATTATTCTTCCATTTAATTAGGTATCTTTGCGATAGTAAACCACTGCTGTGGCCATAGATGGCCTGCGCTTGCCAAACAGGTATTGCTGCAATAGAGCGTGTACAACCGTCACAGCGTGTGTGAATGAAACTTAAATATATGAGAATAAACAATATATCGATACTCAATTACAGGAACCTGGCCGATGTGGATGTTGCTCTTTCTCCCAAAATCAACTGCTTTATAGGCAGCAACGGAATGGGAAAGACCAATCTGCTCGATGCCGTTTACTATCTCTCCTTCTGCAAGAGCGCGGTAACGGTGTCCGATAACCAGAACATTATGCACGATGCTCCTTTTTTTATGTTGCAGGGTGCATATTGCAGCGACAGCGGCATAGACGAAGAGGTCTCCTGTGGTTTCAAGCGTGGCGACAAAAAGCAGTTCAAACGCAACAAAAAGAGTTATGAACGCCTCTCCGACCACATTGGCACCGTGCCTCTTGTTATGATTTCCCCTGCCGACAACGAACTCATTGCCGGCGGCAGCGAGGAGCGTCGCCGTTTTATGGATGTGGTAATATCGCAGTACGACAAGGAGTACCTGAATGCGCTCATACGTTACAACCGTGCATTACAGCAGCGTAATGTGCTGTTGCGTGGCGAGCGTGAGCCCGACTCCGAAATGCTCTCGCTCATAGAGGATATGATGGTGGTCGAGGCCTTGCGCATAAATGCCGGCCGCAAGCAGTTCATTGAAGAACTTGTGCCGGTCTTTGCCGATTTCCATACTGCCATAACAGGTGGCGGCGAGAGCGTGAGCCTGCGTTACCGCAGCGACCTTAACGAGGGTGACCTGTCGGCTCTGTTGCGCGATTCCCGTGCCGATGACCGCCGCTTGGGGCACACAACAAGGGGCTGCCACCGCGACGACCTTGTTATGCAACTCAACGGTTACGCCATAAAGAAGGAGGGCTCGCAGGGGCAGAACAAGAGTTATCTTGTCGCGCTTAAACTTGCACAGTTCCACTTCCTGCGTTGCAAGGGCGGGGAGACACCCCTGTTGCTTCTCGATGATATTTTCGACAAGCTCGACTCCTCGCGCGTGGAACAGATTGTAAACCTTGTGTCGGGCGAGCGTTTCGGGCAGATATTCATAACCGATGTGAACCGTGAACACATCGACAGCATCCTGGAATGTATCAACGGGGAGTATAAGCTCTTCGAGGTAGTTACGGGTGGTGTGGAACTTATAAAAGAGCGATGAAAAGGGGAGAAACCAAATCGATAGCCGAGCTTGTGAGGGCTATGTGCCGTGAAGAGGGGCTCGAAACCCCGCTCAACGAATACCGCATTATGAACGCGTGGGGCGAAGTGCTTGGAGCCGCTGTACAGTCCTACACAAAGGAGCTGCGCATATATAACCAGGTGCTTTATGTGACGCTCACCTCGTCGGTGTTGCGTCACGAACTGTTTATGAACCGCAAGTCGATAGTGCGCAGGCTCAACGATTATGTGAAGGCACAGGTGATAACCGACATCATACTGCGATGATTTTTTTGGTGCGAGTGAACTTATCTCCTCTCCTGTGGTTACCTTTTTAAGAAAAAGAGTATTTTTGCAAGTAATAATTGTAACTGAATATCAAAAAATAAAAATTATAAGATTATGCAAGGATTTGGAACAAAGGCGAGGCTCGTGGTTTTGAGCTTCTTGCAATTCGCAGTCTGGGGTGCTTATCTCACCTCTATGGGACGTTATTTGGGAAGTGTAGGTCTTGGTGAGTACATCGGTTGGTTCTATGCTGTCCAGGGTATCGTATCTATTTTTATGCCGGCCATCATCGGCATTATCGCCGACCGCTGGGTGCCTGCACAACGTATGCTTGCCATCTGTCACGCCCTCTCGGCCCTCTTTATGATACTTACAGGTTATATGGGCCTCACAAAGGGCGATGCTGTTTCGTTCAACGACCTCTTTTGGCTCTACACGGCGGGTGTTGCCTTCTATATGCCCACACTCGCTCTTTCGAACTCGGTATCCTATACCGTGCTCGATATGGCAAAACTCGACACCGTGAAGGCTTTCCCGCCTATCCGTGTGTTCGGTACCGTAGGTTTCATTATTTCAATGTGGATAGTTGACTACACGGGCTTCCAGGGCGACTTTAACCAGTACTTCATATCGGCAGCGTGGGGCCTTTTGCTTGCTGTCTACTGTTTTACACTGCCTAACTGTCCTGTTGGCAAGGGTGGCGAGAACAAGTCGATAGCCGAGGCATTGGGGCTTGATGCTTTCAAACTCTTCGGCCGCAAACGTATGGCAATATTCTTCATCTTCTCGATGCTGCTTGGCGGTGCATTGCAGATATCAAACGGTTATGCCAACGGCTTTATTGCCGGTTTCGGTGCCCTGCCGCAGTATGCCGACACGTTTGCCGTGCAGCACACCAATATGCTCATATCCCTGTCGCAGATTTCCGAAACCCTCTGCATTCTGCTCATTCCCTTCTTTTTGAGCAAGTTCGGCATTAAGCGCGTTATGCTTATGGCTATGCTTGCCTGGGTGTTGCGTTTCGGTTTCTTTGCGATAGGCGACCCCGGAATGCCCGGCGTTCTCTTCTTCGTAGCATCTATGATTGTGTATGGTGCAGCATTCGACTTCTTCAATATCTCCGGTTCGCTGTTTGTCGACAAGGAGGTTCCCGAAAACCAACGTTCGAGCGCACAGGGCCTTTTTATGCTAATGACCAACGGCCTCGGAGCCTCTATGGGTGTCATTGCGGCCCAGGAGGTAGTGAACCACTTCACACAGAACGGTGCCAACTTTGCCGGCTGGCCCACTGCCTGGTACATATTTGCTGCCTATGCTCTCATTGTGGCAATAATCTTTGCCGTGGTATTTAAAGAACGCAAAGAGGCATGATTATGATAGAGTTGGTTGTTACCGACATATTGACAAGAAGCAACGACCATCGCGCCCATATGCTTATGCTGCGTGAGCGCGATGGCCTGCGCAGGATAGTGCTTGCTATGGGCTTGTACGAAGCACAGGCGATAGCCGCAGTCATTCGCCCCACGCCCCATCCGCGTCCTATGCCTCACGACCTGCTCACATCGTTCGCATCCGTTTTCGGTATCAAGATGCTCTATTCACTCATAAGCAATATTTCCAACGGGGTTTATTGCTCACAGATATTCTTTGAGCAGAACGGCTCGGTAAAGGCTCTCGATGCCCGCACCACCGATGCAATAGCATTGGCTCTGCGCACAGGAGCACCTATATACATAACCGATGACCTGCTCGACAGAATGTGCATAACCGACCAGAAAAACGGGGCAATATCCATCCCCATAACAGCTGTCGACGACAAGACATTGCAGATGGCATTGGATGCAGCCGTAAAAGAGGAGAATTACGAACTTGCTATAAAGCTGAAAGAGGAGATGGACTCCCGTCAGAAACACGATAAACAATAGAACTATGGCACTGTTTTATGTACCCGACATAGCCGAAGGGTGGGAGCTCCCCGAAGAGGAGGCCGCACATTGCTTGCGGGTTTTGCGCCTTTCGGCAGGCGACGAGTTGGAGATAACCGACGGCAAAGGAAACCTTTACAAGGCCGAAATTGCATCGATACAAGGCAAGCACTGTTATGTGCAGGCACGCGAGGTGTTGTCAGTGCCCAAGAGTTGGCGCGGGAACATACATATAGCCATTGCCCCCACCAAGAACATCGACCGCATAGAGTGGCTTGCCGAAAAGGCCACGGAGATAGGGCTCGACGCACTTACTTTCCTCAACTGCCGTTTTTCGGAGCGCAAGGTTGTGAAGACCGACCGCATAGAACGCATCGTGGTGTCGGCGATGAAGCAGTCGCTTAAATATACAAAGCCTGTTGTGGGTGCGATGGTCGACTTCAAACAGTTCGTTGCCGAACCCCGCGAAGGAGCGAAGTACATAGCCCATTGTTACGACGACAGCGAGCGTGTCCTGCTCAAAGATGTGTTGCGCGAGGGCGAGGATGCCACCGTACTCATTGGGCCGGAGGGCGATTTCAGCCCCCAGGAGGTGGAGCTCGCTGTAAAAGCGGGGTACATACCTGTGAGTCTGGGGAGTTCACGTTTGAGAACCGAAACCGCCGGCCTTGCCGCCTGTCACACATTCATACTGAAAAACGAAATTTAAGCAGCTTTCCGAAATGCCACGCTACTTCATCTATCTCTCATACGACGGAGCATCGTACCACGGTTGGCAGGTGCAGCCCAACGCTGTAACCGTGCAACAGAAAATGGAGGAGGCTCTCTCTACACTTATGCGCACGCCTATGCAGGTTGTGGGCGCAGGCCGTACCGATGCCGGTGTGAATGCTGCGCTTATGGTGGCACACGCCGACTTTCCCTCCGAGATAGATGTCCCTCACCTTGTATATAAACTGAACCGTCTGCTGCCGCCCGATATTGCTGTAAGTACCTTGCGCCGTGTAAAGGACGACGCACACGCCCGTTTCGATGCGTTGTCGCGCACCTATTACTACCGCGTGGTTACCGGTAAGTCGCCTTTCTTGCGCCGTTACGCCTGTCGCGTGCAGCCCGGCATTGATTTTGAGCTTATGAACCGTGCCGCGGAATTGCTTTATGAGTATACCGACTTCACAAGTTTCAGCAAGCTGCACACCGATGTCAAGACAAACAACTGCAAGGTCACACGTGCCGTGTGGCTCGACAAGGGCGACGGCGAGTGGTGTTTTGAAATAAAGGCCGACCGCTTTCTCCGCAATATGGTGCGTGCAATCGTGGGTACGCTCTTGCAGGTGGGGCGCGGGCGTATGTCGCTCGACGGTTTCCGTGCTGTAATAGAGAACAAGGCGCGCAGCGAGGCCGGTGACTCTGCAATGGGCGAGGCTCTCTTCCTTGTCGGTGTCGAATACCCTTCCGATATATTCCTATGATGTGGGCTCTCCTTGCATTCGTGTCGGCAGCCCTTCTCGGCTGTTACGACTTTTTCAAGAAGGTGTCGCTAAAAGGCAACTCCGTAGTGGGTGTGCTCTTTCTCAACACCCTCTTTTCGGCAATAATATTCTTCCCCTTCATTGTGCTGTCGCACAGCGGTGTAATAACCGAAGGCTCTCTCTTTGTGCCGTCGGCCCCTTTGGGCACTCACCTGCTTCTGTTGCTTAAAGCGGTGATAGTACTCTCGTCGTGGCTGTGTGGCTATATAGGCATAAAACACCTGCCGATAACAATTGTGTCGCCCATACAGTCTACCCGTCCGGTGCTTGTGCTGCTTGGCGCGTTGCTGCTCTTTGGCGAGCAGCTGAACCTCTATCAGTGGGTGGGCGTGCTCATAGCTATCCTCTCTCTCTTTCTGCTCGGCAGGAGCGGCAAGCGCGAGGGAATAGTGTTCATACACAACAAATGGATTCTTTTTGTGGCACTTGCTGCGCTCTTCGGTGCCGTGAGTGCATTGTACGACAAGTATCTTATGCGCACTCTTGAACCGGTGCTTGTGCAGGGCTGGTTCAACATATATCAGTGCCTGCTTATGGGTTGTCTGCTCCTGGTGCTGAACCTGCTATCGCCTGTGCAACGCTCCAAAAAGCTATATTGGCGTTGGAGCATACCAATGATATCGCTCTTCCTTGCTGCTGCCGACTTTTGCTATTTCACGGCACTTGCACAGGAGGATGCTCTCATTGCTGTTGTTTCAATGATTCGCCGCGGCAGTGTGGTGGTGGCCTTCCTCTTCGGTGCCTTGCTGCTGCACGAAAAGAACCTTAAAAGCAAGGCTTTTGACATTTTATTGATACTTATTGGATTGTTCTTCCTATATTTGGGTTCGAAATGAGAAATTTGAATATTATAATATTGTTTGTTGCACTCCTTCTTGCAGGCGGTGCCGTGGCACAGGATATGCGTGCCCTCTTTCTTGATGCTCCCGACAGCATTATGCCGTTGCTCACCCCCAACAATCGTGCCGACTGTGTCGATTTCCTCGATGCCGGTATGCGTGCAAGGGTAACCAACCGTTTCGAGGGACATTCGGAACTGCTTGCAATCTCCCGCGATTATATGGAATTGCGCAGCAGCGAAAGTTCTGCTATGCAGATGAAACTGTTGCCTTTTAAGGGCGATACCATTATTGCTGTTGTCAGGAGTGTGTGTGCCGAGTCGTGTGACAGCCGCATAACATTCTATAACCGTGACTGGACTATGGCCGGAATCTCATTCTCGCGCCCTTCGATAGAGGAGTTCTTTGCCGTGCCCGACTCGGCGGGCCATCTTATCGACCGTTGCGACATATATCTGGTGCAGTTGAGGCTCTCACCGGCCGACAACAGCCTGCAAGCCGAATACACGATGCCGCATTATATGAACAAAGCCGACTCGGCTCTTGTCGCCCCCAGGCTGCGCACTCTGCGTTACCGTTGGGAGAGCGGGGCTTTCGTCAGGGAGTAATCATATACTCCTCGGCTCCTCTGTTGTGTTTCCTGAAAAGTCTCCTGCTGTCCTCAATGAACTGTTGCATCTTCTCCCTTGTTGCTGCATTCTTATGAACGAGGGAGGTGTCGGCAGGCATAATGGTGAAGTTCGCAACTCCGTCGCGCCCGGGGCGCGCAACCCAGGTAAGGGCATATTTCAACGCCGACAACCAGCACAGGTCATATACTCTTGTGAGTTCCACGCGGGCAAGCAGCCCGCCATCGCGACCGCGTGCGTACATTCCCGAAACAAGGTTCCCCAGTGAATATACTATGGCATTGCGCTTTGCCGTGGTTGAATCGTTGCGCACCTCAATAGGCTGTACAACGTGAGGGTGGTTGCCTATTATGTGGTCTACACCTTGCTCCACAAGCCATTGGGCAAGTTCTTTTATATGCTTGGGTGGCAGGCTTACATACTCGTCGCCCCAATGCATGCAGGCGATTATGCAGTGTGGTTTCATCTTCTTCGCCCGTTCTATGTCCTTTGCCATCACCTCTTTGTCTATGAGGTTTACCACGAGCGGTGCCGGAACGGGAATTCCGTTAAGCCCGTATGTGTAGTTGAGAATGGCAATTCTTGTACCCTTCCTTTCCACTATCAATGGGTAGCGTTGTGCACGGTCGGTGCTGTCGCGGTAGACACCACAGTGGATAATGCCAAGCGAATCCATCATCTGCATAGTGCGCAGGGCTCCCCGCTTGCCGCGGTCGAGGCAGTGGTTGTTGGCAAACAGCAGAATGTCGAACCCGGCACCCATTGCCGCGTATAGAAAACTGTCGGGGGCACAGAAAGAGGGATAGCCGCCGAAACGGTTGCTGCCGATGGTGGTTTCAAGGTTGGCAATGGCAATATCGGCACCCTTTACCTCCTTTTCAATATATTTGTAGCAGGGCGAGAAACTGTACCTCCCGTCGGCAGTACGTGCAGCGTTGAGCTGGCTTTCGTGCTGCATAAGGTCGCCGGCAAAGAGCAGGCTTGTACGTGAAAAAGGATTGACAACCATTTGCGCCGTTGCTGTTGTAACGGTGCATACGATTGCCAATGTTATGATGTATATTAACCTCAATGGTGGTTATTTATATATCTTGTGGGTTGCAGCCAACAGTGTGTTCTTCATAAGCGACACTATGGTCATGGGGCCAACACCGCCGGGTACGGGGGTTATAAAGGAGCATTTGGGCGCAACATTCTCAAAGTCGACATCGCCGCACAGGCGGAACCCCTGCTTGCGTGTTGTGTCGGGCACGCGTGTGGTGCCCACATCTATTACCACAGCACCCTCTTTTACCATTTCGGCCTTTACAAAGTGGGGTTGCCCCAGGGCCGCAATTATTATGTCGGCCTTCCGGCACTCTTCGGCAATGTCCTGTGTGTGGCTGTGGCAGACGGTGACTGTTGCATCGCCCGGTATCTGTTTCTGCATCATAAGGCTTGCCACGGGCTTGCCCACAATGTTGCTGCGGCCGAGAACAACACATTTCTTGCCCTTTGTGTCAATGTTGTAACGGCGCAGCAGTTCTATTATGCCGTTGGGCGTTGCCGAAAGGAAGCAGGGCAACCCTATGGCAAGGCGGCCGGCGTTCACCGGGTGGAACCCGTCGACATCCTTGCGGTAGTCGATGGCTTCGGTTATCTTCTGCTCGTCGATGTGCTTGGGAAGGGGCAACTGCACAATGAACCCGTCCACATCGCTGTCGTTGTTCAGTTCGTCAATCTTTGCAAGGAGCTGCGCCTCGGTCACGTCGTCTTCGTAGCGTATGAGTGTCGATGTGAAGCCGCACTCTTCGCAGGCACGCACCTTGTTGGCAACGTATGTTTCGCTGCCGCCGTCGTGTCCCACGAGTATTGCGGCAAGGTGCGGGCGTTTGCCACCCTCGGCAATAATCTTTTCGACCTCCTGTGCTATCTCCTTTTTTATGGTAGCTGCTATGGCCTTTCCGTCTATAAGTTGCATTGTGTTGTCGGTGTTTTTGGTATTACATCTTGAAACGCGACATAAGGTTGCCCATCTTGCCGCCTGCTACGCTCTTCATAGCCTTGCGTATCTGCTCGAACTGTTTCATAAGGCGATTCACCTCTTGCAGGGTGGTGCCGCTGCCGCGTGCAATACGCTCTTTGCGCGATGCGTTTATGATATCGGGGTTGGCACGCTCTTTGGGTGTCATCGAACGTATTATGGCTTCGACACTCTTGAATGCGTTATCATCTATGTCTATGTCTTTTATGGCTTTTCCCACACCGGGTATCATACCCATAAGGTCTTTTATGTTACCCATCTTCTTTATTTGCTCTATCTGTGTGAGGAAGTCGTTGAAGTCGAACTGGTTGCGTGCAAGCTTGCGTTGCAGTTTCTTTGCCTCCTCCTCGTCGAACTGCTCTTGTGCGCGTTCGACAAGCGAAACAACGTCGCCCATTCCCAGTATGCGGTCGGCCATACGGTTGGGGTGGAACTGGTCGATGGCCTCCATCTTTTCGCCTGTACCAATGAACTTGATGGGCTTGTCCACAACGGTGCGTATCGAAAGAGCAGCACCACCACGGGTGTCACCGTCGAGCTTGGTGAGAATGACTCCGGTGAAGTCGAGGCGGTCGTTGAACTCTTTTGCTGTGTTCACGGCATCCTGGCCGGTCATTGAGTCGACAACAAAAAGTGTCTCGGTGGGGTTTACGGCCTCTTTTATGGCTGCAATCTCCTGCATCATCGCTTCGTCGACTGCCAGGCGGCCGGCGGTATCTATGATAACAAGGTTGTATCCGTTGTGTTTTGCCTCTTTAATGGCGTTCTGTGCAATTTCAACAGGGTTTTTGCTGTCGGGTTCGCTATACACGGGGATACCTATCTGCTCGCCAAGCACTTTAAGCTGGTCGATGGCTGCGGGGCGGTAAACGTCGCAGGCAACGAGCAAGGGGTTGCGGTTCTTCTTCTTTTTTAGGAAGTTGGCAAGTTTCGACGAGAATGTTGTCTTACCCGAACCCTGTAAACCCGACATAAGAATTATCGCGGGGTGTCCTTCGTAGTTTATTTCGGCAGTCTGCCCGCCCATAAGGGTGGTGAGTTCGTCGTGTACAATCTTAATCATCAGCTGGCTGGGACGTATCGATGTGAGTACGTTCTGGCCGATAGCCTTGTTCTTTACGGTGTCGGTGAAGGTCTTTGCCACCTTGTAGTTCACGTCGGCATCGAGCAGTGCCTTGCGCACGTCTTTAAGCGTTTCGGCGACGTTCACTTCGGTGATTCTTCCCTCGCCTTTAAGTATTTTAAATGAGCGTTCAAGGCGCTCGCTTAGGTTTTCAAACATATTGCTGTTATATTAAGTTATTGTTTTTCAATATTTATAATGGTTCCCGTTGCTGTGTCGAAGGTGACCTTCGTGCGTGCATCTTTGTTGAAGAGAGCCTTTGATAGTATCTCTGTTGTGCCCAGCTGTGCTATGGGTAACTCGCTGTTGTACAGTGTTTTTATAGTTGTGTATATCCTGAACTCGGCTTTGCCGGGCACGTTGTAGCAGATTCCCTCCTTCTTCAAAGGCTTCTTGACCTCGTCGGGGAGCGGAATGTAGACGCTGTTGAGGTTGCGGAAGTCGTAATATACGGGGGCACCTGCAAGGTTCTCGTTGTCGACAACACCCAGCTTGCGTGAGAAACGGAAAAGAGTGCTCTTCACCGTGTCGCTTTCGGCAGTGGGGGTGAAATATATCTTGCGGCTGACGCTGGTGGTGTCGGTTGTGCCGGTGAAGAGGGCAAGGTAGGCCTTCTCCTGTTTGTCGAGTTCGTCGAGTACAAGCTGCATCGACACACCGTCCTGGGGCATATTCTCGGCCTGCCCCTTTACAATGGCAAGTTTGCTTTCCCTTATAGAGTAGATCTCCTTTGCCACAAGTTCGGCCATCTTGGCTGTGGACGTTGCTTGCAGTATCTCCTCGGTCATATATTGCCTTGCATCGATACTCTTTCTCTTTGCAGCAGCAACAAGGGGGGCTGTTTCTTCTTTGTGATTGTCGGTATTTATGCCGGCGAGGATGCCCTCCTCGGTGAGTTGCAGGTTACTCGCAGTGCTGTTGTTCAGTTTCACGGTGAACATCTTTTGCGGGTCGGCCTTCCCGGTAAGTTCCACATTGACATTTTGCAGTTCCCAGTATTTTTCTTCGGCCGAAATAACGTTGTTAAGTCGCAGGAACTTGTCGGCATAGCGGTGAAACTCACCCGGTGTGCGTTTTACGCAAATGGCATCGACAGTAATTTCAATGGTTGTTGCAGGGAGACTGTAAACGGCACCCTCTGCTGTTCCCGAAAGAAACGAACTCACATCGGTCTGTGCCAGGCAGGGCAGTGCGGCGAGTGAGAATATAAGAAATGCAATCTGTTTCATAAACGGCGTATTGTTACGGGTTGCCTCTCCGTTTTGTGCAGGGAGCAACCGCTATTTCTGTGCGAAGATAGTAAATAGTTTTGAGGCAACTTCTATAAATTATGCAAAAAGTTGCGGTTTGCCGTTTTACAAGGCAAAATGGAGCGGTTTGTGTGGCGTATCATATTTTTTTTAAAAGAATTTTTAACACCCACTTCATTTTTCGGAAGTTTATACTACTTTTGTAGGGTTGTTACAATAAACTAATAAGGGTATTTAATATGTCACGAATAAAAATTCACGATAAATACTTTGAAACTTCAATTCCTCACGAGGAGATAGTTGCGGCCATAAAGCGCGTGGCGGCCGATATTAACAAGGACTATGCCGGCAAACGTCCTATTCTGCTTGGTGTGCTTAATGGTTGCTTTATGTTTGCCGCCGAACTTATGCGTAATCTCGAAATAGAGTGTGAAATATCATTCGTGAAGTTATCCTCTTATCAGGGAACCACAACCACCGGTGTGATACGCGAAGTGTTGGGCCTCACCGAGAACCTTGCAGGCCGCGATGTGATAATAGTAGAAGATATTGTTGATACCGGCCTTACAATGCAGCGTATGATGGAGAGTCTGGGCACACGTGGTCCTGCGTCGGTGCAGATAGCATCGTTGTTCGTGAAACCCGCCCGTCTTCAAGTTCCTGTCGATGTGAAATACGGTGTCTTCACCATTCCCGACAGGTTCATTGTGGGCTATGGACTCGATTACGACGGCTTGGGCCGCAACTTGCAGGATGTGTACGATGTAGTTGAAGATTAACTCGAAAACAGTATAGAACAATGCTTAATATAGTAATATTCGGTGCGCCCGGTTCGGGAAAAGGCACCCAGAGCGAGAGAATAGTAGAGAAGTACGGTATTGACCATATTTCAACCGGCGATGTGTTGCGTGCCGAAATAAAGGCCGGCACCGAATTGGGCTGTATGGCCAAGAAACTCATTGACAACGGCCAGCTTATACCCGATGCGCTTATGCTCGACATCTTGTCGGCAAAGTTAGATACTCTTGTCGGCAGCAAGGGCGTTATTTTCGATGGTTTTCCCCGCACTATTGCACAGGCCGAGGCTCTTAAAGAGATGCTCGCTGCAAGAGAGCAGGAGGTAACAGCAATGATTGAACTCGATGTTCCCGAAGAGGAACTTATGACACGCCTCATAAAGCGTGGCCAGGAGTCGGGACGTGCCGACGACAATGAAGTGACCATAAAGAAACGCCTTGTTGTTTACCACGACCAGACAGCCCCATTGAAAGAGTGGTACGAGAAGGAGGGCAAGCGTTGCTACATAAACGGCCTCGGTGAACTCGACCGCATATTTGCCGACATTGTTGCGGCCATCGATGCACGAATTTGATAACAGGCTTGGTTATGAGGTGCGTGCGGAGTGGCACGCCCTCTTTTTTTTGTATATGATGCTATAATTCTTCCTCTTTTAAATTGAGGAGTTTTAAAGACAGAAGTACATAAAGACAAAAGACACGAAAATTAAAGGGCGCACACGCTGGTGCGCCCCTACGGGAAAAACGTGCAACCGCAATGTAGGGGCAGACCAATGTGTCTGCCCAAAAGACAAAAACAAGCAAAGCGACAGCACAATCTCCTCACCCCGCGGGGAACTCCCCTTCCACGAGAGCTCAAAAAGAGGGTGAGGGAAATAGAACGAAAAATAGAGTAAATTGTTTATAAGTAAACGTTGATATATGGCAGAATCCAATTTTATAGATTATGTTAAGATAGTATGTCGTTCGGGGCGTGGAGGCCGTGGAATGGCCCATCTGCATCGTGCAAAATATATCCCTAATGGCGGTCCCGACGGTGGCGACGGAGGCAAGGGCGGCGATATAATACTACGCGGAAACCGCAACTATTGGACTCTGCTCCACCTAAAATACCAACGCCACGTGTTTGCCGGCAACGGGCAGAACGGCGGCATAAACAAGAGTACAGGTGCCGACGGCGAAAGCAAAATCATTGATGTGCCCTGTGGTACCGTAGCATATAACGCCGAAACAGGAGAGTTCCTTTGCGATGTTATGGAGGACGGCCAGCTTGTCACTCTGCTCAAAGGCGGCCGCGGAGGCTTGGGCAATGTTCACTTTGCAACCCCAACGCGCCAGGCACCACGCTTTGCGCAGCCCGGCGAGCCGATGCGTGAGATGACCGTTACCCTTGAACTCAAACTCCTTGCCGACGTGGGCCTTGTCGGCTTTCCCAATGCCGGAAAGTCTACCTTGCTCTCAACGGTGTCGGCAGCCAAGCCCAAGATAGCCAACTATCCCTTTACCACTATGGAGCCGCAGCTCGGCATTGTGTCGCACCGCGATAACAAATCGTTCGTTATGGCCGATATTCCCGGTATCATTGAGGGCGCAAGCCAGGGTAGGGGCCTGGGGCTCCGTTTCCTTCGTCACATAGAGCGCAACTCCCTGTTGCTCTTTATGGTGCCTGCCGATACCGATGATATTAAACGTGAATACGAAATATTGCTTAATGAGCTTGCAACCTTCAACCCCGAAATGCTCGACAAGCAGCGCGTGCTTGCCGTTACCAAGTGCGACCTTATTGACGAAGAACTGAAAGAGATGCTTCTTCCCACACTTCCTGAGGGCGTTCCCACAGTCTTTATATCGGCACCCACAGGCGAGGGCATACAGGAACTCAAAGACCTCCTGTGGAACTCTCTGAACAGTGAGGAGAACCGTATGGCTGCTGTGAAGCGTGAGGAACTCGTGCACCGCAATTACGATGCCCGTATGCTTGCCAATGACTTTGCCGACTGGGAGAGCGACTTTGTTGACGAGGACGAGGATGACAGCGATGATTTCAACTACGAAGAGTTCGATTTCGACGAAGAGTAATGCTTGTTACATACATTTCTTGTAATGCAGGATAGAAGGGGCAGAACAGTGTTTCTGTTCCTTTTTTGTTGTTCTGTGTTTTTTTGCGCACACACCTGTGCGCCCCTACATTATCTTCTGTTCTTTTGTCTTTTTTATTACATAGTTCCTGTATATCGAGCGTATGCGAGATATCTCAAAATGCCACTGAATGGTGAGATTTCTCACACAAGGTTCGAAATGAAATCTGTTTTATTTCCCGTAGGGGCAGACCGATGTGTCTGCCCGAATGAAAGCATTGCGCATTGGTTGTGCGCACATACCGGTAGCACCCCTACTATAAGATAATAGTGGCTCAGTCGCAAAAAGGTGTGAGCACTCACTATATACGATACTAAACATTCTTTCTTTTGACTTCTCGGTGTTATTTGTCGGTTATTCTCTCATTGGAAATATATCTTTGACGTTCTTTGTCGCGCAAAGAACCAAACGCCCGGCACACGGGGCGTTCAAGTCGCTCCTGTCTCTGCTCGTGAATTGCTTAAAGCAATATAACTCGTTCGACACTCGCTTGCCGCTGCAAGCCTTTCTGCCGTTTGCAGGGTGCTGCGTAACTCGCTTCGTGCGGCTATATAAGATAAATTATACCCGCACTGCGCTCAAACAGTACTCGCACAATGGCCTGCCCTCGGCAGGGCTCTCCGCTGTCTCTCTTACGGTGCCGGTTTCTTTTTAGAATTACCATTGCAGGAGTTATTTCGTTATACAAAGGGCAGCGTGAGGGAGCACAACTTATTAAAGAATCAATTTGTCCACACTAAATTTCTACTGAACCCTGTTTCGCCGTCAGTCAGTCACATACAAAAATAGTGTCGTTTCACAACGACACTATTCCCTGCCGAACGCTTTCGGCTTTAACTATTTACTTAATATTAACTTACCTTTCGATAAGTCAGCGTGTAAGTAGCCCCAGGCTACATTCTTTTTAGTAGCGCAAAGCGGTAATCAGCCGCTTTGCGCTGTTAATGCGCACCGCGTGGCATTTCTGCGTTGCGGTTGTGTTTGTTGTAGGGGCGCACCGGTGTGTGCGCCCGGCTATTGCGTTGAACTTTCATTTGGGCAGACACATCGGTCTGCCCCTACGGTAAAATATTGCGCCTTGCACAAGCCTTCACCTTCGGCTCGTGGGGCAAAGTCTTATTACTTGTTCCACAAGGTTTATTCCATTGACAATGCTCGCTTGGCGCCACCCGTGCGGCGCGACTTTGCCGCGCTACGCCCGACCATTGGCTGCTCGCATTGTCGATGGGGAAATTTATTTACCCCACAAATTTCCCCATTGATAAAATTTCATTTTATCGAGCCTTGGCTACGCTCGTTGCGTGAGTGAATGAATTCCCTCCCACTCGCTTGCACAAGCCTTCACCTTCGGCTCGTGGGGCAAAGTCTTATTACTTACCCCAAAGGTTGCCCCACTCGCCGCGGTTGGTGTTGCCGAGCTGTGTGCCAGGTGTCGAAGTGTCAACTGTTGTGTCGCTATCGCCCATCTGAATTGATGCTGCAATCATGTTCTCAGTCGCTACGTTTACCTCTGCTGTAAGAGGTGATACATAAGTTTTCTTCATATCATTTTAATGGCCCCCTCCTTCTCCCCCGGAGGGGAGAGTTTGGAGGACTT